>JBFFGE010000154.1:0-11241 GCA_041557595.1 Alphaproteobacteria bacterium
AACCAACGCGCCTCCGGGTCGGCGCCCGCACGATTCACGTCGAAATATCGAAACGTCACGAAGGTGTCCGTACCGGTATTCGCCAGAACCTGCGTCAGCATGGCCGAATGACCGTGCCCCTCATCGCCGACGGCGGAAATCTCGTTGGAAAACTGATAGGCGTATTCGATTCCCGTCGGCCCCAGCTCGGTCCATTTGGCCGTATAGAAAATCGCCGGGTTGATGTTGTAGGGCGTCCGCCGGGCCGCGGCCGCCACACCCGACATATAGTCGAGCCATTGCTTGCCGCCCGAAAATATCGCGCCGACGCCGAAGGGAGTCAGGACCGAGATCGAGCCGTTGAGCTGGTTGAAGTCCTGGATGCCGTCGCCATCGTCGCGGCCAAGGTCGCCCGCGGCATGCGAGAAACCGACGCCGGCCTTGAGATCTTCACGCCGGCAAGGGCGCCCTTGAAGTGCGCCGCCACGTCCCAGCTTTGCTGGTCGATGGCGCTGGCGCCCAGTTTGAAGCCGGCAATCGTCGGCGTGTCGTACCGAATGCGCTGACGACGGCTGAGACCGTCAAAATTGTCGAAAAACTTGCCGAGGGTATCGACCTGTGCGGGTTCGGCGGTTCCGCTGTCCTTGCCCAGCACGACCGCGTCCTTGATCACGTCATGGGTCGATCCGCCCTCGCGGCCCGAGCCGCCGCCGGGAAGCAGGTTTTTTTCCGAGGTGCCATTCGTCGCCGTGTTGCCCCGGCCAATCCATACCGATCCGAAACGCTTGTGCGAGAAGATCGCGTCGAGATGACGAACGTCCAGCCCACCGCCATCCTTGCCCTGTCCGTCGAGCTGGTTGGCGCTGCCGTTCTCGATCTCGTATTCCAAACGGGTCCTGAGGCGTACATCCTTGGTAATCTTGCCACGGCCGTCGATGCCCATCCGGGTCGATGTGTTGCCGTTATCGAACTGCTTGAATGTACTGGTTTCACCGTCGCTGATGACGCCGAAGCCCCGGGCGACCTGACCGTATAGGCGCAGCGTCATCTTGTCGCCGCTCTTGACGACGCCCGGCGCCGCCGACGGGTCCTGGGCGACCGCCGGCAATACCGAACCGGCCACGAAGGCGATGGCGGTCGATGCCATCAGGACTCTGCTCATTCTCGACATGAATACCCCTCGAACTTGTAATTTCTCTACGGCTCCGCACGGTGGGCGCACGGCTCCGATTGCCGGAAATTTATTCCCCCATAAGTTGTTAAATCGATAACTTTTCGACCTGGGTTTCAAAGGAATAGGGTTGTTGCACTTTCGCAATAGCGTCCGCGAGGCCGGCCGTTTTTAGTAATTTTAGGGACCCATCGAATGTGGTGCGTTGAACGGCATTCCCTTCCGCCCGGTTCGCGCTGAATCGGATTCGGAACCTGACGAAACGATGGCCAAAGGCGGCGCGAGCATGCATGATCCGCGGTGCAAGGCTGCGCAGCGTTGCGTAGCCGAATGATGGACAAGGACAGCGACCGGGATGACACGGAAAGTCGAGAAAACCAACGCCGAATGGCGCGAACTGCTGACGCGCGAGCAATACAACGTGACCCGCGAACACGGCACCGAGCGCCCCTTCACGGGCCAGTACAACGACTGCAAGGACGAGGGAACCTACGTCTGCATCTGTTGCGGCAATCCGTTATTCTCGTCCGACGCGAAATTCGATTCCGGCACCGGCTGGCCCAGCTTCTTTGCACCGATCGACGATGGCTCGGTCGAAACACGGGACGACAACAGCCTGTTCATGCGCCGAACGGAAGTGACGTGCGCGGCCTGCGATTCCCATCTCGGCCATGTGTTCCCCGATGGCCCCGCGCCGACCGGGCAACGTTACTGCATGAATTCGGTGGCGCTGCACCTCAAACCCAAGGATGCCTCCGACGACGCCTAGAGCAAATCCCGAGCGAACCAAAACGGTTCGCGACGACGTATTTGCGTAAAATCAAGAGATAGACCATTTCATTTGAGTCAATTCAAACAAGAAATGGTCTAAATCCCCACGGCGTTAGATTTCCGCCGACCACTCGGCAACCACCGTACACACCGCGGCCGTTAGCGTGGTCAGTTCTTCCGGCGCGATGATGAAGGGCGGCATCAGATAGACGATGTCACCGAAGGGGCGGACCCAAACGCCCGCCTCCAGGAAGCGCCGGCGCAGTCGGTCGTGATCCGGCACCCGGTCGAGCTGCACAACCCCGATGGCGCCCCTGCACCGCACGTCGGCCACCCCCGCCAGTCCGCGACATGGCTCCAATTCCGCCGTCAACTGCGCCTCGATCGCCGCCACCTGTGCGAGCCGGGGTTCCCGTTCGAACAAATCGAGCGACGCATTGGCGGCCGCGCATCCCAGCGCATTGCCGGTAAAGGTCGGCCCATGCATCAGGGCGTGGCCGAAATCCTCGGACAGGAAGCCGTCATAGACACGGTCCCCCGCAACCGTCGCCGCGAGCGGCAGCGTCCCGCCGGTCAACGCCTTCGATACGGTGACGATGTCCGGGCATATGCCGGCCTGCTCAGCGGCGAACAGGCTGCCGGTGCGACCAAACCCGGTGGCGATTTCGTCCAGGATCAACAAGACGTCGTGCGCGCGGCAGGTTTCGGCAATTCGGCGCAATATCGCCGCCGAATGAAACTTCATGCCGCCCGCGGCCTGAATCAGAGGCTCCAATATGACCGCGGCGATACGGTCCCGATCGGCGCGGAGGACGCCTTCGAAGGCGTCGAACCCAGCCTCGTCCACCGGGAGCGGGACGATCCGTTGCGCCGGCAGCACCCCGGAAAACAGCGCGTGCATGCCCTCCTCCGGATCGCAAACCGACATCGCGCCGATCGTATCGCCGTGATAGGCATGCTCGAAGGCGACGAAGCCGGACCGCCCGCGCGCGCCCTGGTTGATCCAGTATTGCAGCGCCATTTTCAGGGCGATTTCCACCGAGACGGAGCCCGATTCGGAAAAAAAGACGTGGCCCAGATCGCCCGGCAGCATCTCGGACAGACGGCGCGCCAGCGTCAGCGCGGGTTCGTGCACAAGGCCGCCCAGCATGACATGCGGCATGCGGTCGAGCTGTTGGGTAATGGCGTCGTGGATATGGGGATGATTATAACCGTGGCACGCCGTCCACCAGGACGAAACCCCATCGATCAGGACACGGCCGTCGGCGAGGTGGATATGCGCCCCTTCGGTCCGCACCGCCGCGACCGGCGGTGGGGCCGTCTTCATTTGCGCGTAGGGCAGCCAGATATGCGGAAAGCCGGTTTCGATCCAATCGTCCGGCCCGCTCATTCCGCGCCCGCGACCTCATAGGGTTCGATGCCCAGCCGCTGGAACAACGCGTCGTCGTGATCGACATCGGGATTGCCGGTGGTCAGCAGTTTCTCGCCGCAGAAGATCGAATTGGCGCCGGCGAGAAAGCACAGCGCCTGCGCCTCGTCGGTCATCTGCTCGCGGCCGGCGGATAGCCGCACGAAGGATTGCGGCATCATGATCCGGGCGACCGCGATGGTGCGCACGAATTCAAGAATATCGAGCGCGCCCGTTCCGGTCAGCGGCGTGCCCTCGACCTGCACCAGCATGTTGATCGGCACGCTTTCCGGGTGCGACGGCATGTTGGCGAGCGTGGTCAGCATGCCGGCCCGGTCGGCGCGGGTTTCACCCATGCCGACGATGCCGCCGCTGCACACGTTCATGCCCGAGTCGCGCACGTGGCCCAGCGTATCGAGCCGATCCTGAAAGGTCCGCGTGGTAATGATCTCGCCGTAGAATTCCTCGGACGTGTCGATATTATGGTTGTAGTAGTCGAGGCCGGCCTCGGCCAATCGATCCGCCTGCGTCCGGCTCAACATGCCGAGCGTCATGCAGGTTTCCATGCCGAGCGCCTTGACCTGCTGCACCATCTCGATAATCGCGTCGAGATCGCGATCCTTCGGACTGCGCCACGCAGCGCCCATGCAGAACCGGCTCGCGCCGCCCGCCTTTGCCTCCCGCGCCTGCGCGATCACCGCGTCGACCTGCATCAGCTTGTCGGCATCGAGCCCGGTATCGTAATGCACCGATTGCGGACAGTATTTGCAATCTTCCGGACACCCGCCCGTCTTGATCGACAACAAACGGCTCTTCTGCACCTGGTTGGCGTCGAAGTGCCGGCGATGCACCTGCTGCGCCTGAAACAGCAAATCGTTGAAGGGCTGGTCGAACAGCGCCACCACCTCGTCGCGGGCCCAATCGTGCCGGATCCCGGTCACTGCGGCGGCGCGGTTCGGTTGGCTGGCGACCGTATCGGCGTCCTGGAGATTGGCGATTGTCATTTTGCCCCGGTATCTTCAGCGTTTCAAAGGATTGAGTCGCCCGCATAATCTTTAACGCCGCCGGCAAAGTCAAACGCGATCCCGCCGACGCACCGCACAGACAGACAGCCACAGACAGGCCCAGACAGCCGTTGACAGGCCGGTGGCCCGGGCGAGAATGCAGCGTTCATCCCGATCACGGAAGGCGGCCGCGCCCCATGGAGTCTCTCGACCATTTCGCCCGTAGAAAATTAGAGGATCTCACCGCGCGGTCCCTGAAACGCACGCTGGCCGAAACCGACCGGTATGGGCCGACCGAGGCGCGCCGCGACGGCCGCGACATGATTTCCTTTTGCTGCAACGACTACCTCAATCTGTCGCATCATCCCCGGGTCATCGAGGCGGCAATCGAGGCGACCCGGCGTTTCGGCGCGGGCTCGGGCGCCTCGCGGCTGGTCACCGGCAATCACCCGCTTTTCGCCGATCTGGAAACGCGGCTCGCCCGCTACAAGGAAGCCGAGGACGCGGTCGTATTCGGCAGCGGATACCTCACGAATATCGGCATTATCCCGTCGCTGATCCGGCCCGACGACCTGATCGTCGCCGACGAATACTGCCATGCCTGCCTGTTCGCCGGGTCGCAGATCAGCCACGCCAAGCTGGCGATCTTCCGACACAACGACCTCGCCCATTGCGCCGAACTGCTGGCGCGGCACCGGGGCGATCATCCCCATTGCCTGATCCTCACCGATGGAGTGTTCAGCATGGATGGCGACCTGGCACCGGTCGCGGAACTGGTGGATCTGGCGGAAGAACACGACGCATGGCTGATGACCGATGACGCCCATGGCCTCGGCGTGATCGCCGGCGGCAAGGGCAGCAGCTTCGTCACCGGCCAAAAGGCGCGCGTGCCGCTGCAGATGGGCACATTGTCGAAGGCGGTGGGCGTCTATGGCGGGTATCTCTGCGCCAGCAAGCCGGTGATCGACCTGATCAAGACGCGGGCGCGCAGCTTCATCTACACCACCGGGTTGCCGCCGGGATCGGTCGCCGCCTGCATCGCCGCGCTCGAGCTGATCGAAACCGACCCGGACCTCGTCGCCAAGCCGATGCAAAAGGCGCGGCGCTTCACCCGGGCGCTGAACCTGCCGGACCCGGAGAGCTGCATCGTGCCGTTGATCCTGGGCGACCCGGATGACGCGCTCGCCGCCAGCCAATCCTTGATGGAGCAGGGGTTCCTCGTGACGGCCATCCGTCCGCCCACGGTGCCGGAAGGGACCGCCCGGCTGCGCTTCACCTTCACCGCCGAGCACCGCGACGACGACATCGACCGGCTCATCGAAGCGGTGCGTCCCCATATGTCCCGGCAACACGACGGCGCGGCGTGAAGACGGTTTTCGTTACATCGTCCGGCACAGCAATCGGCAAGACGCTGGTGACCGCCGCGATCGCCTGGCAATTGCGCCGCGCGGGCAAATCGGTCCGGGCACTGAAACCGGTGATCAGCGGATACGCCCCGGAGACCCACCGGGACAGCGATACCGCGATCCTGCTGCGCAGCCTCGAGAGCCGGGAGTCGGTCGCGACGATCGACGCGATGTCGCCCTGGCGCTTTGCCGCGCCGCTCTCGCCGGACATGGCGGCGGCGCGGGAGAAACGATCCCTCGACCTCGACGCCATCGTGGGTTTCTGCCGCGCGGCGGCGAGTGGCAACGAGGATATCCTGCTGATCGAGGGCGTCGGCGGCGTGATGGTGCCGCTGACCGCCCAACACACGGTGCTCGACTGGATGGCGGCGCTGGGCGCGCCCGCGCTTCTTGTCGTCGGCAGCTATCTCGGCACGATCAGCCATACGCTCACCGCGGCCGAGACGGTCCGCGGGCGCGGCATCGACATCGCCGGGATCGTCATCAGCGAGTCCGAGAAAAACCCGGTGCCGGTCGCCGAGACGCGCGACGCCATTGCCCGCTTCGTCGCGGACGCGCCGATCCTGACGTTCCCGAGACTTCCCGGCGCCGATCCCTGGAAAAACGCGCCGGCGATCGCGCCCGCGCTCGGGCTTGGCTAGACCATTTCTTGTTTGAATTGACTCGTACGAAATGGTCTATCTCCTGGTTTTTACGCAAATACGTCGTCGCGAACCGTTTCGGTTCGCTCGGGATTTGCTTTAGGGCGCCTATGACGCCCGCCTAATCCGCCGCCGCCTGATAGTCGAAGGCGACCAGCGTGCCGTCCGCTTCCAGCGCGGAGATCGACGCCTGGTCCACGCCGATCTCGGCCATGACCTCGCGATTGTGCTGGCCGATATGCGGTGAGTGCGAACGCGGATTATCCGTCGCCTGCGGCGGCACCCCGGCGATGCTGCCCATCGGCACGCTGCCGACGGCGGCATGGTCGATCCAGCGCACCGCGTTCACGGCCGCGACCTGCTCCGCCTCGAACAACTGGCCGTAGTCGTTGACCGGCGCGTTCAGGATATCGATGCCGCTCAACGCCTCGACCCATTCCGCGGTGGTCTTTTGCTTGACCTCCTCCTGCAGCTTGGCCAGCAGGCCTTCCCGGTTGGCAACCCGGGCGCGCGCATCCGCGTAACGCGGATCGTCGATCAGGTCGTCCCAGCCGAGCAGTCGGCACAGCGCGTGGAAGTGCGGATCGCGGCGGGCATTGATGCAGACATACCCGTCCTTCGTTTGGAATGTGCCCACGGGCGCGCCGATCGGCTCCGACTCCGCGCCCTCGAGCTTGAACTGCACCATCTTGACGTCCTGAAAGGCGAGCGCCGATTCCATCAGGCTCGTGCGGATATGCTTGCCCCCGCCCTTGATCGCGCGGCGATAGAGCGCGCTGGACACCGCCTGGAAGGAATAGAGGCCGGTGATAACGTCGATCGCGTAGTAGTCGATGCGTTGCGGAACGCCGTTGCCATCGCGATTGATCGACATGAAGCCGGTGAAGGCCTGCATCACCGAATCGGTTGCCGGCAGATGCGCCTTCGGCCCGGTCGGCCCGAACCCGGTCAACGACAGATAGACGACGTCCGGATTGACCTTCGCCACGGAGTCATAATCCAGACCGAACTTCTCGATCACGCCGGGTCGGTAGTTCTGCAGCACCACATCGGCCTCGGAGGCGAGACGCATGGCAATCTCCCGGCCCTTGGGCTTCTTGAGGTCGATCCCGACGCTGCGCTTGCCGCGGCACAGGATCACCGAACTGGCGCTATGGTCGCCATAGGGTTTGCCCATGGCGCGGCTCCAGTCCCCCGGCGGCGGCGGTTCCATCTTGACCACATCGGCACCGTGCTGGGCCAGCAGCATGCCGCAATAGGGCGCGGCCACGCCCTGCGACATGTCGAATACGCGCAGTCCTTCGAAGGCAAGATCGTCACTCATACAAATTCTCTCCGGGAAAAACGCCGCAAACCGTTGGACCGATTGGCCCGGCCGCGGCCCCAATACGACACCTCTGCGAATGTCCGTGCGGGATAATTTTCCGCATCCTTCGTCAGGCTCAGGATGCGGAAAATTATCTGACGCAAGTCCAGTACGGTTGTCGCCGTAGCGGCCTCATGCTGAGCCTGTCGAAGCATGCGGACGCGCCAACGAAGAGGTCTCCAACCGCTGAAAACCTGATCTATTCGACACGGCCTGTCAAATTCCGGCCGCGCTCACGCCGGCATGAAAAGCGATCGTCCGATGATATAGATCCCGAGGACCAGCACCGCGCAGAAAAACACCCGCCGGAATGCCGCTTCCGACAGGCGCCGGCGGATCTTTTGCCCGAATACCATGCCGATGATTGCCGGGACGATGGCGATGGCGGACACCGCACCGAGTTCCACCGAGAGAAACCGCTGCCCGCCGAGCGAGACCGCCAGCGCCAGGGTCGATACGGAGAACACGATGCCCATCGCCTGGATGAAGGCGTCGCGCGGCAGACCGAGCGATTGCAGATAGATCACCGACGGGACGACGAAGGAACCGGTCATGCCGGTGAGCACCCCGTTCACCACGCCGACCAGCGGCGAAATCCAGGGCTCCGACCGGCCCGGACCCGGCACGGTGACCCGCGCGAGGCTGAGCCCGGCATAGAGGCAGAGCAAAGCGCCCAGCAATGCCGACAGCAGCGCCGTGTCGGCCATCGCCAGCACGTGCACGCCGAACCAGGTGGCAATGCAGATCAGCAGCAACAACGAACACAGCCGACGCATGAGAACCAGAAACGCGCCGCCGACGACGCCTTGCCAGACATTGGTCACCAGCGACGGAATGAGCAGCAGCGCCATCGCCGGTTTCAACCCATAGGTCGCGGTCAACAGCGCCAGCGCCACGGTCGGCAAGCCGAGCCCGATGACGCCCTTGACTGATCCGGCGATGAAGAAGGTCAAGCCGATGATAACGAGGCTTTCAGGCGTCCACATAAAATCCCGGGAGGCGTTGGCGGCGGGTCGGCAAATACTGACCGCGGCCGGCGAACGATACAAGCGCGGTTCCGCGCGGCCGGAGTGCCACCGAAATTTCGAGTGCCCGATGCACGCGCCAATCGCTGGGCGATCGCGGGGCCGGGTGGTATAGTCGGCGCGACAATTCGCCGGCATGCATCGGGAGGAGACCGCCGTGACGCTCAGTCAGGAACAGCTCGACCATTACTACGAGCACGGCTATGTGGTCATCGAAAACGCGGCGCCGAAAGCGCACCTGGACGGCATCGTCGCCGAGGTAGAGCGCTTGATCGCCGGCGCGGATCGACTCACCAGGAGCAACGACTCGCTCGACCTCGATCCCGCCCACACGCCGGAAATGCCGCGGGTGCGCCGCATCAAGTCGCCGCATCTCAATTCCGAATTTTTCCATGCCCATGCCGCGAACGAGATGATTCTGGATGCGCTGGACCCGATCCTTCCCTCGGGCATCCGGCTGCACAACAGCAAGGTCAACATGAAGTCTGCGGGGCACGGCGAATCCGTCGAATGGCATCAGGACTGGGCGTTCTATCCGCACAGCAATCAGGACGTGCTCGCGGTCGGCATCTACCTCGACGATTGCGGGCCGGAAAACGGACCCATGATGGTCTTGCCCGGCAGCCATAAGGGGCCGGTCTTCGACCATCACGCGCAGGGCTATTTCTGCGGCGCGATGGATCCGACCAAATGCGATCTCGATTTCGAGAAGGCGGTGCCGCTGATGGGGCCGGCCGGCACCATGACGATCCATCACGCGCGCCTGGTGCACGGGTCGGCCTACAACACGTCGAACAAACCGCGGCGTTTCCTGTTGCAATCCTACGCCGCCGCCGATGCCTGGCCGCTGCACGAACTCAAGGGCGGGCTCGAGGCCTATGAAGACCGGCTGGTGCGCGGCGAACAATGCATGACGCCGCGCATGGAAGACGTGCCCGTGCGGATTCCAATGCCCTTCCGGCCGGACGCGACCGTCGGCTCGATCTACGACAATCAAAGCGGTCTCGAGAACCGTTACTTCGACGCGGCGGAATAGCCATGCCGGTCGTTACGGTCGGCCGGACCGGCGACACCACCCGGATTACCTTGAGCCGGGCGGAAAAGGCGAATGCGCTCGACGCCGAGATGGTGGAGGCATTGCTCGACGCCGTGTCGGCGGCGGCGACGGACGGCACCCGGTTTCTGGTGCTCGACGCGGAAGGCCGGCATTTCTGCGCGGGCTTCGACCTGAGCGATCTCGACTCGGTCAGTGAGGGCGATCTGACGCTCCGCTTCGTGCGCATCGAGACCCTGCTGCAGACGCTCTATCACCTGCCATTCCCGAGCCTAGCGCTCGCCAAGGGCCGCGCCATGGGCGCCGGCGCCGATCTCTTCTGCGCGTGCAGCCGGCGCATCGCCGCGCCGGAAACGCGCTTCCGCATGCCCGGCCTGGCCTTCGGCATCGTGCTCGGCACCCGGCGGCTCGCGGCTCGCATCGGCGATGAAGGGGCACGGCGCATCCAAAACGAAACCCGAACCTTCGACGCCGCGGAGGCCGTCGCCCTGGGTTTCGCCACTGAAACCGCCGGCGAATCCGACTGGCCTACCCGGATAACGGAGGCGGAAAACGCCGCCGCCACGCTATCGCCCGAAGCGACCCGCGCGCTGTTCGCGGCGACCGTGCGCGATACCTGCGCGCAGGACATGGCGGACCTTGCCGCCTCGGCCAGCCGCCCCGGCCTCAAGGCGCGCATCCAGGCCTATCGCGACGGGCTGGCCCGCTGAAACGCGAAGGCGATGCAGCACACCGTCGACCCTGAAAAAATTCCCGCCGCCGCCGGCGCATATGCCCTGTTGATCGAGCTTCCACGCCCCACGACCTTGACCCGGTTCCCGGAGGTGACGCTGCCCACTGGCAACTATGTTTACTGTGGTAGCGCCTATGGACCCGGCGGTCTGCGCGCGCGCATTGCGCGGCATTTGCGATACGAAAAGCCCATGCGCTGGCATCTGGATTTCATGACCCGGTGCGGCACCGCGCGGGCCGTACTCGCGCACCCCGGCGGCAATGAATGCGCATTGATGGCGGCGGTGATCGCCCATCCCGGCACCGGCATTCCAATTCCAGGATTCGGCAGCTCGGATTGCCGCCAATGCCCGGCGCATCTCGCCGCCGTCCCCGAGAATTTCGACCTGGCGCGCATTTCCATGAAGACACAACAATGAAGCCCATCCGATTCCGGTCCCTGTTGCCGCTTCTCCTCGGCACCCTACTGCTGATCGACGCGGCGGCCTTCGCGTCGCCGATCAAGTCGGACGAGGAAATCGTCTTCTTTCCGACCGCGGCCCGGCCGAGCGCGGAAAATCGACACTGGATCTTGCCGATCCGCGCCTGGGTATTCGAGCCGGAACGCGAGTCGCTGTTGCGCCGGACGGCGCTCGGCGGGCTCGCCCTTGCCCTGGGTCTCGAGGCCGGCGCCGCCCACCACGC
>JBFFGE010000155.1:0-11149 GCA_041557595.1 Alphaproteobacteria bacterium
GATCCGAGTCCCCTTCACCGTGTCGAGGAGGGAGACGTGCTCGTCGACGAGCTGCATCAGATCCTTGTCCGACGAGACGATCGTCACATCGGCGCCGGCCTCCTTGGCGAGCCGCGCATAGGTCGCGATAATGTCGTCCGCCTCGAACCCCTCCATTTCGATGGCCGGCACGTTGAACGCCTCGACCGCGCGCTTGACCAGGCCGAATTGCGGAACGAGCTCCTCCGGCGGCGGGGGCCGGTGCGCCTTGTATTCGGGATAAATGTCGTTGCGGAACGTCTTCCGCGCGGCATCGAAAATCACCGCGAGCCGATCGGCGTCCGTATCGTCCAGAATTTTCATCAGCATCTGAACGAATCCATAGACCGCGTTCACCGGCGTGCCGTCCGGGCTGGTCAGCGGTCTGATCGCGTGAAAGGCCCGGAAGATAAATCCCGATCCGTCAACCAGATAGACATGTTTCGGTGCGGTGTCGTCCGGCATTCCTAATCCCCGCGTTGATCTTCAGCGACATTCGGCACCGCGCCAGCATGCCCAATAGCACCGCGCTTCACAAGAAGCGCATGGCTGTTCGCGAAGCCAGGCGGGAATCCTTGTCGTGCGGCCGCGGCTTAGAGCAAATCCCGAGCGAACCGAAACGGTTCGCGACGACGTATTTGCGTAAGAACCAAGAGAGAGAGACCATTTCAGATGAGTCAATCCAAACAGGAAATGGTCTAATGCGCGGCGGTCGCCTTGGCACCCTGTTTGAGGACGAAGTGGCGGCCGCAATACGGGCAGTCCACCGAACGCTGTTCCCCCATATTGAGGAAAATGCGCGGGTGTCCCAGAGCGCCGTCGCCGCCGTCACAATGGATCTGCGGCGTATCGACCTCGATGGTTTCGGGCGGTTTCATGGCCGGTGGCCTCCATGACATAAAGGTACAACGCGACCGGGCGGCGTTTTTCGGGAAAGCGGATCGATTGACCGCACGGTCCGGCGGATGATACCGAAAGCCCGGCCATGATCAACCACGCATCCACCGCCCCATGTCGACGCGCCCACCCGTAAACGGCCGCACCGTCGCGCCGCCGGACGCCGCCGTCCAGATCACGGGGCTGACGAAGATCTACGGCAAGCGGAACCCGGGCGCCGCGCCCGCGCTCGACGGAGTCGATCTGACAATCCCGCGCGGATCGATGTTCGCGCTGCTCGGCCCGAACGGCGCCGGCAAATCGACCCTCATCAACATCCTCGCGGGGCTGGTCCTGAAGACCGCGGGATCGGTGCGGATCTGGGGCCACGACATCGACCGGGAATCGCGCAGCGCCCGGGCGGCGATCGGCGTGGTGCCGCAGGAGCTGAACATCGACTCCTTCTTCACCGCGCGGGAATACCTCGAGATGCAGGCGGGCTTCTACGGCGTGCGCAAGTCGGAACGCCGGACCGCCGAAATCCTCGAGACGGTCGGCCTGACCGACAAGGCCGACGCTTATTCCCGCACCCTGTCGGGCGGCATGCGCCGGCGCCTGCTGATCGCCAAGGCGATGGTGCACGACCCGCCGATCCTGGTTCTGGACGAGCCTACCGCGGGCGTCGACATCGACCTGCGCGAACAGCTCTGGCAGAACGTCAAGGCGCTCAACCGCCAGGGCGTCACGATCCTGCTGACCACCCACTACCTGGACGAGGCGGAGACGCTGTGCGACCGCATCGCCATTATCGACCATGGTCGGCTGGTGGCGGATGAGGCGCGGGACGACCTGCTGCGCCGGATCGACAGCAAGGCGCTGTGCATCACCCTGGCCGAGCCGCTCGCCTCGGTGCCGGACCCGTTGCGGCGTTATCAAAGCGCGCTCGACGACCCGCACCACCTGACCATCCGCTACCGGACCGGCCGCGTCGAAGCCGGCGAGTTGCTCGACGCCATCGGCCGGAGCGGCGTCCGGGTCACCGACCTGACCACGCGGGAAGCCGATCTGGCGACCGTGTTCCGTCAGTTGACCCGCCGCCGCAGGAAACCGGACGAGGACGAATACCGATGACCGCGCGCGCCGCCGCGGCCTTGCTGCTTATCGGAATCCTGGCCGCGTGCACGCCCCGGATCATTCCCGCGGATCCGCCGACGACCCGACCGAGCCTGAACGCCAACAGCCTTCGCATGGCGGACGGCGCGCTCTTGCCGCTTCGGGTATCGCGGCCCGCGGGTCCGCCAAAAGCCGCCATTCTCGCGTTGCACGGCTTCAACGACTACTCCCGCGCGTTCGAGGAGCCGGGCGCTTTCTGGGCGAAGCGCGGCATCATCACCTACGCCTACGACCAGCGTGGCTTCGGCGACGCACCGTATCCGGGCCGCTGGGCCGGGGTCGACACGCTGATAGGCGACCTGGCCGCGGCAAGCCAACTCGTGCGGAACCGCCATCCCGGCATCCCCTTCATCGTGCTGGGCGAAAGCATGGGCGGCGCGGTCATCATGGCCGCGCTGGCGAGCGCGACGCCGCCGCGGGCGGATGGCGTCATCCTGTCCGCGCCGGCCATATGGTCGCGCGAGACGATGCCGCTGTGGCAGCGCATCGGCCTCGCGGTCATGTCGCACACCGTACCGGGGATGAAAGTGTCGGGCCGGGGCCTCGGCCGGGTGCCATCGGACAATTTCGCCATGCTGCGCCGGCTGTCGCGCGACCCGAAGGTCATCAAACGCACCCGGATCGACGCCATCTACGGCCTGGTGAACCTGATGGACGCAGCGCTCGCCGCCGCGCCGACGCTGCGGGGCGACACCCTCATGCTGTACGGTAAGAACGAGGACATCATTCCGAACGGCGCGCGGCGCACGCTGGAGGCGCGCCTGCCGCGCGCAGGGTGCAATTTGCGCCTGGCGGAGTATGATTCCGGCTACCACATGCTGCTGCGCGATCTTGAGGCGGAGCGGGTGCTGACCGACGTTGTCGCCTGGATCGGCGACCGGCAGGTCCCGCTGCCGTCCGGCGCGGAACGCCCGCTTGCGGCCGGGCCGCCGAATCTTAAAGAAGGGGATGGCGTCGGGACGAAGCTTGCCCTAAATTGCGGGGCTCCGGCGAGAACTGCGCGCCCGTAGCTCAGCTGGATAGAGCGACGCCCTCCGGAGGCGTAGGTCAGGGGTTCGAATCCTCTCGGGCGCGCCAATTTCTCCCTTGTCCCGAAATAGTATTGCGTCGCGCTCCGGGTGCCGCGGTGGTTGCTCCGCGCCCCGCCTCGGCTAGAATTCCCTTACGATTCATGTTCCCGAAACAGCGAATGACAGGTCGCCCCATGCCCTTTTTCAAATCCCACCCGCAAGACGCCGGTCCGGCGGAAGTGTTTACCGAACATGCCGAGATCTACGGCCATTGGGCCAGGATGGGGCAGGCGCTGATGAACGGGCCGTCGCCCCTGTCGCCGGGCGAACGCGAGATGATCGCCGCCTATGTCGTCGGGCTGGCGAACTGCCGCTACGCCTATGTCGCGCATTCGGAAGTGGCGTATGCCTGGGGGATCGAGCAGGGCCTGGTCGACAAGCTGCTCGACGACCTCGACGCCGCCCCGATCGAAGACCGGTTCAAACCGCTGCTCGCTTTCGTCCGCAAGCTGACGCTCACGCCGAGCGAGATGGAACAGGCCGACGCCGACGCGGTGTTCGCCGCCGGCTGGGACGAGAAGGGCCTGCACGACGCCATCGCCGTGTGCGCCCGCATGTGCTTCATGGGCCGGATCGTCGAAGGCCATGGCTTCGTGCCCATGAGCCCGGAACTCGCCAAGGAACGCGCCGAAAAACGGGTCAAGCTCGGCTATCACAATCTCTACCCGGCATTGGCGGAGAAATAGCGGGGCAGCCTTGCGGTTTGGCGCCACCTGTAATTGAGAACCAGATGAAACGCGATCATGCGGAAATCTCGGGAACCAATGCGCCATGGCCCTGAATCCCGGTTCGCCCGCATTCGTCGCGTATTGTCTCATGCTTGGAACAGCCTTGGGTATCGGACTGGCGGTAATTTTCGACAATTTACAAAGCGTCACCGCCTGGCTGACATGCGCCGCGGCCACCCTCGAGATGAACGGCATCAGGAGTTTCGGTGCCGATCGCTAGATCAACCTGCCTTTAATTGGAATCACTTAACGGCGAAAAAGTTGATCGATTCTATAAGCTGCTCTAAGGGACGACATTTCCGAGCGTGAAAATTTTACCGCGCGCCGAATACTCCGCAACCCAGTCGCGACGTGCATAGGTCACGACGTAACGCCCGGAAACCGGAATGGCCACCGGGGCATATTCCTTGCGAAACCGGGCCGAACGCTGCAGCCCGTTCAGGATTTTCAATTGGAAGTCGGTATCGACAATGGCCGAAGGCTTGGCGTCGCTCATCGACGGGAGAACCAGCTCGGGCGATTCAGCCCAAAAAATACTGTCCGCAAACGCGCTGTGCCCGTGGACGCCGCTACGCCGTTCGGTGGCATGGGCCATTTTCGGCCAGTTCAATCCCATCAGATCGACGATGCGTCCTTTATAGGTCATGGCAATGCCGCCGGCCGTGATGCTCGCGACGCGGGTTCCCGCTGATCGTTCGGCAATCGAATTCAACACCGCTCCTAATGCGCGGCCGTTCTTCGCCAAACGAAACTCATGTTTGAGCCGGCTTGCCCGGCTGAAATTCGCCATTGTCGTCGACAGATAGACAACGGAAATCATCAACACCAAAACGACACGGAACCATTTCGGAAATCGGGCTCGGCCATTTGGTATGCGGAAACTTGCGGCGCCAATGACAAAAGCAACCACAAACAGCGACGGGTAGATCGGTTGCATCAACCGAAATGACCCGAAATGATCGCCTCCGCTCACCAAGGTCAACGCAAAGACCGCCATTATCGCGGCGGTGAGAATGAATACGCATCGATCCAAGACCGGTGGTGTGATTTTGGAGCTGAAGACATTTCGGGTCGCAACAACGAAGCAAACTGCACAGGCCAACATGATCAGATCGGCAAATGGGCTGCCGCTATTGAAATCCGATAGGTAAATCAAGCCTTGTCGAATATTGTCGATAGGATCGCCCGATACCTTGGCATAGTAGGTGTTGGGAAACGGCACTCCGAAATACGTGTATCTGAAGAACGCGAGCAGGCCTCCAACAAGCAACGAGAAAATCAATGCCCCACCATAAACGCGTGCCGTCTCAGCCGGCCATGAGACGCTACGCCACTCGCTTATCGCGCCGATTGCCAGCATTATCGGTACGAGGGCCATTGCCTCGGGGCGCGCAAGTCCCATGACAACCGAAAGGATCGAAAAGACAATAAGGGCGGCATTTCCACGAAGGCGCAACTCCGCCCGAAGCAGAAGCGCCAAGATCAGGCCGTTGAGCAGGAAGGTCCACAGCGCCAAATCCATGAGCGATAGAACGTTCCACGCAAAGAATCCGCAAACGCCAAGCAAAACGACGCTGAGATAAACGACGCTGGCCGCTCGGGACAATCGCGATTGACGCGAAAATACATCGAGAATGCGGTATGCAAAAAACAACGAGCCTGCCGTCAGCGCAAAGGTGATGCCTAACAAAATTGGTTCCGGTTTCGATGTCAGGAAAAAGGCAGCGGCGACGATAAGGGTCCACAGCAATGATGTGGACCCTTCGACACGTTCATGCCCCGGCGTGTAAACGTAACCATGACCGAGAGAAAGGTTTCGCGCGTAGACCTGCGTAATATTGGCATCATCCATGCCAATCAGTGCGGGCTGCTCAAGCAAAAAATACGCGAATACCGAACCGGCCAACGCGATCACCGCGGCAATCAACAGGTCGATGCGCGCGTGGCCACGCATCCTACAACCTTCCAATAGCATGCGTAGACTGTTCGACATCTATGCCGGGCGAGATGATGTGAACCACGGCGACCGAATCGACGCCACAGGAGGCAAAATCGGGGTCGCGGCTTGTTCCGAGAAGTCGATCGCGGGCGAAAGGACGCGTGGTGTATCGGGTCACTCCACAATTCCGAATGCTGTTTCCATCGCTTGCCGCAAAATCGTCCGATACCCCCTATTCGGATCGTACATAGAGGTCAAATTTGGTGTATTGGCCGATAATTCGATATCGACGCCAAAGCTCCTCAAAGTCGGGGTCAGTTCGGTAAAAGGCCAAGAAATCCAGACTATGGTTGGATTGCGCGCGGAGTGCATTATTGCGGACCAGCACGACACCGGGACGGTAGCGCCTGAAATCCGCCACAGTCATTTGGGTCGCAAATCGACGTAACGACTTCAGACGCTCCAGTTGCGACGGGTTAGTCTCTTCTGCGAGCTCATTTACGATACCGGGCATCAGCCACAGTGCCGAGAATCGGGATGCCCAAGGCCGCTGTTCCAACATGACCATCGGAAACCCGTCGCCAACATGATGGCTGAATACGAACAAAGCGGTTTCGGGCTTTGTCGCCCGAATCATTTGTGTAAGCGTTGCCGTATGGTAACGCTGCGCACGATGGTAGCCGCGCCAGAGATTCCCGGCAATGAACATCAATCCGACTGCAAGCAGCAGCATTGCGGACGCGCCTGCGACCATGGTTCGCCGCTGTATTCGCCGAGGTTCGGCGAGAGCCAATAGACCTGCGGCGAATACAATCGTCATCAGACTTAATGAGGCGGAAGCGATGAGATATTGATAGCTCCAGCCCTTTCGCTGCAGCAAAAAAATTATCGTTGCGACCACTCCGACAATCCCAAAGTGGAAAATTAATGACTTGGCGGCGCGCGAGATGGGGGCTAACCAATTGCCTACCAAAACCAAAAATACCAGACCGAACGAAGTCACGCCGGTCCTCACAAGACCGCTCCATTTGGCATCGTAGGCAGAATAAAGCTGCAAGGCCGTTTCCGCCACGTCGAACCATCCTGGGAAGAACATGGCGATCGCGGCAATACAGCCGGTGCCCGATATCAAGAAAGTCAGGGCATCGGTGTGAAGTAATACCCGCCACGTCCGGAGGCGCACTAATCTCAACGCAAAAACCACGGCGGGCAGCAGGACAAAGTGCGGCTTGATAGTGGCGCCAATCGTCGCGGCAATGTTGATCCAAATTTCGGCGATGCGCGAGATTTGTGGCGCGCCCGCGGACCGCATCGCGGCGACGATGACAAAGGGCAGGAATAGTATTGCCGCGACATGCTCCCGCTGGCCGAACATTTGGCGCGGTAACAACAGCAGCACCCACGCGTAAATGACAATCGTAAATCCGTGCACCGCGGGAAATTCCGAAAACAACCGATGCAACAATCGCCGCGCGGTAAATATCGACCCGCCAATCAGGGCGAACAGATAGATTAAAAGGCCGGCGTAGAGATCGATCCCGATAAGCCGAGATAACCATACGCCGGGGCAATATATGATGATCGCCATGGGCCAATTGACTTCGAAAAAATCATTGCTGTACGTACCGCCGTCGAGCATTCGCTCCGCCGCGATCAATAACCAGACGACGTCGTGATTTGGGGCCGTCAGAAAGGTGTATCGCGCGATGCTTAGCGCGAATAACGCCCCCACCATCGACCATACCAATGGGGCGCTGCTCCATGGATCGAGCAATAGGGCTCGGACGTAGCCCGCAGCGCGGCGCGAAATATCAACTAACGACACTTTAAAATACCCTTTTCGAAATCCATCGAAGGCAGGGAAGCAAAGCCTCAGGTACCAACCTTACTCCAAACCACAACGACCGATTTTCCCAACATATTGCCCGCCGCCCGATCGAAGATTCGTGACACCGGCACCAAGAGCCGATCCCAAATTTGTATTTGCGAGGCCGTCGGCATGGTTGAACGGAGGAAAAAACGATTCGCCAGCACCGCGATCAACCCTGCAGAGTCGAAGTAGAACGATTCCGCGACGCTGAGGCCCGGCGGATTTAGGCCACGGAGGCCAGCCCGGTTGTACCGGCGGAAATGGCCAATTGCGGTGTCGAACGGGCTAAACAACCACTGCCACGCCGGCGCAAGAACCACCAGCCGGCCACCGGGGAGGAGTAATTTGCCCGCCGCAGCAAGTTCGCCGAAATCGTCTTCGATATGCTCCAGCACGTCGATGTACAGAATCGTGTCGAATTGCGGTCCATCTGGCAATTCGCGCAACGTGCCCGTTCGGCTCCGGCAAATCGACGGCAACAACCCGGACTTTATTTTGCCGCCGATTTCACTGGACCGCCGCAATTCCGGTTCCAGGCAAAGCCACCCCCCTCTCATCGCCGCGACAGAGGGCCGCCGTCGTTGTGCCGATGCCCGCGCCCACTTCCAGCACATTGCCGGTAATATAGCGACCAAGCCGACTCGCGATATAGCGCTTCCAATTCCGCGCCTCGGCGAATGCGGGCAATTCCGATTCGGAATAAATCCCGAAACCATCGTTCTTGGACACAGGCAATCTATTTCGCTATTCGGCGTTGCGGATGAGGCGCCGCCCCGCGATCAATTTTTCGCTCAGCGTCGCCGGCGTAACGCTGACCAATGGACGAGAATTCAGCAGCAGGAATACCGATGAGAGCATCAATATTAACAATTGTATGAACAGCACGCCGAGAAATCCGACAGCGTTGGTCGCCCATCCCGGGATCGCAAGATCGGTTAGAAACCGGATCGCCAGAACAGCGATGGCGGCGATAACGCTGGCGCCTGCCAAGCCGGTACACACAATAAGAAGACGCGAAAACAGAATGTCCGAAAACACCGACATCGCGCCGATACCATGAAGAACCAGCGACGGCAGGTTCATGTTCGACCTTCCGGCATACCGCTTGCCCCGGTTCGTCGGAACCGCCCGTATCGGCAACGGCGACCGAACATAGGCCGCCGCCAGATGGTTCCATACCTCCGGCGTTTGCACGAGACGCTCAAGCGCCCGCGCCGGGATCACGGAAAAATTGCCAAAATTGATGATCTTGCCCGTCAACACGCGGAACATCATTTTGTAGACCGCATACAGGACGGAAAACAGGACGCCCTCGGACCGCTTGGCCCGAAGCGTAACAACAATCGCGTCCGGCGCTTCATCCAGCATGGCGATCAACTTCGGAATGTCTTCGGGCCGGTCCTCGCCATCCGCATCCATGACAACGACCGCATCCGCGTCGCCGCGCCGCGCAGCCTCGCGCAGGCCGAGGGCAATCGCCCGCTGGCTGCCCATGTTATAGGAAAGGTCCAGAATTTCGATGCCCTGAACCGCGCCGCCCGTGTCGCTTTCGCCCAGCGTATCCGGCGGCGGCTGACCTGATCCGTCATTCACGAGAATTAGCGACGCCGTCTCGGAACCGCCGGCAAGCGTCCGATCGATTTCGCCGATCAGATGCCCGAGCGATTCCCAGTCGTCGAATACCGGAATTACGAATGTAAGCCGCAAACAGATTCACCAAGGGTTCGAGAGAGACGAACGTCGCCTCAGACTTAACCGTCGATGGTCCTCCGTGGCAACATCGTTTAGCGCCTGCCCGGCGCATTCCAATCGCCGCATTGGATTGTCGGTGTTTCGGCGAGACCATATAGTCGCGCCCTGCGACAAAACCGCGACGGATGATCCGGCGTCCGGTATGACCGAGTTTGGCGCCAACCTGGGAGAACGAGAATGGCCAAGAACGATATCGCCGCTAGCAGTCCGATCATCGGCGAACAAATCGCGGACTGGGCGTCGGCGGTAACGCCGGCGACGATTCCCGGCGCGGTGCGCGGGATGGCGGAGAATGTTCTGCTGGATTTCGCCGGCAACTGCGTCTCGGCGCGCAATTTCGACTATATCCGCAGCCTCACCGAGAGCTGGGACGGCGCGGGCGATTGCACCGCGTTCGGCCATGCGCGTGGGTTCGATGCGGCCGGCGCCGCGGTCGTCAACGGCACGGCCGCGCATGGCGAGGATTTCGACGACACCTTCGAAGGCTCGCCCGTCCACGCCGGCGCGCCATCCATGCCGGCGGTCCTGGCGGCGTGCGAACGCTACGGCCGCAGCGGCGGCGACGCGCTGACCGGCGCCGCGGTCGCGATGGAGCTGATGTGCCGCATGACCGTGGTGGCGCCGACGGCGATCCATCGGGCGGGATTTCATCCGACCGCGGTGATCGGCGCGATGGGTGCGGCCGCGGGCGTGGGATCGGTGCTCGGCCTCAACCCCGCCGCCATCGCCAACGCGCTCGGCATCGCCGGCAGCATGGCGTCCGGGATCATCGAATACCTCGCCGAGGGCACCTGGACCAAGCGCCTGCATCCCGGGTGGGCGGCGCAATGCGGCTTGCGCGCCGCGCTGATGGCGCAATCCGGATTTACCGGCCCGCGCACCGTATTCGAAGGCACGCACGGTTTCTTCTTCGCCTTCGCCGACCCGTCGATCGATCAGGATTTCTCGCACCTGACCGCCGGCCTCGGCGAGGAGTGGCGGATGGAACGGCTTGCCTTCAAGCCCTATGCCTGCGGCACCATGGCGCAGCCCTATATCGACTGCGCGATCGGGCTTGCCAAGCGCGGCGTCCGGGCAGACGACATCGCCGCCATCGAATGCGAAACCGGCGAGGGCATCGTGCACCGGCTGTGGGAGCCGCTGGCCGAGAAACACCGGCCGACGACGCCCTATTCGGCGAAGTTCAGCATCCCCTATCTGCTGGCCGTCGGCTTCCTCGACGGCGCGGTGGGCCTCGCCCAGTTTTCCGAGGACCGCATCCACGATCCGGCGATGCTCTCGCTTACAGGCAAGGTGCGCTACATCGTCGACCCCGATAACGACTATCCGCGCAATTACAGCGGCCACATCCGGGCCACGCTGAACAATGGCGAGGTCGTGGAATTGCGCCAACCGCATATGCGCGGCGGCGCGCGGGAGCCGCTTTCGCGGGACGAGCTGATCGGCAAGTTCCGCAATAACGTTTTGTTCGGGGGCTGGAGCGATAGCCGCGCGGACATGTTGTTGACGTGGTGCGACGGGTTGTTCGATGCCGACAGCCTGGCCGGCATCGAACGGTTTCGCGGATAGCCTTCCTGACGCGGCAGGGCTCGACGAAGTGGTCGTCGGGGTTCTGGGCGACGCCGGGGCTGGTGAGTTGCGTGTGCAGGGGCCAGGTGTCGTCGGATGCATCGCCCGGCGTGCCGTTGTCGTCGCGGTGGTAGATGCAGGCGAAACCGCTGGC
>JBFFGE010000156.1:0-11036 GCA_041557595.1 Alphaproteobacteria bacterium
ACGCATATGTATAATTGGCATCGACCCCATGGCGGAATAAAAGACAAGACGCCAATCAGTCGACTCCGGATCAACCGGGACAACCTGTTGAGGCTCCACAGCTAGCGGTCGGCGTTATTCGCTTTCCGCCGATGACTTGCGGCGCAGGCGGTCCTGCAACCGCGACCGCGGCTCGGGAAGTTTGCGGCGGTGCGGGGCGAACAGGTGCCGGTCGAGGAAATACCCGGTCAGCGCAAGCCCGTCCGCCACCGCCGTATCGCACGCCGGACCGCCGTTGCTCAGGAACGCCGGCAATCGGAGCAACCGGTCGCGGTACGGCTCGGCCGCGGCGACCGAGACCGCCCGACCGCTCTTCGGCGAAACATAGGCAAGGTCCTCGGTCGCGCCGGTGACCGCGCAGTGGCCGAGATCGAGACCGAAGCCGAGATCGGCAAGCAGGGTCAGTTCCCACGCCACATACTTCGCGGGCCACCCGTCTTCATTGAGGACTCCAAAGAAATCCGACAGGTCGTTGTAAATGCTTTCGCATGGCTCCCGCTCCGGAAGGGTCGCATCGACGATACCGCAGGCCGAGCTGAGCGCCGCCAGCCGTCCCGGATCGTCAAACCAATGCGCCGCCGGGCTCTCCAGCAGCTCGACGACATAAGCGCCGAGATGGTCTTCCAGACGGGCCCGCCATGTCGCCGCGACCCGATTGCTCGGCTGCACGGTGCTTCGATGGCGCCGAGACGCGCCGCCGCGCACAAGCCCGGCATGTCGGCCATGCGTCTCGGTCAGGATCGAGACGACCGCCGCCGCCTCGCCATGCCGCCGCGCGGACAACACTATTCCGGTGTCGGACCATTCCATAGTTTATCTACTAGTAGATTATTACGCGCCGCCAAACGGCCCGCTACGAGCCAATTTGCATCGGCTCACGCATTATAGTCCAGGCCCCAGGCCCGGAAGTGGCTGCGATCCTCGCTCCATTTCTCGCGTACCTTGACGTGCAGAAAGAGATGGACCGCGCATCCGAGTATTTCAGTCAACTCCCCTCGCGCCGCCGCGCCCACCCGCTTTATCAGAGCCCCACCCTTGCCGAGGATGATCGGCTTCTGACTGTCGCGCTGGACATAGATCGTCTGCATGATCTTGACGCTGCCGTCGCGGAAAGTCTCCCAGGAATCGGTATCCACGGCGACCGCATAGGGCACTTCCTGATGGGTCAGGTTGAAGAGCTGCTCCCGTGTCACCTCCGCCGCCAACAAGCGCTGCGGCAGATCGGAAATCTGGTCTTCCGGATAGTGCCAGATACCCGGCGGCACCCGCCGCGCCAGAAAATCCACGAAATCGTCAACGCCATCGCCATTGAGTGCGGATACCATGAAAGTATCGCTGAAGAGGCCGTCCTCGTTGAGCCTGGCGCTCAGGGAAAGCAACGTCTCCCGCCGCACCTGATCGATCTTGTTGAGCACCAGCACCGCCTCGCGTCCATTCTTCTTGAGCCCCTCGACGATGCGCCGCGTGTTCGCGTCCTGGCCGCGCTCACTATCTACTAGTAGACAAACCACATCCGCATCCGACGCGCCCTGCCAGGCCGCCGCGACCATCGCCCGGTCGAGCCGCCGTTTCGGCTGAAAGATGCCGGGCGTATCGACCAGCACGATCTGGCTGGCGTCATGCAATGCGATCCCGAGTATTCGGCTGCGGGTCGTCTGCACCTTGGGTGACACGATGGTGACCTTCGAGCCGACCAAACGATTGATCAGGGTCGACTTGCCGACATTGGGCGCGCCGAGGACGGCGACGAAACCGAATCGCGAGTCTTCGGCAAGGGGTTCAGGCATCTTTTCCAATCCGTTGCAGCAGGCCTACCGCGGCCGCCTGTTCGGCCAGGCGTTTCGATGCGCCCGTACCTTGCTCCGGCGCTTGGCCGTCGACCTCGACCGAGACGGTGAATTCCGGCGCATGGTCCGGCCCGGTCCGGCCCACCATCCGATATACCGGCAGCGGCCGGCCGCTGCCCTGGGCCCATTCCTGCAAGGCGGTCTTGGCGTCCCGGGGCGGCTCCGTCGCGGCGGCCAGGCGTTCCGCCCAATGGCGCTGGATAAAGCCGCGCGCGGCCTCCAACCCCCCATCCTGATAGAGCGCGCCGATAATCGCCTCGCAGACATCCGCCAGGATCGTGTCGTTATCCCGCCCGCCGCAGTCTTCCTCGCTGCGGCTCAGCCGGATGTACTGGCCAAGACCGAGGCCGCGGGCAGCCTCCGCGAGGGTTTCGCGGCGAACCAGGCCGGCCAGCCGGCGGGCCAGCGCCCCTTCGTTTTCAGCCGGAAACGCGGCCATCAGCATGTCCGTGACGACCAGGCCGAGCACCCGGTCGCCGAGAAATTCCAATCGCTCATAGCCGAGGTCGCCGGTCGGCGCGGCGCTGCGATGCAGCAGGGCCCGGCGCAGCAAGGCCGGGTCCGCGAATTCATGATCCAGTATGGTCGCAACTGTGACGCTCATCGCACCTCGGTCACCCCCCGCGCCGGCAGCAACGCGGGGCCGGCAATGACTCTAGGGCGACTCGTCGCGCACGCAATGCCCCGGCCGGGAACGCGCGCCCGCCAGGTCTCAATTGATCCCATTGAACAGGCGGCCATAGCGGATCGCGAACGGCCATTTCCACACTTCCCATATCCTGGCGGCGCAGCGGTTGTTGGGATCGCATTTTGCCGAGAAAAACAGGACTTCGGCGCGGCCGACATAGTTCACGAACGGCACGAACCCGACTGCCGGCGCCCGGCTGTCCAGCGAATTGTCGCGGTTGTCGCCCATCATGAAAAAATGGCCTTCGGGAACGGTGAATTCCTTGGTGTTATCGAGACTGCCATTGTCCTGATCCGCCTCGATCACGTAGTAGGACTTACCGTTGGGCAACGTTTCCACATAGCGCGGGACCGGAAAAGCCACGCCGGACCGGGTCTGCAGCGAATAATCCTCGACGCGCCGGCGGCTCACCTGCTTTCCGTTAATGGACAGGATGCCCCGCTCGACCTGAATCCGGTCGCCGGGCAGGCCGATAACGCGCTTGATATAATCGGTGCTGTTGTCGGACGGCAGCTTGAAGATCGCGACATCGCCGCGTTCCGGCGGGTCCGCAAGGATGCGGCCGTCGAACAGGGGCGGGCTGAAGGGAATCGAATACCGGCTATATCCGTAGGAAAATTTCGAGACAAACAGATAATCCCCGACCAACAGGGTCGGAATCATCGATCCGGACGGGATATTGAAGGGCTCATACGCGACGGTCCGCACAAAGAGGGCGATCAACACTGCGTATACGACGGTCTTGATCGTTTCGACGACGCCGCCGGACGATTCCGGCGACGCGTCGGAGGCCGCGCTGCCCTCTTCTTGTCCTTGCTCGTTGCCGGCATTATTCGAAGCCATCGCGTTCCGCCTTACCGCCGAATGGGAAGGCGCACATATGGGCGGCGAGCCTGTTCGTGTCAAGTCGCGTCGCCAGCCTTGCCCATCGACTGGCCTCCCCCCTATGGTGTGGCGGAATCGGGAAGTTTGGCATCATGCATGACCTATTGATCCGTGGCGCGCACTTACTGGACGGCCTCGGCGGCCCGCCGGTCGCGGCCGACCTGGCGGTCAGCGACGGCAGGATCGCGGAAGTCGGCCGCGTTTCCGCGCCGGCACAGGAGACGGTGGAGGCCGGCGGTTTGACGCTGGCGCCCGGCATCATCGACGTCCACACCCATTACGACGCGCAGCTTACCTGGGAGGCGCGCTGTTCGCCGTCGCCGGCGCTCGGGGTAACCACGGTGGTCATCGGCAATTGCGGCTTCTGCATCACGCCGAACCGCCCGGCCGTGCGCGACATGCTGATCCGAAACCTGTCCGAGGTGGAGGGAATGTCGCTGGCCGCGCTCGAAGCGGGGATCGATTGGCAATTCGAGAGCTTCGGCGACTATATGGATCACCTCGAACGCCGGGGTGCGGTCCCCAATGTCGCGGCATTCTATGGCCATTCAAGCCTGCGCTGCGTCGTCATGGGCGAAGACGCGTCGAAACGCCCCGCCACTGCGAACGAACTGGATCAAATGGCCGGCATGCTGCGCGACGGGCTGGACGCCGGCGCCATCGGCTTCGCCTCCTCGACCTTCGAAAACCACAAGGGCCATGGCGGCGTGCCGATGCCGTCCCGGCTCGCCGAGGAAACCGAATTCGAACGCCTGATCGACGTGCTCGGCGCCCATGGCCGGGGCCTGTTCATGGTCACCGCCGGCCAGCGCACGACGGTCGATACGCTGGCAGGATACGCCCGGCGGTCCGGCCGGCCGATGGTCTATGCCGCCCTGCTGCACAATGAACAGGTGCCCGAATACACGCACGCCATCCTGGATGACTGCCGCGCCGCGCGCGAAGCCGGGCTGCGGATCTACGGCCAGGTGTCGTGCCAGCCGCTCAGCATGACCTTTACCCTGGACGGCGCCTATCCGATGTACGGCGTCCACCCCTGGAGCGACCTGCCGATCGACGATCCGGCGGCGCTGCGCACAGCCTTTGCCGACGGCGAATTCCGGGCAGCCCTGCGCGACAGCCTCGCCACGCCGGCCGGCAGCCGGATTTTCAACGGCGATTGGTCGCGCGTGGAAATCGCTGCCTCGCCGACCCATCCGGAGCTGGAGGGCCGTACCGTCACGGCGCTGGCCAAGGACCGGGGTGTTGATCCGCTCGATCTGTTTCTCGACCTCGCCCTCTCGGAAGAATTGGCGACCGTCTACAACGCCAAATTGCTCAATGTCATCGACGAAGATGTGGCGGCGATGCTGCGCCACCCGGATAGCCTGATCAGCCTTTCCGATGCGGGGGCGCATCTCACCTTCTTTTGCGATGCCGGATACGGCCTCTACTTGCTCGGCCGATGGGTACGGGAAAAAAACTGTTTCACACTGGGAGAAGCGGTCCGGGAACTGACCAGCCGGCCGGCCGAGGTCTATGGCATTCGGGACCGCGGCCGGCTGGTACCGGGCGCGTGGGCCGATATGATTCTGTTCGATCCCGCGACGGTCGGCATCGGCGGCGCGGAACGGGTCGCGGACCTGCCCGCCGGGCAAAGCCGGTACATTCGCCGCCCTGCCGGGATGCATGGCGTCTGGGTGAACGGCGTCCAGGTGCATGACGGCGCCGACTATTGCGATCACGACCGCGCACCGGGGCATATTTTACGCGATTTCTCGGCCTGACGCGGAACGGATCGGGCGGAGGCAGGGCAACGTGGCGTATCGAAAAACCAGCCTCTTCGGCAAGCTTGCCAAGCTCACGCTTTTTCTTTTGATCGTCGTGATCGTCACGCCGTTGCTGCTGACGATTTTATACCGGGCGGTACCGCCGCCGATCACGCCGCTGATGGTGATCCGCCTGTTCGAAGGCGAAGGCATCAAAAAAGACTGGGTGCCCCTCAGCCGTATTTCACCGCACGCGATCCGGGCCGTGCTCGCGCTCGAGGACACGCGCTTCTGCCTGCATAACGGCGTCGACTGGGAACAGGTCCAGGATGCCGTCGCCGACCGCCTGCAAGGCGGCCGATTGCGCGGCGCCAGTACGATCTCCATGCAGACCGCGAAAAACCTGTTCCTGTGGCCCGGGCGCACCTATCTGCGCAAGGCGATCGAGGCGCCGCTCACCTTCCTGATCGAATGGGCCTGGGACAAGCGCCGTATCATGGAAATTTATATGAACGTGGTCGAATGGGGACCCGGCATCTACGGCATCGAGGCGGCGGCGCGGGCCTACTTCCAGAAGCCGGCGGCCAGGCTCACGAAATGGGAATCGGGGTTGCTCGCCGCGGTTCTGCCCAACCCGCGCAAACGGTCGCCGCGCCGCGCAACCGCTTTCCTGCGCGATCGCGCCGGCACCGCCATGGCGCGCAGTGCGATACTGGGGCCCTATATCAAATGCGTTGAAAAGTAGATGCGCGCTCCCTGCGCCCCGGACGGCCGACGCGCAGCGCTATTTTCGAGCAACGGATGTACTCCGCAATAGCCACGGCCAATGCCAAGTTGTCACCTTGGCAGTACAGAACTGGCAGCCTCACTGCTGTACCTTCAGATTCGGTTCGCACCAAGAACACAAGAAATTCCCGCACACCGGGTGGTCGAACCGGAGGGGAACGCCATGGGAAAATCAGCCGCGATAGCGGCATTTCTGCTGTTGTTTATGCAGGGCGCGGCGATGGCGGATTTTCTGCGTGGCCGGGACGCCTTTCTCCAGGGGCACTATCTGGAGGCTTTCAGGATTTTTCAAATCGCGGCGCATACCGGCGACGCGAAATCGCAGATCGGACTCGGCCTCATGCATACCTGGGGTAAAGGGACGACAAGAAATTACATCGAGGCGTATCGATGGTTCGACCGGGTCGCGACGGGCTCGGAGCCAATCCATCGGGTGGTTCGCATCTTGGCACGCACCAACCGCGACTATCTCGCCAAACGAATGTCCGCCGCTACGCTCGCCGACGCAAAAACGATCGCCGCCCTTAGTTCCATGAACGACAACGCGGCTCCCGATACCGACCTGGCGGTTTCGACCGCCGTCATCCGCCTGACCGTCCTGCGAGCGCAATTCATACCGGCGCTGCAACGGGATCTGACGGCGCTCGCCACTGTGGAATAGCGGTCGGCGACGGCGATGGCCGCACAATCTATCGGACGCCGCGCGCTCCCTGTATGATGCGCCATGCCCGCCGGCGCAACGTCCGGCCATGGTATTGCGAGTCACATCCACGGGAATTGCATTCGATGGCGGCGCTCAGCTTGGTTGAAGTGATCTCGATCACGATTGTTGCGGCGATTCTGCTGATCGCGCTCTTGATTGTCGGCAGTTTCGTCTTGCGATGGCGGCGTTTCGTCGTTCACGAACATCAATGGGGTCTGCTGTATAAGGACGGCAAGCTGCTACGCGTGCTCGGACCGGGCGCGTACCGTCTGCTCAGGCCGCCGCACCGAGTTGACACGCTCGAGAAACGCCGGCAGCTCGAAGTCATCGGCGGACAGGACGTGCTGACGCAGGACAATATCGGTCTGAAGGTGAGCCTCGTTGCCGACTACCGCATCATCGACCCGGTTGTCGCGACCACCGCCGTGGAAAACTTTCGCGCCCATATGCACCACGCAGTCCAAATCGCCACCAGAAAGGCAATTGCCGAGAAAACCCTGGATGCGCTGCTGGAAAACCGCGAACCCATCGCCGCCGAGGTCCAGGCCGCCGTGGCGGAGACGGTCGAACCGATGGGTCTGGAGATCTGTTCGGTAACGCTGCGGGACTTCATGCTCAACAAGGAAGTCCGGTCGTCCTATGCGGCGCTGGTGACCGCCCGCAAGGACGGCGAAGCGGCGCTGGAACGCGCGCGCGGCGAAACCGCGGCCTTGCGCAGCCTCGCCAATGCCGCGCGCATGCTGAAGGACAATCCGGATTTATTGCAACTCCGGATGCTGCAAACCATGGCGGCGGGCGACGCCGCGAACCAGACTTTCGTTATGGGGGTCGGCGCCGGGGCCGCCGGGCTTGCCTCCGACCCGGCAGCTGACGCTACCGAGAAAAAATCATAGGCCGGCGCGGCGCTCTCGACTAAACTCTTCGCTGCGGAATGGTATGACGCCGTCGCCACACATCTTGTGGGACGGTCCGTCGAGTCCCTCCGCCGGGTTCGACTCCCGTCATCTGTGGAACAGAAATGCGATGCCCTTCCGGGCCGGCGCTTCGGCGCGACGATCGGACGGCCCTGCGGGTTAAGACCCCCGCCAACCGATCGTGGTTTCGGGAGGGCATTGCGCCACAGGACAGTCGGCCCGTACGCCCATCCTATTCCGACGGCACCGCCGTAATGATCACCGTGACCTGCGCCAGCGGGTATTCGTCCGTGATGCTGACATCGATTTGCGCGCGCGTGCCCGGCGGCGTGATCGCGCCGAGCCGGTCCAGCGCGCCGCCGCTCAGTTCCATGGTGGGCTTGCCCGACGGCAAATTGACCACGCCCATGTCGCGCCAGAACACGCCGCGCCGGAATCCGGTGCCGAGCGCCTTCGAGCACGCTTCCTTGGCGGCGAAGCGCTTGGCGTAACTGGCGGCGCGCTGCTTGCGCCGATCCGACTTCTGGCGCTCGATCTCGGTAAAACACCGTTCCTCGAACTTGCCGGGGAACCGTTCGAGCGTTCGTTCGACGCGGCGGATATCCACCAGATCGCTGCCAATGCCGATAATCACCTCATTGCCCCCCGGCCCGCGCTTCGTCGATCAGCGCCCGCATCCGTGCAATCGCCGGCGCGAGGCCAACGAAGATCGCCTCGCCGATCAGGAAATGCCCGATGTTGAGCTCGACCAGATTGGGGATCGCCGCCACCGGCTGAACCGTATCGTAGGCCAGGCCGTGCCCCGCATGGCATTCCAATCCCACGGCCGCCGCATGCGCCGCCGCGGTCACGATACGGTCGAGTTCCGCTTCGCGCTCCGCTTCCTCCGCCTCGCAATAGCTGCCGGTATGCAATTCGACCACCGGCGCGCCGAGCGCCACCGCGGCATCGAGCTGCCTCGGGTCCGGATCGATAAACAACGATACGCGAATTCCCGCATCGACCAACCGACCGACCACCGGCCGAAGATGGTTGTGCCCGCCGGCCGCGTCGAGCCCGCCTTCCGTGGTGAGCTCCTCGCGTTTCTCCGGCACGATACACGCGGCGTGCGGTTTGTGACGCCGCGCGATTTCCACCATTTCCTCGGTCGCCGCCATCTCGAAATTGAGTGGTATGTCGATCTCGGCCATCAGCCGTTCGATATCCGCGTCCACGATATGACGCCGGTCCTCGCGCAGATGCGCGGTAATGCCGTCGGCGCCGGCCTCGGCGGCGAGCAGCGCCGCGCGCACCGGATCGGGGTGAGGAATGCCGCGGGCGTTGCGCACCGTGGCTACGTGATCGATGTTTACGCCGAGCCGCACATCGTGCGTCATCCCGCGTCCTCCCGCCTTTATTCCCGCGCCCGTTTTACCGAGTTGATCACCGATGTCGCGCGCAACGCGGCAACGATGTTCGTCAATTGTTTCAGATCCTCGACCTCGATGTCGATCTGCATTTCAAAGAAATCGGACGATCGATCGGTGATCTTGAGGTTACTGATATTGCCGCCGTCGCGGCCGACCACCGTCGACAGAATGCCCAGGCTGCCGGGCGTGTTGGCGATCACCACATTGATCCGCGCCGTGTGGAACGTCTCATCCGAGTCCGCATCCCAAGCCACGTCGATCCAGCGCTCGGGCATATCGGAGAAGCTCTCCAGCACCTCGCAATCGATGGTGTGAATGGTCACGCCCTTGCCGGTGGTTTGAATCCCGACGATACGGTCGCCCGGCAACGGATGGCAGCACCCGGCCATGTGCACCGCCATGCCATGGGTCAGCCCCTTGATTGCGACCGGCTCCGTCTTGCCCTTGCGCGCCCGCCGCAAGGGGACCACGACCTGCCGCCAGCTTCGCTTCTTGCTGCCGGGGTAGACCGCCGTCAGGACTTCGCCGCCGGCGACGTTGCCCGCGCCCACCGCGGAGAACAATTCATCGGCATCGCGGCAGTGAAACACATCCAGGACGCCATCGATCGCCTTGTCCGTCAATTCGTAGCCGTCCTGTCTGAATACCTTCTCGACGATCTCGCGGCCGAGCCCCATATATTCCTGGCGCTCCTGGCCGCGCACGAAGCGGCGGATACAGGCGCGCGCCTTGCCGGTCACGACGAAGCTTTCCCATGTCGGCGACGGCGTCTGCGCCTTGGAGGTGATGATCTCCACCTGATCGCCGTTGTTCAGCTCGGTCCGCAGCGGCGTCATGCGGCCGTTCACCTTGGCGCCGACGCAGGTATTGCCGATATCCGTATGCACCGCATAGGCGAAGTCGACCGGCGTCGCACCATGGGGCAGCGCATGCAGTTCGCCCTTCGGCGTGAAACAGAACACCTGATCGGCGAACATTTCCATCCGCGTGTGTTCCAGGAACTCCTCCGCGCCGCCCGCGTGATCGAGAATTTCCAGCAGCTCCCGCAGCCAGCGATACTGCATGCCCTCGGTGCGCCGGTCCGGCGGCACCCCCTGCTTGTATTGCCAATGCGCGGCGACGCCGAGTTCGGCGACCTCATGCATTTCCCAGGTGCGGATCTGGATTTCGACGCGCTGGTTCTCCGGGCCCAGCACGGTGGTGTGCAACGACCGGTAGCCATTGGGCTTGGGCAGCGAGATATGATCCTTGAACCGGCCGGGCACCAGCCGGTAGTTCGAATGAATGATGCCGAGCGCCCGGTAACACTCCTCGACATTCTCCACCAGGATGCGGAAGGCCATGATGTCGGACAACTGTTCGAACCCGACATTCTTGCGCTGCATCTTGCGCCAGATCGAATTCGGCAGTTTTTCGCGGCCGGACACGTCGGCCTGCACCGCCTTCTCGGCAAGCTTGGCGCGCAACTCCTCCATCACCCGGCCGCCGATATCCCCGCCCCGCTGACGCAGGAATTCGAGCCGGCTGATGATCGACGCGCGAGCGTCCGGATTGAGTTCCGCAAAGGCGAGGTCTTCCAGCTCTTCCTTCCAGTCGCGGATTCCGATCCGCTCGGCCAGTGGAATGTAGATGTCCATGGTTTCGCGGGCGATGCGGCGGCGCTTGTCGGGATCCTTGATATACCCAAGCGTGCGCATGTTGTGCAGCCGGTCGGCCAGCTTGACGATCAGGACACGGATGTCCTGCGACATGGCGAGTACGAGTTTGCGAAAATTCTCCGCCTGCTTGCTGCGATCGGATTGCAATTCGAGCTGCGACAGCTTGGTCACGCCATCGACCAGGCGGGCGATCTCGCCGCCGAACTGGCCTTCGATGTCGTCGAGCGTCGCCACCGTATCCTCGACCGTGTCGTGCAACAGGCCAGTGATGATCGACGCCGCGTCGAGCTTCTTCTCCGTGAGGATGCCCGCGACTTCGACCGGATGCGAGAAATAGGGATCGCCCGACGCGCGCTGCT
>JBFFGE010000157.1:0-11027 GCA_041557595.1 Alphaproteobacteria bacterium
ACCCCCCCCCCCGCTGCTCTAGAAAAATGCGAGCGTACGCGTCTCGATGCTTTCCCGGGGCGGGGCGTCCGGAGGCGATGTCGGGTCTTCGAAGGCGGTGTGCGCGGTGAAGCGGGACCGGCCGTCCTTCAGGGAATCATAGCATTTGAAGACCAGCGCTTCGTTTCGCTCCATGTTCGGGTAGTAGTACCAGCGGTGGTCCGGATTGTGGGCGAGTTGGAAAATCTCACCGGTCCGGTCGCGGTATTTCAGGTCCGACGCGATCAGGTCGTCCATGGCGATGCTTTGCGCGTTGCAAATCGCCAGCGGCAACTGTCGCACGGTCGTATTGATCGGCCGCCACACCTGAACCACGGCGAAGCGGCGTTTCAGCAACGCCTCGGCTTCGTCCGCCGGCAGCATGTCGCGCACCCGTTGCGGTCCGGACTTTTCCGTGTAGTCGTTATGGGCGACCCGCACCGGCTCGCGCGCTTTTGCCTCGAGGCGCTTGTTTTCCGCGTTTGTGCGGACGGTGTGGTCGAACACCACCACCCGGGCGGCACCGGTAAAATCCTTCACCAGCTGCTCCATCTCCCGGTCATAGGTGGCGTGCAGTTCATCCTCGTCGTAGAAGTTCGAGACGGCGGTCTCGTGGCGGGTCAGGACAAATCCGTCATGTTCCAGCGAGAACCGGTCGGCATCCGCCCGGGCGTCGTGGATCGCCATCACATGTTCCCTGAATTCCGCGTCGCGCTGGGTGTGCGGGCCGCCGGGCACGGCGATATGGGTGACCGGCTTCGTGCCCGTGTACACCACGTAATTTAGCGGCGCCTCCACGAAACCGGACGCCTGCTGACGTTCTGCCGGCTGTGCCATTGCAGGATCCCTTTTTGGTTCGCGTAATCGGATCGGTCGTCGATGCAGAATAGGTAGGCTGGCGGGTGCGGCTGTCAACCCGCTCCGATCATCTCAGAATCCCATCTTGGCGGTAATGCCGAAATTCTTTTTCCCGATATCGACGAACGGCAGCAGCGTTACCTTGTCGTCGAAGGTATCGGTGAAGACATAGGCGGCGACGTTGGCGATTACCGCCGATGCGATAACGTCCGATGCATGGTGCTTTTCGGCTTCGACGCGGCTGATGCCGACGACCACGGCCGCCGCATAGGCCGGGAAACCGTACTGCCAGCCATAGCGGTAATGCAGGTAGGAAGCGCCCATGAAGGCCGATGCGGTGTGACCCGACGGAAACGACTTGCCGCCACTGTTGTTCGGCCGTTGCCGGTCGACGCCGTATTTGAGGGCAAATGTGGTGCCGAGGGTTACGGCGGACGTCAGGCCGAGCTGTACGACGCCTTCATAGTCTTCCTTGTACAAGGAGCCCGCCAGGGCAATGCCGGGAATCGCGAGTTGGGCGATGTCGCCATAGGTTTCGAGCGCATCGGATTTCGCCTGGCTCGGCAGCAACAGCAACAGCGCGAGGCAAATCCCCCGAAAACATTTCATTCCATCCCCCTGTATCCTCGGGTTTGCCCGCCGGTCGATAGACCGACACCCGATTTCGTTTTTATGTCGCGTCCGGCGATGCCCGGGCTCGGCCGAAACGATACGGCGCGCGCCCGCTGTTCGATCAGCCGGAAAGCGCGCCGGTACCGATAACGGTGCCGATGGGAACCACCGAATGCCCATTGACTATACAGGTCCGAAACCGAAATGAATATTCCCTACGGCTATCGCAGGAAATTTAATATTCCCGGAGGCTTTGGCCGAAGCGATACGATGAACGGGGGTTTCAGGGAATGGGCCGCGGCAAAAAAAGAGCCCCGCTGGGAGAGAAGCGGGGCTCGAAGTGAGTAAAGTGCGTCATGGAGAATAGGGTGAAGATATAGCTTAGGAATTAATACATGGTTAACGGCGCATTATTTAATGCGGCGAAAGTGAGGAATAAAAAGAATAATAATATCAATATATTATTTTCAATTAGTGCAAGAATGTGGTGAACGCGTCTTTGTCGCCGATCAAAAAAACGGTCATCGCCCCGATATTTTTCCGATCGAATGCTATTCGGTATAACGCGCGACCGGGCGCCGACTCTGCCGGCGTCGCCGATCTCGAACACGGTTCCCCGCACTCCCTATTCATACACCTCGGTGTAGCCGACCGTGATGCGCCACATCATGCGCCGCAGCGGCAATTCGTAGTCGTGCATGGCGAGGTGCTGCACGGCGCAATTGTCCCACATGATCAGGTCGCCCACCGCCCAGCGGTGGCGGTAGATGAATTCATCGCGGATCACGGTCGAGGCTAGTTCGTCGATCAGCGGCAGCGCTTCGGTGTCGTCCATCCCCTCGATGGCGACGCATTCGCCGTTAAAGACATAGATCGCCTGCCGGTCGGTATAGGGGTGGCGGCGGATGGCCGGGTGAACGATCAGCGGCTTGGCCTCGTATTCCTCCTGGTCCTCCTTGGTGCCCGTGCCGGTCTTGCGGCGGCGGCCCGCGACGTCATGCACCACGCGCAGCCCCTTTAGCTTCTCCTTTAATTCCGGCTCCAGGGACTCGTATGCCTTGACCGCGCTGGCGAACAGGGTCTCGCCCAGCACCGTGCCATCCTCGGTAATGGGGATTTCCCTTGCGTGCAGCATGGTCGCCCGCGGCGGCCGCTGCTCGAAAGACATGTCCGTATGCCAGACCGAGCCGGCATCGGCATAGCCGATATCCTGCCCGTTTTCCTGGATATTCGATATGTACAGGATTTCCGGATAGTCCGGCATGGCATAGTGGTTGAAGAACATCAGTCGCTGCACTTCGCCATAGCGGCTCGCATAGTCGATCAATTGCGGCGGCTTCAAATCCTGATTTCGGAAACACAGGACCGAATGTTCGTTGAATGCGGCCTCGATGGCGCGGAAGGTCTCGTCGTCAAGCGGCCGGGACAGGTCGATGCCGCGAATTTCCGCGCCCAGCGCGGCGCCGCTCGGCACGATTTCGAATTCCGTTCCTGGTTTCATCAGACTGCTTCCCTGTTAATCTCGCGTGATATCCATGGTGAAACGGGCGCAGACCGTTGCGGCGCCGACCGAGTGCCTATCGCATTTTCCGTCATCGACGATACGGGGCAGCGCTCCCTATTCAAAAACTTCGGTATAGCCCACCGTGATGCGCCACATCATGCGCCGCAGCGGCAGTTGATAGTCGTGCAGGGCGAGGTGCTGAACGGCGCAATTATCCCACATGATCACGTCGCCCACCGCCCAGCGGTGGCGGTAGATGAATTCGTCGCGGATCACGGTCGAGGCCAGTTCGTCGATCAGCGACAGCGCGTCCGTGTCGTCCATCCCCTCGATGGCGACGCATTCGCCATTGCAGACATAAATCGCCTTCTTGTCCGTATAGGGGTGGCGGCGGATGACCGGGTGGGCGATCAGCGGTTTTTCCTCATGCTGCTTCTGGTCCTCCTTGGTCCCCGTGCCGGTCTTGTGGCGTCGGCCAGCGACGTCATGCACCACACGGAGCCCCCGCAGCTTTTCCTTCAGCGCATCGGATAGGGAATCGTATGCCTCGACCGCGCTGGCGAATAGCGTGTCGCCCAGCACCGTGCCATCCCCGGTAATGGGGATTTCTCGTGCGTGCAGTATGGTCGCCCGCGGCGGGCGTTGCTCGAAGGACATGTCCGTGTGCCACACCGAGCCCGCATCCGCGTAGCCGATATCCCGACCGTTTTCCTGGATGTTCGACACGTACAGGATTTCCGGATAGTCCGGCATGGCGTAGTGGTTGAGAAACAGCCGCTGCACCTCTCCATAGCGGTGCGCATAGTCGATCATTTGCGGCGGCTTCAAATCCTGATTTCGGAAATAAAGCACCGAATGCTCGTTGAATGCCGCCTCGATGGCGCGGAAGGTCTCGTCGTCAAGCGGCCGGGACAGGTCGATGCCGCGAATTTCCGCGCCCAGCGCCGCCCCGCTGGGGATGATCTCGAACTCCGAACCTGTCTGCATGGATTGTATCCTTTGTCGGTGTGGCGTGACTCGGTCGCGGCGGCGCTCGTCAACGACAGTATAGGTTTTCCCTGTCCGGTTTTTCGTCATCGCCAGATTGGAACAGTTGCGCGACGGGAGGCACGGCGCTATTTCTCCGCGGCATCGTTTGTCGGCCGCAGGGCCCCGCGCCATGGCGGGTTGAGGATTACATCATGACATTGGATTGCTTCACAAGCTGTCGGCGCCGGATCCTGGCGCGGACGTTGCGCGGCCCGGTCAGGAGCGCACGCTGGGCCCGATGACAGAAGGCCCGCAAAATAGGGGGCGGCGGCTGTTGGCAGGATGGGTCGGCGGGGTCGCCCGGCATGCGATCCTGGTCATGATGCTGTGTGTCGCCGCAGTTACGGGCGCGGTTTATTTCACCGCGCAGAACCTTCGCATCAACACCAACACGGATGATCTGCTCTCGGAGGAATTGCCGTTCCGCCAGCGCAACCGGGAGCGGAACGCGGCGTTTCCACGAACACAGAACGAGTTGCTGGTCGTCCTGTCGGCCGGCACTGCCGATGCGGCGGATCGCGCGGCGGACCGTCTCGTCGCCGCCCTGCGGGCCAAGCCCGAGCAATTCGAGCATGTTTTCTATCCGCAAGGGGACACGTTCTTCCGGCAGAACGGCCTGCTGTATCTTGACGTCGAGGCGCTGGAGAATCTGAGCGACCGCCTCGCGGAAGTCCAGCCGCTGCTGCTGACACTGTATGACGATTTATCGCTGCGCGGTCTTGCCGACGTCCTGAAGCTGGCGCTGGAGGCGAAAGGCGATGAAGCGGCGGGGTTGAAGACGGCCCTGGAAGCCATGGCGGAAACGGTAGAGCGGGTCGGCGCGGGTCAGCCGGCCACACTGGCGTGGCGCGAATTGATGAGCGGGCGGGTCGCGACGCCGGCCGACCGCCGCAAGCTGATAACGGTGAAGCCGCGTTACGAATTCGGCTCGCTTGAACCGGCCGCCGCGGCGATCCGTGCGATCCGTGCCGCCGGTGCCGCCGCGGGATTGCCCGGGGACGGCGCGATCCGGATTCGCATCACCGGCGGCAAGGCCCTGCTGCAGGACGAGTTGCGCAGCGTGCAGGAGGGAATGGGCCTTGTCGGCGGCCTGTCCGTGGTGCTGGTCATCGGTTTGCTGTGGATCGGATTGGCGTCGGTCCGGCTGATCGTCCCGGTGATCCTGACGCTGGTGTTCGGATTGTTGTGGAATGCCTTTTTCGCCTCCGTGGCGATCGGCGAACTGAACATCATATCGGTCGCCTTCGCGGTGCTCTTTCTCGGCCTCAGCGTCGATTTCGGAATCCATTTCTCCTTGCGCTACCGGGAGGCGGTGGCCGCGGGCCATGGGACCGAGAAGGCATTGCAGTCCGCGGCGGGGGAGGTCGGCGGCGCGCTCGCGCTATGCGCCCTGGCGGCCGCGACTGCCTTTTTCTCGTTCCTGCCGACCGCCTATCGTGGCGTTTCGGAACTGGGATTGATCGCGGGCGTCGGTATGTTCATCGCGCTCTTTGCGAATTTGACCGTGTTGCCCGCCATGCTGGCGCTGTTCCCGCTCCGCGACGCCCGGGCGGATCGCGGTGCCCGGATCGGCCGCACGGCGCGCGCGGCAATCGATCGGCGCGCACAGGCCATTCTCGGGGGCGCAGTGTTGCTGGCGCTGCTGGCGGCCATCGCCGTTCCCTTCGTGCGGTTCGATGACGATCCGATGAATTTGCGGAATCCGGATGCGGAATCGGTCGCGACCCTGTTCGAGTTGCTGGACGATCCGACGGTGCAGCCGTACCGCGTGTCGGTTCTGGCAAAGAATCTCGAGGCGGCGGCATCGATCGCGGCGCGCGCGCGCAAGCTGCCCGGCGTGGATACGGCACTGACGGTAACGGACTTCGTTCCGGCCCGGCAGCAGGAGAAACTCGAACTCATCGAAGCCATGGCGATCCCTTATTCGGCCATGGCGGCGCCGGTTGCGGGGATTGCGCCGATTGACGCCGAAACCCGCCGCCGCGCCGTCGCCGCGCTGCGCGGGGCGTTGGAGAAGTTGACCGCCGGGCCGCTCTCCGACGCTGCGAAGCGGATGGCGCGCGCGCTCGACGCGCTCGACGGGTCGGATGACACGCTGCGGCGACTGGAGACGGCGCTGCTCGGCACCCTGCCGCGGCAACTCAATGCGCTCGGCGATTCCCTGCAGGCGGGGCCGGTGACCCTGGCCAATTTGCCGGAAGATCTGCGCGGGCGCTACGTGGCGGAAGACGGCCGGGCGCTGGTCGCGATCCTTCCGGCCGGCGATCCGCGGCGCCAGGATGCGCGGCGGCGTTTCGTCACGGAGGTGCAATCCGCCTTTCCGGGCGCCAATGGCGGCGCGGTCACGATCGATGCGGCAGGCCGTGCGGTGATCCAGGCCTTCAAGGAAGCGGCGCTCTATGCGTTTGTGTTGATTGTCGTGCTGCTGCTGGTGCTGTTGCGCAGCATCCGTGACATGCTGCTCGTGCTGGCGCCGCTCGGACTCGCCGCCTTGCTGACGGTGGCGGCGACCGTGGTATTCGCCATTCCGTTCAACTTCGCCAATGTGATCGTGCTGCCTTTGCTGTTCGGGCTCGGGGTGGCCAGCGGAATCCATATCGTCCTGCGCCATCGGACGGACCGGTCCGGTCAGTTCCTGGAGACCAGCACGCCGCGGGCGGTGCTGTTCAGCGCCTTGACCACGATCGGGTCGTTCTGCGCCCTGGCGCTGTCGACCCATCGCGGGACGGCCAGTATGGGGATGTTGCTGACCATAGCGATCACGGTGACGACGGTCTGCACCATGGTCGTGCTGCCGGCGCTGCTGGCGTTGCTCGATCGGCGTGCCGCCGCAAAACCTTGACGTTCCGCGGCAAATCCGGCTAGCTGACGCCATGAGCGAAAAACTCGATACAGGCGACGTCTTTCCGCAACTGTCCTTGTCGTTGGTTGGCGGCGGCGCCATGACCGTGCCGGACGACCTTGGCGGCAACTATGCCGTTCTGCTGTTCTATCGCGGCCACTGGTGACCGTACTGCCGCCGGCAGTTGGCCGGCTATGAAGAACAGAAAGCGGCGCTGGACGCGCTTGGCGTAACTGTCGTCGCGGGCAGCGTGGATGATGCGGAAAATGCCGCGAAAGTCGCGGCGGACCTTTCCTTCCCCGTCGCCTATGGCATGAACCGGGCCGATGGCAATGCCATGGGATCCTGGTGGGAGGAGCGGCGCGGTATCATCCAGCCGTCGGAATTTGTGCTCGGCGCGGATGGTAAGGTGATGAGCGCGACCTATAGCTCCGGACCGATCGGCCGGTTGGATGCGGCCGATGTGGTCAGATATCTGACCTTCGTGGAATCGAAGAAGGCGGCCGGTTAGCCGCTACGCGCCTGCCGGAATCCAGCTCTTCTTCTCGCCCGCGTATTCGGCGCCGGGATTGCCGCTGACGGTGGTGCGCCACATGCGCCGCGGATGTTTCTCCGCGTCGAACCAGGTCGCCGCATGCACCAGCGTGCGATTATCGTAGATAGTCAGGTCGTCCTGCGTCCATTCATGCGCATAGACGAATTGCTGCTGCGTCAGATGCGACATCAGTTCATAGACCAGGGCCGCGCCGTCGCCGTCGGGGCCCGGCTGCATCCCCATGATGGGGCCCTCGATCCAGTCCATTTGTCCGGCTTCGCAGAGGTAGAGCGATCTTTCGCCGGTCACCGGATGGGTGCGCACTATGGGTTGCGGCCGCGGTTGTTCATGGGGCTGTAGCGGCATCGGCGTGTCGCCCGCCCGCACCGCCTTCTCGGAACGCCCGGCGCCGGGCATCGCGTGAATGCCGTAGACGCCGTCCAGACGCTTCTTCATCGCCGCCGGCAGCGCCGAATAGGCTGCGATGCCGTTGGCATAGAGGGTCTGTCCCTGGCCTTTGGGCGCGGCGGTCGCCGCATAGAAGAGTGAAATATCCGGCGGCGGCCGACGGTAGCTCTGATCCGTGTGCCACCCCCGGCGATGGGGAAACCGCGTCGGCAGGCTGCCGTCTTCGTTGAAGGGCGGATCCGGGCGCGGCGGCGGCGGTTTGTTGGCGGGCGGCAGATTGGAGACGACGAGGATTTCCGGCACGTCGGGATGCACCTTGTTCGGGTCGGTCAGGGTCTCGGTATAGTTCTCCACCTCCGGACCGAACAGACGGCTCAGCCGAACCAATAATGATGGTTGTTCCGCAATTTCCCGCATTCCCGGAACGAGGATCAGCCCCTCCGACGCATACAGCGCGTCGGGCAGCGCGGCCGGCTCGGCTTCGGCCGCCGCAATGAAAGCCCCGGTGTCATCCACCGCGCTGGGACGAATGAGCCCGCCAAAAGGGGCGCCGGGCAAGGGCTGCAAGTCGAACCGCGCGGCGGCGGATCCGCCGGCTGGCGCGGAAATATCCGGTTTTGGCATCATCCTGTTCTCCCAGGCGTCCATACGGGAATTGGGACTAAAAGACACGGTACACGATCCACTGGCGATGAGTCGCGCATTTCGTGCTATTCATCGGGCACTCTTATACTATTCTGCCCTGACCGCCCGCAGGGCGGCTTTGGAGGTGTCTATGTCCGAGAAAACCGCCGGTTACCTTGATACGCTCGATGCCCGTGTCGCGGCCATGGCGGATGCCTGCACGCGCTGTGGAAAGTGCGTCGAGGCCTGTCCCATGCCCGAACCGGCGCGGATCGACGTGTCCGATCCCAAGGCGGTGATCGGCGGGGTGCTCGACGTGTTGCGGACCGGCGCCGGGCCGGATTTCTCCGAACAATGGGCGTCGGCCTGCACGGGCAGCGGCTTTTGCCTGAGCGCCTGCGACTATGGCGTCAATCCGCGGTTCATGCTGGCGATGGCGCGCCGGGTCCTGAAAAAGCGCCAAACGGCGGAGGCGCGGCGGGACAAGGGCAAGGATTTGTTCAAATCGATGACCCGCGGCGTTCGCGTGCTGTCGCGCCTGCAACTGCCGCCGGAATTGCTGCAACGGCTCGATCCCTCGTCGCATCCGAAAACCGCCGAGCCGCCGGATCTCATCTTCTATACCGGCTGTAATCTGCTGAAGACGCCGCATATCGGGCTTCTGTGCCTCGATGTGCTGGACCGGCTCGATGTGCAATATGAAGTGTATGGCGGGCCGGCGAATTGCTGCGGCATCCTGCAGATGCGCGGCGGCGACGACGAAAACGCCATGCGCCAGGGTCTGCGCACCATCGAACGGTTTGCCGAAACCAAGACCTCGGAAGTGCTCTCCTGGTGCCCGACCTGCCAGATCCAGTTCGGCGAAACCGCGCTGCCGATCCATGATATCGGCGCCGGCAACGCCGACCCGGCCTTCGACATGACCATGTTCGCGGTCTATCTCGCCCGGCGTCTCGAGGAGTTGCGGCCCCATTTCATCCATCGCGTCGACAAGCGGGTCGCGCTGCACGAACACCCGGGCAGCGAAGGGGTGACGGAGGCGGTCGTTGCGCTGTTGTCGGCCATTCCCGGCGTCGAGGTGGTGGACCTGGAACAACCGCGTATCGGCTACACGCTAAATTCGCTCGTCACGATCCCGGAACGCCGGCGGGAGATGCTGGCCAAGGAGTTGCAGGCGGCGGAGGACGCGGGTGTGACCACGCTTGCGGGCGTGTATCACTCCGATCACCGTGAGATCGTCTCCCACCACGGACAATGGTCGTTCGAGGTGGTGAACTTCATGGAAATCATCGGCGAGAGCATGGGTTTCGAACGCGAAGATGTCTTCAAGCGCCTGAAGACGATGCGCGACGTCGACGCCATCCTGGCGGACAGCCAGGACATGATCGAGCGCAACGGCCTGGATGCGGAAGAGGCGCGGCAGGTCGTGCTCAGCGACATGCTGGGCGAGCAAATCCTGCCGGTCGACCGCCGCGAGCATGCGCAATATTTCGACGCCGATTGACGCGCTACTACGCTACCGGCCCTTGAACACGGGCGCGCGTTTTTCGAGAAACGCCTTGCGGGCCTCCTGCGCGTCCTCGCTGGCGAAGGCGCGGTGGATCGTCGCCAGTTCATAGCGCAGATGGGTCTCGAGGTCGGTCGCCGTCGCCGCCTTGACCACCGTCCGTTTGGTGAGCCGGCCGGTGACCGGCGAGAGTTGCGTCAGGCTCTGACAGTATTCGGCCAGCCGGCTAAGCAACCGGTCGTCGTCCACCACTTCGCCGGCCATGCCGAGGCGGACCGCTTCCTCGCCGTTGACCGTTCGGTTCTCCAACAGGAAGCGCATCGCCTGTTCATGGCCCATACATTCGCGCAAGGTATAGCTCAACCCGCCGTCGGGCGATCCGCCGATCCGGGGATACCCGGCAATCAGGCGCGCGCTTTTGGCGACAATCCGCATATCCGATGCCATGGCGAGCGAGAGGCCGGCGCCCACGGCCGCCCCGTTGACGCCGGCGACGATGGGTTTGTCGCATTTCTGTCGAAGCGTCAGGAAGAATTGACCGACCCAGCTCAGGTCGTCGAGCTGCTGGCTCAGGGGCGATTGCGGATTGTAGCGTTGATCGCGGTTTCCCGACAGATCGAGGCCGGCGCAGAACGCATTGCCGCTGCCGGTTATCGCGAGCACCCAAACGGAATCGTCCCCCGCCGCATCCTCGACGGCGCCGATGATGCCCCAGGCAAGCTCCGTGCTGAGCGCGTTCATCTTGTCGGGACGGTTCAGAACGATGGTCCGGACATGGCCGTCCTGTTCGATGTCGAGTACTGAAGCCACGCGCCTCTCCCTCTCTTTATTTATATGGGGTCACCCGAATGCCGCCGTCGGGCGGCCCAAGCATACGGCGCGGCGCGAAGCGTGGGCAAATGCTAATGCGCCGCCACACGGTCCACGGTACTGTACGAAGCGGGCATCGGCACGAAGGCCGGTTCGGCAATAGGGACGGCGAGGATGGGTGAGCTGAATATATTGAGCGGCGGCGCGCCGAAACTGGGCGTCAGTAAATGCGCCGCGGATTTCGAGGCGGCGTCGGGTCATGCGGTCGCGATACGGTTCG
>JBFFGE010000158.1:0-10978 GCA_041557595.1 Alphaproteobacteria bacterium
ACGTAAATAATTTCGTAGCCTTGGCCCAACTGGGCGAGTACGGGACGAAGTCGGTCGTAGAGGAGGTCGATATTTTCCTCCTCGTTGTAAATTGGAACGATGACTGAAATCGTCATGCGGGCACTCGTACTTTGCTTGGCCGCCATCCCTGCGGGACGCGGTAATTTCGAGCGTAAGCGGGTGCATTTAAAGATTCGTTAACCGTGCCGCCGGTTTGCGACGGCAATTGGTCGACCAAGGAACAATCGGATATAAATAGGGATGAAATCCCGACTGCCGATCCTGAAACGGCTCCTCCCCAGCATAAAGAAGAAATGGGCCGCCATTCGGCACCCCGGCGGATTCGTGATTCTGCACCGCAACGGTCTCGCCCTGCTGCTGAACCACAGGAATTACGTCGATCGTCAAATCGTATTTTACGGCGGCTATGAGCGGGAACAGATCGATTTCCTGCTCGCGTCGATGCGGGAGAGGGGGGCCGACCTATTCGTCGATATCGGCGCCAATTTTGGCCTCTATGCGCTCTCCGTCGCCCATGCCGGGGTCTGCGATCGCGTCATCGCGTTCGAGCCGGACCCCCGTAACTTCAACCAGTTATCCGGCAATCTTTATCTGAATCGGCTGGAGACCGCCATCGAGGTGCAGAAGCTCGCGGTCACCGACATCAACGGCACGGTCCATATGGACCTGTATGCGGAGACCTCGACCGGGCAGTCCCGGGTTAGCGACAGTACCTCGTCGGTTCCCGTGCCGGCGGTCCGGCTCGATGATTTTTTGTCCCTGGATGGTATGAAGATCTTCATGAAGATCGATGTCGAAGGCCACGAACTCAATGTCGTTCGGGGCATGGCGGCGCTGCTGCGGAACAACGACTGCTTCCTGCAGATCGAGGCATTCGATACGACGCGCGACGAACTGTCCGCGACCATGGCGGAATTCGAATATCGCTGCCTGCACAGGATCGGCAGCGACCACTATTTCGCGAAATCGGATTAGGCCGCGACGCTAGCCCATTCAGCGTCGGAAACCGTCGGGCCGTCGCCGGCAACCGTGGTTCGCCGCATCACCCGCCGGAATTTATAGTCCCAGGGCCGGCCGCGGTGCAGCACGCACCGGTTATCCCACATCACAACGTCTTTGGGCCGCCATTTGTGCAGATAGCGAAATTGAGGTTGCGTCGCCCAGTCGAGCAGTTCCTCGAGCAGCGCCCGGCCTTCCTCCACCGGCCGGCCGAAAATGTGCGATGCGTGCGAGCCGACATACAGGGCCTTTTGCCCATTTACCGGATTTTGGCGGATCAAGGGATGCGGTACCGGCGGGACTTCGTCTTTTTGTTCCTGATTCAGCATCTCCGGATCCACCTTGCTGCGTGAGTACGCGAAGCTGTGTTCGACGATCAACGCATCCAATTCCTGCTTCCGGTCTTCCGGCAGTTCCGCATAGGCCGCCCGCGTCGAGGCGAATTCCGTTTCGCCACCTTCCGGCGGGACTTCCCGGCCTGAGAGGAGCGAGGCCAGCGCCGGCACCCGTTTGAAGGAACTGTCGGTATGCCACAGCATGTTTGCCGAATTGCGGACCGCCCGTTTATCCGTCGGCAACATGGTCGTGTCGGTTTGCGGGTCGACATTCGACAGGTTGGCGATCGGCGTGCCGTCGCCCATGGAGCCCTTGAGCATCCGTTCGAGCGACCCGAATCGCTCACTAAAGGCGATCTGCTGTGCATCGTCGATATCCTGATCGCGGAACACCAGAATCGAATGGGTTTCGAACGCGTCCTGGATTTGCGCGAAGATTTCGTCGTCAACCGGCTGTCGCAGATCGACGCCGGTCACTTCCGCGACGAAGAGGGGATGCAGTCTTTCGATCTTCAAAACCATGGCGCGTCCTCGGTCGGTCTGACAATGCGAGCCTGCTTCGCCGGATTTTGCCAAATATTACCGGCACCGTGCAAACGCCGCGTCGGAAAGACGGTTATTTGACCGCCAAGGGGTCGGCGATCCATCCATGACGCATGGCGCCGCGGGTCTTGGGCGTGATCCGGGCGTGTTTCAGGATGGCTTTCTTGAGCCTCGGTGCGCGCCAGTTCGGATGCCGGCGCAAGAGCCGGGCGGCCAGCGCCACCGTGCGGGCGACAGCCTGGCTGGAACCCGACCGGGCGCGCTCCCGGCCGTCGAAATCCAGCGCCTGCATGTGCTCCGCCGGCACCATCAGGTCGACGCTCTTGGCGCCCCAGTTCGATCCCTGCGCGATCGTTCCGAAGGGACCGGCGGAGGTCACGACCAGAAAATTTTCCAGATCGAAGGCGGCGGGATAGACCGGCTCGGTATCGATATCGCGGCCATTGTTTCCGGCCGAAATGATGAACAACATGTCGGGCCGTGCCCGCGCGGCGGTCACGAAGGCGGTCCAATCCGATTTGCGTGTACTGCCCATCGGCATCGAGACCAGGACGGCGCCATTGCTTGCGGCGGCCTGCACCATCTCCGCCATGCGGCGCATATCGGGACGGGGATAGCGATAGGGCAGCAAGCGAACCCTTGGGTGTTCGCGTAAGATCAGGCTGGCGACGGCGGTGCCATGGCGCCGCGGAAAGAACGGCGATGCGCCGGTATCCTCGTCGAACGGTCGGGCGTCGCCTTCCCAGAAATCATAGCCCAGCGCCTGGCCGTTCGGCGCCCGGGCCAAGTGACGCGCGATCGGAGGCAGCGTGTAGTTGACGCCGGAATCGAACAGCGCGACAAGCACACCGCCCGGATCCCTACCCGCTGGGATTGGCGGATTGAGAGCCTCGCGGCTGATAATTTCGACCAGATCGCGGCCGTAGCGCGCGCGGGTCTGGCGCCGTCCATTCTCGTCGTAAATCAGCCATTGGCCGCCGAGCAGGGTGCAATCCGGGCCGGCAAAGGCCGTCAGTTCGGGCCGCGTATCGGCATAGGTGAACTGCCAACGGCTGATCCGCTCGCCGGGGCCCATGCGGAGAACCTGCAGCGACCCGCCGGTGGACAATCGGTATTGTTCGCGCCAACCGACGATTGCTCCGCGCCGCCGGATCGGCGTGGCGTGGTCGAGACTGTGCGCCTTCAGGCGGTCTATTTTTTCGGCGGTTGTGAGCGTCGGGGTGCTGCACAGCTGTTCCGACGCGAAGCGGACGAAGGCAACGTTGTCTTCCCGGGGATCGGGCGGCGCGGCGGCGCCGGCGAAGGGCAGGGCGATTGCCCCGGTAAGAGCGATCCAAATCAGGCGGCGGCGAGGATTTGCCAGTGTCATAGGGCGAAGCATCTCCCGGGAGATTGTCCCGGTCAATCGTTCCGGGCCGGATTTGCCGAAGGGTCAGCGAGTCCATAAACTCGCGGCGCGTGACGATCGGAATAAGTGAGAATCATGGCGAAGACACAGATGGAATTGGGCTATTTCGCGATGCCGCTGCATCATCCCGGCCGCGACTGGGGAATGGTGCTGCAGGAAGACCGGGAGGCGGTGATCCTGGCCGACAAACTGGGGTATTCCGAGGCCTGGATCGGTGAACATATCACCACGACGGCCGAGCCGATCGTGTCGCCGCTGCTATTCCTCGCCACGGTCATCCCGGAGACCCGGCACATCAAGCTCGGCACGGCGGTCGTCAATCTGCCGCATCACCACCCGGCGCATTTGGCGAGTCAGGTGGCGATGTTCGATCAGTTGAGCGGCGGGCGCTGCGTGCTCGGCGTCGGACCGGGCGGCATGGCGAGCGACGCGGAATTGTTCAAATCGACGTCCGAACAACGCGGGCGGATGATGCTGGAATGCGTCGATGCGATGATCGCGATCTGGACCCAGGATCCGCCGTATGAATTGAAGGGCGAGTTCTGGGACATCACGGTGAAGGATTTCGTGATGCCCGAATACGGTGTCGGCATCATGGGCAAGCCGCTCCAGAAGCCCCATCCGCCGATCGCCCTGGCGTTGCGCAGCCCCAAATCCGGCAGCGCCCTGTTGTGCGCGGAGCGGGACTGGATCCCGATTTCCGGCAATTTCATCCCGACGGCGTTCGTAAAGGGCCACTGGGACGACTACGCGGCGGCGCGCGACAAGGTGGGCAAGCCGGCCGACCGGGATATCTGGCGGGTCGCCCGCAGCATTCTGGTGGCGGACAGCGACTCGGAAGCCATCGACTATGTGAAGAATCCGGATAGCGGGATCAATTTTTACTTCCGCTATCTGCGCACGCTGGCGGCCATGCGGACGACCCCCGGCCTGCCGAGCGCGGAGGTTCGCGCCGAAGTCGATGTGCAGGTGAACGAAGCGTTGGAGGATCAGGTCATCGCCGGCGATCCCGACAGCGTGCTGGACCAGCTCATCGCATTTCGCGATCAAACGGGGCATTTCGGCACCCTGCTCGCGACCGGCCACGATTGGGACCGGGCGGGATTATGGAAGCGCTCGATGGCGTTGCTGGCGGAGGATGTCATGCCGCGCTTTCGCCAGCATGCGGAAGCGACCGGCCCGGCGCGGTAGGACGACCGGCAAAACTTGCGTTTTTTGCGGCGACCCGGTCGATTTCGACTTGGCCGGCAGGACCGATCGGATGCATACTTTCGGACGAATGACAGGCGTCATTGGATGAACCAGACTCCCGGCCTGATTGGAGTGGTTCGATATGAGCAAAGACAACAAATCGTCGGTATCCATCACGCGGGCCAACCGCATCGCGTTGGCTGTCCGGTGTGCCCGTTTGCCCGGTCTCGAGCGGCAGGTGCTCCGCAAACGGCTTATCCAGGAAAAGTCGTCGGTCGCGGAGACGCGCCCGCAGCCCGAACAGCGGGCCGTTTGAAGCCAGTCTACCGGATGCGCAGCGCGGCACGGCATTGAACCGCAATTCGCCGTGTCGCAAGCGGCTGTTCCTCCTATAGTGTTTTGGTTGCGTAAATTTGTTGCGCGGGAACACGGCGGAAGCGCATGGCGGACAGACGGAAGGTCATCCTGGCCACCTGCTGCGGCGTCCACGCATTGCAGGATGGGCTGGCCAATTTGGTCTATGTGTTGCTGCCGGTCCTGGCCCAGGTATTCGGCTTGAGTTACGCCCAGGTCGGGATCATCCGGGCCGCCAACAACAGCGCAATGACACTCTTCGAATTGCCGTCGGGCTTGCTGTCCGAGCGGTCGGGCGAGCGCATCTTGCTGGTGTTCGGGCTCGCATGCGCCGGGCTCGGATTCGTGGCGCTGGGGCAGGCGACCGGTTTCTTGGTGATCCTCGTCAGCCTCTTCGTCGTCGGCCTGGGCGCCGCCTTTCAACACGCATTGTCGTCCGCGGTCATCAGCAAGGCCTACGAGGATGGCGGTCGGCGCTCGGCGCTTGGGGTCTACAATTCATCCGGTGACTTTGGAAAGCTGGCCTTTGCTGGGCTGTTCACGCTGCTTTTTGGCGCCGGCGTTGCCTGGCACGGGGTGGTGACCGCGTTTGGGGTGCTCGCGCTGGGCGCAGCCGCCGTGCTCTACGGTCTGTTGCGGTGGCTCGGCGCGGGCGCCAGGCCGGTCGCGACGGCGACCGCGACGGACAGCGCCCCGCGCGGTGGTTGGGGAATTCGGGACCGGACCGGGTTTGCCGCATTGTCGGTGATCGTTTTGCTCGACATCGCGGTACAAGGCGGCTTCCTGACGTTTCTTGCTTTCCTGATGATCGAAAAACAGGTGCCGACAAGCCTGGCCGCCTTTGCGGTCGTATTGACGCTGGCCGGCGGCGCCTTCGGAAAATTCGGATGCGGCCTGCTCGCCGAACGTTTCGGCGTTATCCGGTCCTTGATCCTGGTCGAAGCCCTGACGGCGATCGGGATCGTGGCCATCTTGCTGGCGCCAACATTGCTCGCCTATTTCCTGCTGCCGGTGTTGGGGGTGGTGCTGCAGGGGTCGTCCTCGATTACCTACGGTACGGTCAGCGACCTGATCACCGAGGATCGCCAGTCGCGCGGTTTCGGGTTGATCTATTCGATTGCCAGCGGCGCGGCGATCGTCTCGCCAATCCTGTTCGGCTATATCGGCGACCGCTATGGGCTCACACCGGCAATGCTCACGATGGCCGGCGTGGTGTTGCTGCCGTTGCCGCTCTGCGTCTTCCTGCGTCCGGCATTGTCGCCGAAATCGGCCTGACGGCGTTTATCTGTTCTCGGCAATGTGTTCGGCCGCGCAGAGGCCGGTAATCACGGCCTTGGAGAGGCCGCCGATATAGGCCGCGCGCGGACCGCCCTCGGCGCCGGCGCTGCACGAGCCGACGGCGTAGAGCCCGGGGATCGGCGCGCCACTGTCGTCCAGCGTACGGCCGGTTCGGTCGATCGCGATGCCGCCGAAAGTATAGGTGATCCCGGCGCAGGCCAGGATCGCCCGGAACGGCGGTTTGACGATCGGCCGCGCGTTGCCGCGGGCATTGCTGCGCACCGGCGAAAGATCGCCCAGCGCATCGTTCGCTATTGCCGCGTTATGGGCGTCCACGGTTTCCTGCAGCGTCTCGGCGGGCAGGCCCGCGAGACCCGCCAGCTCGGCGATGGTCGACGCTTCCAGCACGGTGCCGCCGGCGCGGACGAAGGTATCGTTGATGGTCGGCGGATAGCTTTGGTCGGCGGCCACGGTGGTCCAGATTTCCTCGTCGAAAACGACGACGATGCCGCGCGGGTCGGGCATACGGGCCGTTTCGTTCGCCATGTAGACGCCGCTGATGCCCTCGTCGCAGTAGCGGCGGCCCTCGGCGTCGACCAGCACGCCCGAGCCGGCGGCGTGGTCGAGAATGGGATAGGGCCAGAGTTTCTCGTTCTCGAACACCTCGCGGCCGAGCAGATGGCCATAGAAATGTTCCATGTCGATGAGCCGTGCGCCGGCCTGCCGCGCCATGGCAACCCCGTCGCCATGGCCGGTGCCCGCATTGCGCCGGAACAGCGCGTCCGGCGTCGCGCAGATATGCTCGCGCACCAGCGCCTCGTTGTTGTGGTATCCGCCATCGGCGATCACCACGACCGGCGCGCGCAGGGATGTCTCCACTCCGTCCTGGGTTGCGGCGACGCCGGCCACACGGCCGTCCTCGATAATCAACCGGTTCGCCCGGACGCCCCGCATGACCCGGCCCTGGCGCGTCGCCAGATTGGCGGTGAGCGTGCGCAACAGCAGGTCAGGGCCGCGCCCTTCCCAGTTCAAACCGGGCGCGCGCGGGCGCGGCGGCGCCAGTACCCAGCGCATCCATTCCTGCGGTCCCGCCTTGATGAACTTGGCGCCCTGGCTACGCATCCAGTCGATGGCGCGCGGGCTCTCCTCGGCCATCAGCTGTGTCAGAGCTTCATCGGTCAACCCGCCGGTCACGCCCTCGATGGCCTCGTGCAGTGCCTCGGCGTCCCGCGCCATGTCCTTGAACACCACATGGACGAGGCCGCCGGCGAAGCGCGAGTTGCAGGGATAGCGCTCGTCGCTGCCTTGCTCGAGGACGACGGGTCGCAAGCCCAGCTCCGCCGCGCGGTTCGCGGTGGTCAGACCCGCAAGGCCGCCGCCGATAATGATCAGGTCGTAATCCATGAGGTGACGCCTGTGTCGCTTATTGCGGGAGCAGCATGTCGGTAATGATGACGGTGAGCTCGGTCAGCGTCTTCATCAGCAACCCGCCGAGACCGCCGACCGCGACCGCCACGACAATCCACACGGGCGGCGCACCGAAGCCGAGCACGGCCCAGAGCGCGAGCGCAACCGGCGCCGCCGCGATCAGGCCGGCGATCACCGCGCCGAATTTCACCATGATGCTCACCGCGGGATATTTCTCCATGCGCGTAGTCTCCCCGTTACGATCTCGTTTAAGGTCTGTGTGTGCGGTTGCGCCGCCGGTCGGCGGCGCGGATGCGGCATTCTACTGTCTTGCTGCCGTACGCTCTATGGTTCGAGAACGAATGTTTTTAAAAAAGGGAGATCCGTCATGCACGAGCTGATCGACCGTATCGTCAATCTGGATATCGGCAACCGCGGCGTTGCCGGATTGTATGGGCCCGCCCGCGCGTTGACGGACGAGCCGCTTTGCCTTGCCGCCGCGCGAAGCCTGGCTGCCCTGAAGCCGGGCGAGCGGGTGTTCATCCTGACCGGGTCGCTGACCCGGTCGGCGGTCAACGATCGCATCGCCGAAAACGACGGGCCGATCGGCGCCGCCGTCCTGGCGCGGGCGATTACCCTGGGATTCAATGCCGTCCCGGTGATCCTGGCGGATCGGTCGATCCTCGGCACGCTCGGCCGCATGACCGAACTCGCCGGTCCCAACGTGATGCCGCTGGAGGAGGCGGAGATCGCGACCGCCCTGCCGCGCTTCACCGGGGTCGCGGTGATGGACGGTATCTCGTCGGATGAGGCCGCCGCGCCGGCGGAATGCAAGGCGTTGATGGAAAAGTACGCGCCGAAGGCGGTGGTGTCGGTCGAGCGCGCCGGACTGACCGCCGATGGCACCTATCGCAACATGCTGGGCCAGGACTACACCGAAGGCCGCGCCAAGCTCGACCATATAATCGGCGTAGCGGCGGCGGCCGGCATTCCCACGATCGGCATCGGCGACGGCGGCAACGAGATCGGCATGGGCGCGGTCAAGGAAGCGGTGCGGGCTCATATCCCCCATGGCGAAGTGCTGTGTTCCGAAGTCGCGACGGATGTGTTGATTCCCTCGGGCGTCTCGAACTGGGGCTGCTATGGCGTGGCCGCGTCGCTCGCCATCCTCGCCGGCAATCCGCGACTCGCCCACACGGCGGAGCTGGAGCGGCGCCTGATCGAATCCTCGGCCGCCGTCGGACTGGTCGACGGCACCACGGGCATGCTCGATCCGACGGTCGACGGTTTGCCGGTGGCGGTTCATGCGGGGCTGGTCGAGATGCTGCACAATGTGGTGCAGCGGGCGCTGCGTTAGGTCGCGCGACGCCCTGTGCCCTTGTCCTGTGGCACGGCGTGTGTACCGTTGCGCGGAGGATCCCGCGCCCGGTTCGGGCGCACTGCGACGTCAGAGCCGAACAATGCCGATCGATTTCGAGGTCGACGATCAGGGCGTTGCCCTGATCGTCATCAACCGTCCGGAGCGGATGAACGCGATGGACGCGGAGCACTATGCCGCCCTGTCGCAATGCTGGATCACGGTGCGCGACGACCCGGCGATCCGCTGCGCCATCATCACCGGGGCGGGGGAGAAGTCGTTTACCGCCGGTGCCGACCTCAAGGCCTTCGTCAACCGCGAACCGGCGATGCACGAAAACTGGCTGACCCAGAAGGACCAGATCCTCAACCGCGGGCTCGAGGTCTGGAAGCCGGTCATCGCGGCAGTCAACGGTTACTGTCTCGGCGGCGGCATGACGCTGCTGATGGCTGCCGATATTCGAATTGCCGTCCCCGAAGCGACCTTCGGCCTGTCGGAGGTGAAGCGCGGGCTGGTGCCCGGCAATGGGGGCACGCAGCGGGTGATGCAGCAATTCCCCTATGCCATCGCGATGGAGATCCTGCTGACCGGCGACCGGTTCGGCACCGACAAGGCCGAACGCTGGGGGCTGATCAATGCCGTGGTCGCGCGCGACAAGCTGATGGACACCGCCCGGGACTACGCGCGCCGGGTGGCCGAGAACGCGCCGCTCGCGGTGCAGGCGGCGAAGGAACTGGCGATCCGGTCTTACGACATGGATCTCGCCACCGGGCTGCGCTGGGAGCAGGCGACCAACACCATGCTGCGCTTCAGCAAGGACCTGAAAGAAGGCACGAAGGCCTTTGCCGAAAAGCGCAAACCCGACTTCAAGGCGGAATAGGGGTCGGTTCGAGGGCGGACGTACCGCTCTCGCGCGGTTCCGATTGGCGTGAAATTGGCGTGCGCCCGCCGCCGTTACGCGGCCGTTTCTTTAATCTTTCGTTAACCTTACCGGTTTACCAAGAAGGCAAGCTTCTTGGAGATCGCGTTGATGTCTTTACGAATCCTCGTGCTCATCGTGAGCTTGATCGTGTTTCCGGCCGCCGTATCGGCGGCGGGGCACGTCTCTGCCAAGGCCGCATTCGATCGCGGCGACTATGCGCAGGCGCTGCACTTCTGGCGGCCGCTCGCCATGCAAGGCGACGCTGACGCCCAGAAATGGATCGGCCATTTGCACGAACATGGATTGGGGGTCCGCCGCGATCCCGCCGTCGCGGTACGCTGGTACCGGGAGGCCGCGGAACGCGGCCATCTCGGCGCGCAACTCCAGCTTGGAGAGGCCTACCGGTGGGGCCGGGGTATCCCTCGGGACACCGAAAAATCGGTCCGCTGGTTCCGTTTGGCGGCGGAGCAGAATAGCCGCCGCGCCCAATATGCGCTCGGTGTACTCTTCGCAGCCGGCGTGGGCGTTCCGCAGGATTTTGCCGCGGCCGCCCGCTGGTTCCGCCTGGCCGCCGACAACGGCCTCCCGATGGCGCAATACAATCTCGGCGTCATGTATCGCAACGGGCTGGGCGTCGAGAAAAACCGGGGCAAGGGGTTCGCGTGGATCCAGCAGGCCGCTCGGGCGGGATTGGGCGATGCGCAATTCAGCCTGGCGGCGCATTACGAAGAAGGCGACTTAGCGCCGAAGAATCTTGCGCGCGCCCATATGCTGTAAGGTCTTGCCGCCCGGCAGGGCAATCAGCAGGCGGTCGCAAGACAGCGTGATCTGGCGGCCCGTATGGCGCCGGAAGACGTCGCCAAGGCGCAGGTTCTGACGAAGCGCTGGCACACGGATCATGACCCGACCCAGCAGGCGGCGCGCCCGGCGCGATAGTTCGCCCGAAAGCAAAATCATTTTCACGAGACCTTTTCGCCGGCGGGAAAACGCCTGGAGCAGCATGCGCCCGTTTCGGTGCCCATAAGCTGCTCTATCTTTATAGAATCGATCAACTTTTCTGCCTTTAATCGATTCCAATTAATGGCAGGTTGATCTAGGTTGGCCCCCGCCGCGCGCCGGTTCTCCAGGCGCCTGCGGCGTAATGCGGCCGTGTGAAGAGGATC
>JBFFGE010000159.1:0-10952 GCA_041557595.1 Alphaproteobacteria bacterium
CGGTCCCAAATCTCCGCCTTCTGCTTCTCCGTAAAATAGATCCGACGACGATAGCCCATGCCAACACTCCATTCTTTCATCAAAGATTGAAGTGTTGCGACGACCCGTTGAACCCACCTCGGAAAGCAGACCTCAGATCTAAACCGCCGCACGGCTACTGTTAGCCGAGGATGTTGAAAAAGTCGGAGCCATGGAAAGACAAGTAACATTCGGTCAAGCCTGCCGCATTTTTCTGCATATTGAGTCAATCTGGCCGGAAGGAGACATCGCCACAGAACTGGGTTTTAATGAATGGATCGAACGACAAGGGAAGATCGCACTATGGAAAGCACCGTGTTCGTGGGCGCGTTTGCGCCGTCGCGTCAGTCGGATTCACAATATTCCGCCGGCCTTTACCGGCGTTCGCCGCAGCAAGAAGGATGGGCCGAGGTCAGCAACGGTCTTCCGGACGGATTGAAGGTGCTGACGATCGTCGCGCGGCCCGGCGATCCCCGAACGCTCTACATCGGCACGCAACGGGGCATATTCGAAAGCACCGACGGCGGCGACAGCTGGGCCGATCTCGGTCTTCCGATCAAGAATTCGGCGATCTTCTCGATCCTCCTGCATCCGGACGATCCGAAAACGATCTACGCCGGTGCGGATCATACTGTGATCCACAAGACCGAAGACGGCGGCGGGACCTGGCGTCGGTTGCCGACCGTTCAACCGGAAGCGGCCTTGACCGACTGCTTCCCGGTCCGCGTGCTGCGGATGGCGCTCGACCCCAACGCACCCGACGAGATTTATGCCGCCCTGGAAGTCGGCGGTTTCATTCGCAGCCTCGACGGCGGCGAAACATGGCAAGACCGCAGCCAGGGGCTGCTCGAACTGTCGAAGGAACCGCACCTGAAAAGCGCACTTCTCAGCGACAACGATACCGAGGGAATGCTCGACCTTCATGCGCTGATGGTCAGCCCGACCGAACCGAGCACGGTCTGGATCGCCAACCGCATGGGATTGTTCGTCAGCGACAACCGGGGCGACGATTGGCGCGAGTTCGGCATCCGCCGCTTCTCCGATTTCTCCTATGGCCGCGATCTGATCGTCAGCCCGCACGACCCCGCCGTCTTCCTGGCGGCGCTCAGCACGTCTTCGCGGGGCGATGCCGGCTCACTCTATCACAGCCGAGACAAGGGGGAGACTTGGCAACGCCTGGATCATGACATTTCGATCGAGAGCACGGTCATGAAGGTTGCGGTCAGCGAACGGGACCCTGATCGAATTTTTTGCGCGGTCCGCCTGGGCCAAATCTTCGGCACCGAAGACGGCGGCGCGACCTGGAACGCCTTGCCATTGCCGCCGGACGTCAGCGACGTACGGGCAATTCACTGTATCTGACACCGCCTTCAACTGCCGCAAAGGCACCCGGAACGGAGTTCGCACCATGACAAAGACCTATACGCCGCCGAAAGTCTGGCAATGGGAAGGCCAGAAGCAGGGTCGGTTTACCAGCACCAACCGCCCGATCGCCGGCGCAACCCACGACAAGGAACTGCCCGTCGGCAAGCACCCGCTGCAGCTCTATTCGCTCGGCACGCCGAACGGCGTAAAGGTCACGGTGATGCTGGAAGAGCTATTGGCGCAGGGCCATACGGGCGCCGAGTACGACGCCTGGCTGATCCGCATCGGCGACGGCGACCAGTTCGGCAGCGGCTTCGTCGCGGTGAACCCGAACTCCAAGATCCCGGCGCTGATGGACCACAGCACCAATCCGCCGACACGGGTCTTCGAATCCGGCGCGATCCTGCTGTACCTGGCCGAGAAATTCGACGCATTCCTGCCGAGCGATCCGGCGCAGCGGCCGGAATGCCTGTCCTGGCTGTTCTGGCAGATGGGCAGCACCCCGTATCTCGGCGGCGGCTTCGGCCATTTCTACGCCTATGCGGAGGAAAAACAGCAATACCCCATCGACCGCTTCACGATGGAAACCAAGCGTCAACTCGACGTACTCGACCGGCGCCTGGCGGAAAACCGCTATATGTGCGGCGACGAATACACCATCGCCGACATGGCGATTTGGCCGTGGTACGGCGGGCTGGTCATCCTGAACCAATACGAGGCGGCGGAATTCCTCGACGCCAAATCCTACAAAAACGTGGTGCGCTGGGCGGAGGAAATCCACGCCCGCGAGCCGGTCAAGCGCGGCCGCATGGTCAACCGCCTGCGCGGCGAACCGCACGAACAGCTCCGCGAACGCCACGACGCCGGAGATTTCGACACGAAGACGCAGGACAAGATCGAGGCGGCGGACTAAAGAGTTCGCGCCCTTGGGTTGCCGAATTATATCAACCTGCCTTTAATCGGAATCAATTAAAGGCAGGTTGATCAATTCTTTAAAGATAGAGAGCAGCTTACGTGCGCCCAATTGGGCGCACGCTGCTTTAGTGGATCAGTCCGTAAAATTTGCCGGCATTCTCGCAGGTCAGCTTGTACGTGACGTCGGCGGGCAAGTCCTCGAATTGTTCTTCGATATACTTCACCGATTCCGGCCACACCCCATCCGGGTGCGGATAGTCCGATCCCCACATCAAGGTTTCCACGCCCATATCGTCGATCAATTTGGTGCCGACACGATCATATTGGAACGTCGCCTTGCACTGGCGGCGCCAATATTCGCTCGGCAGCATCTTGAGCTTCAGATCGCGGTACTGGTCCTGATATTCGAAATCCATGCGTTCGAGGACGTAAGGGATCCAGCCGATGCCGCTTTCGCCGAACACGACGCGGATGTTCGGGAAGCGTTCGAACACCGCCGCCCCCATCAAGGCGGTGAGAATGTTGCTCAGCGTCATCTGGAAGACGCAAAGCCCGCTATACGTCATCGCCCGAAGCGTGTTGCCGCTATGTTGCTTGCGCAATGCCGGATCGATCGACGGAAAGGTGTGGAAGTGCAGCGGCAGCTGCACCTCGTTGACCGCCTCCCAGATCGGATCCCACATTGGATGCCACATCGGCGTCATGTGCCAGGAGCACGACAGTTCGACACCCTTCATTCCCAGTTTCGTGACGCGGCGGACCTCGGCGGCGGCGGCGTCGATGTCGCTGTACGGCAGACAGGCCAGCCCAATCTCGCGATCGGGGTGATGGCTGCAGAAATCGTTCATGAAGTTATTGTAGATTCGCAGCACTTCATTGGCCGCCTCGGGGTTTTTGATCTTTGCGCACGCGGCGAGGATGCCATAAATCACCTCCGCATCGACGCCATCGCGGTCGAGTTCCTTGACCCTGAGTTGCGGTTCGCCGGGGCGGCGCAGTCCCTTGTACTTGTAATCGTCGTAGAGACCGGCCTCGTGCATCTTGTCGACACGCGCCTGTTTGCCCGGCACATACGGCGTTCCTGAAGCGCCGACCAGACCGGCGACGCCGAAATCCGCGCCATTGGCGTCGACCCAGCGCTTGGTGCCGTCCGCTTGGTCGACAACGTGAGGCATCTGGTCCTTCAATTCTTGCGATGCCTCCGATGTGAAAAGGTCGTGAGGCAGCCAAATCATGTCCAAATGACAGTCCGCAGAAATGCGTTTGTATTCCATTCGGTGGTTCCTCCCTTCAATTGATGTCGGTTCAGGTGGTCCGAAATTTGGTGCGCAACAGCACTCGGATTTGCCCCAATCGGCGGGTCCAGGTTCGTATCGGCGGATCGATGGTTGGACCTGCCCCCAATGCTGCTCCGCGTCCAATGCAACTTTTCGGGGTGACCAAGCTTGAGTGAAGACCTCACTCGGCGTCAAGGTGCCGAGGGCTCCGTGGGGCACAGCGCTTTGTATCAATTCGGCCGGCAACATCCACTATCGCCGGCGAAGCGGGCGGACCGAACGGGATACGGTTCGGACCGCCCTTCATCCCGGGCGGACTCTTCCAGAAAATCCGAGCCGCCGGTCAGCGCGCACCATCGACATTGTCCGGCCGCATGCGATAGTCGGCCTCGCTCCGGCCCCCGAGCTTGCTCGGATCCGAATCCGGGCGGTCCGACGGTGACGGAAAGCGCAGGGCCAACACGCAGGCGCCATCCGGTCCCGCTTGCAGGGTCGGCGCCGTTTCACCCGCCTCCACGTGGATCAGCGATTTCGGCGGCAAGGTCTTGCCGTCCCGATCCAGCATTCCGGCGGCGCCGCACTAATTCATTGCCGGCCAGGCGCCTTCGAGCGCAATCGTCGTGCGCTGCATCAACCGCCGGTACCGTGTGGTGTCGTATGGGGTCGCGCGATGGATCGCCGCCTGGTTGTCCCACACGATGACATCGTCCTTGCGCCATTCATGGCTGTAGATGACTTTTTCGGCGCGGGCGATCAGCTCGTCCAGCAGGGCCCGGCTCTCCTCCTCTTCCCACCCGACGATCGCCATCGCGTGGATGCCGATAAGAAGCGATTTCCGGCCGTTTCCCGGATTGGTGCGCACGAGGTCATGCCGCGCCGTGATGAATCCCTTCGCCGCCGCCTCGTCATACTTATACCCGGTCAGGCCGCGCGAGAAACGGATGTCGTGATCGACTTCCACCCCCTCCAGTCTTTTCTTCTCATCCTCGGACAAGCTCTCATAGGCCAATCGTGTGGACGCGAACTCGGTGTTGCCGCCCTCCGGCGGCACCTCACGCGCGGTCAATATGGAACACAGGGACGAGCCCGCCTTGAACGAACTATCCATGTGCCAAAGCATATTGCCTTTCTGATAATGCATCCGCTTGTCATCGGAGGGGATGATCGCACCGGTTTCGATGTCCAGGTTGGACTGACGCGAAAAAGGCGTTCCGGCGGCCGGGTTGGCGCCGCCGCCGATCTCCGGGGTCCCGAAATAACGGCTGAAGGCAATTTGCGTGTCATCGTCCATCGGTTGTCCGCGGAATACCAGCACGGAGTAGCGATCGAACGCCTCCCGAATTTCCCTGAAGGCCTCCGGCGCGATCGGCCTGGTTATGTCCACGCCGTCGATCTCGGCGCAAAACTCCGGTGTCAACGCTGTCACGTCGATTGGCATGGTCGACCCTCCCTGTCCATCCGGTCACTCTAAACGCGCCGTCACTCTACTCGAAAATTCGGCGAAGGACAGACTGTCGCTCCATCGCTGTCGACAAGCCCGGACACTGCCGTCGCCGACAAGATTGTCAGGCGGCCGGTTCGATTTGTATGGTCCATAGCCATTTCGGGACCATGACTCGGCGCTCCGCATCTCGCGGCGATTTTGGGGCGACCCCGGATGTCTGGTATAAGAACACTATCGGTAATGCGCGCCGATGCCCGCCGGTTAATCCCCGAACCGATTCACCCCGCCTGCCGACCGTACTGGGAGCTCCTAATGAAGTTTGGAACGTTCTTGCTGCTGCAGTCGCCAACCGCGAAAAGCTCCGAGGAGATCTTCGCGCGCGGAACCGAGATTGCCCAGGTCGCCGATACGCTCGGCTTTGAGAGCATTTGGTGCGCCGAACACCATTTCTCGACATACGGGTATCTCTCCCGCCCGCTCATGCTGGCGACGCACCTGGCGAGCAGGACCGAGAAAATTCGGGTCGGCTCCGCCGTGGTCGTGCTGCCATTGCATCATCCCCTGATCGTCGCGGAGGAAATCGCGACAGCCGACTTGCTCAGCGGCGGCCGTCTCGATGTGGGGCTCGGACGCGGCTATCAGCCCTACGAGTTTCGACGCCTCGGCCTTTCGCTCGACGAAAGTCGCGAGCGTTTCGAGGAAGGAGTCGATATTCTGCTTCGGGCGTTTGCCGGCGAGCCCTTCAGCTACGAGGGCAAGCACTTCCAGTTCGAAGAGACCAGCGTGTTTCCGGTGCCGGTACAGAAGCCGCATCCGCCGATCTGGGTCGTTGGCCAGAGCCAGGAGTCGATCATCGCCACGGCGCGACGCGGGTTTAACCTGGTCTCGGGCGGCTTCGGCGTCCCGCTCGAGCGCCTGCGCGATTTCCGTAAGGTTTTCGACGAAACCGTTACCGACCCGGACGCGAAATCGAAAATCTCGGTCAGTACCCAGCGTCCGGTCTACGTAACGCGCGACGAGTCGGAAATCCCCGCCATTGTCGAGGAAGCGCGCTGGAACATGCGGGTGACCCTGAGCCTGCGCCAAGGGCGGGAGCGGGTCGAGAAAGGCCATGCGGTGGCGGTGCCGTTCGAGAACGAACCCAGCATGCAGGAGCTGCTCGATCGCTATTTCGTCTTCGGCACGCAGGAGCGCTGCATTGCCAAGCTCGAGGAACTGCGCGAGGCCATGCAGCTGGATCACTTCAATGCCAGTTTCTGGTTCGGCGACCTCAGCCAGGAGAAAGTCCTGGGGTCAATGAAGCTGTTTGCGGAGGAAGTCATGCCGGCCTTCCAATAACCGGACCGGTTGGCGCCCGAAGGCCGAGCGTTTTCGACGCCCAACTTAGAAAAGCGACGGGACGCGTGCCGATGTTTTTATGCAAAGCACGCCATCGCGAACCGTTTCCGTTCGCTCGGGATTTGCGCTAGTGAAAGACCCGTCCGGCATCGATCACGATGGTCTGGCCCGTCATCGTATCCGTGCGGCACATCGTCACCACCATGTCGGCGCAATCGTCCTTATCCGCCGCTTTCTTCAGCAATGCCCGCGATGCGGCACGCTCGACATGCTCCGCCCGCAAGTTGGCCGTCGCGCGCGTGCCTTCCAGCAAGCCGGGAGCGACGCAGTTCACCAGGGTCTCCGGCGCCATCCCGACGGCCATGCAGCGCGTCAGATGGATCAACCCGGCCTTCGACACCGCATAGGCGATCGAGGACCCGGTCGGCGTCAGGCCGGCAACCGAGGAAATGTTGACGACGCGGCCCTGGCCTTGCGCCTTCATGATCGGCGCCACCGCCTTAATCAGCCGCATGGGACCGGTCAGGTTGACGGCGATGATCTTGTCCCACTCAGCCTGAGTCAGCCCGTCGAGGTCGTCGAACGGAATCGATATGTTGTACGCGGCATCGTTGACCAGGATATCGAGGCGGCCGAACCGCTCCGCGACCGCCCCCACCAGATCCTCGACCGCCGAAGCATCGGTGATGTCGCAGGCGAAGGCGGCGGCATTGATCTGATAGCGGGATGTGAGGTCGCCGGCGACTTTCTCCGCCTGATCGCGGCTGCGCGCATACATCACCGCGATATGCACGCCTTCCCGTGCGAGCGCATCACAGATGCGCTGTCCGAGGCCGCCATTGCCGCCCGTCACCAAGGCAACCGTGCCGCTGAGGTCCATGGATGTTCTCCTGTATCTGGGGGGCGTCGTGTCGTAGCGTACCCCGTGTCGGCACGGAGTGTGCTCCCGAACGGGCGGTCCAAACAAGGGGTGCCGATAGTTAGTGCGAACCTGCCGACGCGTTGGACTCGAAGCGGCCATCGGCTTCCAAGGCCCATTCGCCGGATTGATCCGCAGTATCGACTAATTACAAACATCCCCGAACGCCGGGATCAGGCTGGAAGGAGGCGTTCGATGGGAGTCTCGGCGAGTTCGCCGGCCGGGCGTGACAAGAAAAACTCGGCCAAAAGATTGCCTTCGGTCTCTTTGCCCGTTGGATCGATTCCGCGCTCGCTCAACTGGTCAAGCACCTGTTCCTGTTCGTCGGCCGACGTGAATTGACGTTGAACGAAAGTCCGGTCTTCGAGCTTCTGGGTCACATAGCCCCAGTCGCCAAGGGTTTCCTCGATAGCGTCGAACGGGAAAAGCCGCAGCACGAAATTGCCTATCCATGGCGCCCGTCCTGGGGTGACGGCCGGCAACAGCCGATCGAAGCTCTTCTCGGTCACGTAGCCGACGCATCCGGTTGACGTCACCAGATCGACCGACGCCAGGTCCTCTTCCGCCGATGCGGGCAGCGGGTCCGTCTCGAGATTGACGGCAAGGCCCTCGTCCAGCAGACCCGCTTGCTCGGCGAATGTAATGGCGGATTCGGCCAGGTCGAGACCCATCACCTCGATGTCCGCAGGGTCGTCGAGATTGTCGAAAAAGTGCCGGTCGCGCGCAACCACCTCTTCCGACGTGGCCTCTAGGAGCGCGCTGTTTCCCCAATGCTCATAGAGCTCCGACATCGACAAATCATGTTTTAACAGCGCCGCGTTGACGCCATACGAGCAGCCTATATCGAGCACGTGGACGGTGTCGTTCGCCCGGTGCCGAAGGTGGGAGATCAGCTTTTGGAAGATTGGTTTGGCAAGGCCGGGAATTGCATAGTCGAGCTTTCTCAATTCGCGGAAGTAAGCCCTCGGGTCGGCCTGATCGTAAATATGATCCATGTTGGCTTTGGCTTCGTTGATCTCGTCGAAGGCGGCATCGGCCGACATTAATTATCTCCCTGATTCCCCATTGGCCGCACCAATTCACGGCCGGCCGAGGCAATAAAACCGATCCATCCATTGGCGCAAGACGCAAGACGCAAGACACCGAGCCCGCCCATCGCAGGCGTGGCGCCGGTCAAATAATTCGTTCTGTACGCTGTTTGGAGAATCCTAGCACGGCTGTGCACAAATCAGAACCGCGGCATCCCATTGAGAGCAGTGCACCGCGGCGCAAAGGTCGCCAATGGCTTGGAACGCGCGCTCATCAAGCCGCAGTCTTTGCCCGCTTGCCCCTAAGTTCCGACTTTGCAGGATGCCAAAAGAATGTGCCCTGTCGCGGACGCCGCCTCGTCATTCGACCTCAATTCGGCGGAGGCCTTGGATAATGGAATGGGGCCGTGCATCGTATTGTGTGAATTCTCGCGATCGCCTGTTCGCGGCGCCGGTCGTTCGCAATGGCGACAACGCGACCTCCGAGCATGGAAATAATCATCGGTTTAACCAAAGGAAAAACCATCATGAATGTAATCGAAACCAAACTGACAGAGTTGGGCCTGGAAGTTCCGCCCACGCATCCATACCCGAGCCCCAATCGCACGTCCGCGGTGCAGGTGGGTAATCTGCTGTTCCTCTCCGGTCACGGTACCGGCCGGCAGGCGATGCCGCTGAACATAAAGCAATACGGCAAGGTCGGCGCCGATGTCACCGAACAGGAAGCCTATGTCTGCGCGAAATCTGCGGCATTGTGCATGCTGGCGTCGATCAAGGAAACCGTGGGCGATCTCGATCGCGTCAGGCGCGTGATTCGTCTTTACGGCATGGTGAATTGTGCGCCGGATTTCGACCGCCACATGGTGGTGATCGACGGCGCATCGGATTTGTTCTTCGAATTGTGGGGTCCTGAGTATGGGCAGCACGCGCGGGCGGCAGTCGGCATTGCGGGGTTGCCGCGCGGTGCGGTGCTGGAAATCATGGGCGAGTTCGAGTTACATCCCGCGCGCAAACGCAAATCGAAAAACCAGTGAACCGAATCGGTAGAACGGTCGCGGTGTCCGGACGATTCGGCGGCAATTCCGTTTGAGAGCCGGCGACGCTCAGCGAAATGCCGGCATGACATCGTGGCAAATGCGATCGAGGCTGGACTTGACCTCGGACTCGCCGAGCATGCCGCCCGCGTTCATCTCCATCAGGACGCCGTCGATGCCGAGCACTTCTTGCCATTCATGGACACGGTCGATGACCTCCGCGGCGGATCCGAAGGCGACCCGGGATCGGCGGATCTCGTCGTAATCCAGCGCGGCCAGCTTCTCGGCGACACCGGGGCGCCCGCCGGCGCCCTGGGATTTCAGCAGCCGCGCCTGGCGTTCGAAATAGTGCACGATATTGGCGCGCGGCGTCTCGTAGCCGTCGCGCTCGTCCGCACCGACAAAGAAGGGCACGCGAAGATAGACGCTGCCCTCGCCGGGATGGCCGCTCTCCTTCCAGACGCTGCGGTAGCGCTGCAGGTTTTCCGCCAGGAAGGAAAGGCCGTCGCCGCGCAGGCCGACGAAAACCGGCAAGCCCTCGCGCGCGACCTTCTCGAAGGTGCCGGCGGAAGATGCCGCCATCCGCATTGGCGGGTGCGGTTTCTGCACCGGGGTCGGCACCAGCTGTGCTTCCGTCACGCTGTAATACTTGCCCTCGTAAGAGAACCTGTCGCCGGTCCAGGCGCGCCGCAGGATCGTCAGCGCCTCGTCGAAGCGCTCCTGGCTCTCGCCGTAGTCGATGCCGTAGGCGCGGTAGGCGGTCAGGAAGCCGCTGCGTCCGATGCCGAACTCGATTCGGCCGCCGGAAACCTGATCCAGGGTGGCGATCTCCTCGGCCACGCGGAGCGGCGTGCCGGCGAGCGGCAGGACATAGACCGCGAGGCCGACGCGCATCCGCTTGGTCCGACCGGCGATCGCCGTCGCGGTGACCACCGGCGAGGACAGCACCGAGCGGTCCGGATTGAAGTGAAACTCGGAGAGCCAGGCGCAGTCGAGGCCCCAGGCCTCGGCGGCATCGACCAGATCGAGGCCCTCGGCGAAGGCACGGGCCGAATCGCCACCCTCGCGGAAGCCGAACTCCATGAACATGCCGAAATGCATAACGCCTCTGTCTTCTTGTTAAAACACGCGCCAGGCAGGACTTCATAGTGACGCCGCCGGCGCGGCGCGGCAAGTCCACGCAAACTGGAATATAACAACGACATTATTTGGCGGAAAATTACCGGCAGCGAGCGCGCACCGGATCGATCGATGCAGCCCGTCGCATGAGATACCCCGCAATCAGGAGAAGTCCGTACGGCCCGTTTGGCCTTACATTCTTCCCGACCGGGCGCTCTCCTCCATCTCGGCCGCGGCGATCGCCCGGGAAAGCGCATTGTGCAGCGCCTTGGCCGATTCGAGCGTCAGCTCAACGGCGGCGCGCGCACCCGGACCGAGCGCCTGGTTCACGAAATCGATGGTGACGGCCTCTTCCAGCAAGGCGTGGTGCGGGTGGTCGTAGGACACCACCGAGTGCGTAAGCGCGAACCATCCGTCATCGCCCTTGCCGGCGCCCTCGGCGCCGGCAATTTCTACGATCGAAGTACACATCCGGACGGCTATCCTGCCAAATGC
>JBFFGE010000160.1:0-10898 GCA_041557595.1 Alphaproteobacteria bacterium
CGGCGATCCGACCCGGTCGGCAAATCCAAGCACCGTCAAGCGCTTGCCCGACGATTTGAGCGATTGCGCCCAGACGCGCATTTTTTCCTTCTCGGACTCGGAAATGTCGCTGCTGCCGGTGGCAAAATAGACCTGTCCGAGAATTTCCGGCTTTTTCCGCTCCGGCGGCCACTCGGACCAGATTTTCTCGAATTTCGCCTGCTGATCGAGAATTTTATCGAGGTCGGCCTTGAGCGGCGACGGGTCGAATGTCTTCGGCGTACGCTGTTCCAGCGCGGCCAAGCGGGACCCGATCTTGCCGATATCCGCTTCCAGCCGAGACGGATCGAACGTCTCCGCCCGCCCGCGCTCGAGCGCGTCCAATCGCTCGGAAAGCCGGTCGATTTGGGTTCTTAGCGGCGTCGGTGCGATCGAATCGGCCACGGGCCGGCGTTCGAGGTCGTTTATCCGGTTGGTGAGCCTGCGGATATCCGCGGCCAGCGTTGAAACGACACTCGCATCCGGCACCCGGCGCTCTTCCAGCACTGCCAAACGCTCCGACACCGACTCCAAGTGTGCCTTCGTCTGGGCCGGGCCGGAAGGCGCTGGCGGCGGCTGGCGTTCCAGGGCGACCAGCCGCTCCGAAAGCGTACCGATTTCCGCCTTTAGTGGAGACAGATCGGCTCCGGCCGATTGCGTCCGTGCTTCAACCACCGCTAGCCGTTCGGAAATCTTATCGATTTCGACCCTTTGCGGCGACAGATCGTCAGCCGACGCCTCCCGCCGCCGCTCCAACGCCGCGATTCGTTCGGATAGCTTGCCGATTTCAGCCTGCGGGATGGGCGCGCCGGCGGACCCCGGGTTTTGGAGGTTTTCCAACTCCACCAGCCGGTCCGAAAGGGCGAGCGTCCCGATTACGACGACGACCGATATCGCGAGCGCCAGCCAAGCGACAACGATGCCCAGTTTGTTCATGGTCGAAGTATCGCGCCATGACCCGCCAATGTCGAACCGTCCGGAAGGGTTAGCCGCGTCGTCGCGTCGCGTCCCGGCAGTCACCGCAGAAATGGCGATTCCAGACCGCCTATCGCCCGTACAGGCACCCGAGAGCTGAGCCTTGCGGGCAAGCCGCTAATATTTTTTGAATGGCAAGAACTTGCCGTTCATCGTCACTTTGACGCGATCGCCCTTTGGATCCGGCACGCGGTCGACCTGCATGTCGAAGTCGATCGCGCTCATGATGCCGTCGCCGAATTCATCTTCGATCAATGCCTTCAGCGTCGTCCCGTATACTTGGGTGATCTCGTAAAACCGATAGATCAGTGGGTCCGTCGGGACCGTCATGCCGAGCGACCCGCGCGACGGTATTTTCGCGAGCGCGAGCGCTTTCGGCATATCGAGAAAATTGGCAATTTTCGTCGCCGCTTCTTTCGGTAGTGCCATCTGGCCCATCACGGCCGCGGTGGTAAAAACCGGCGACATACCGCCGGCCTCAGCAAGGGATTTGAGAGAAATATTCTTCCCGGCAAGATGATCGAGAATGGTCGCGGTCAGTTCTTCGCGTGTCATCGTTTTGTCTCCGCTATTTAAACGTTTCGTCATATCGCAGCCCGCTCCAAACGCCCGGTTGCGATGGTTTCGTCCGCCGGCATGGAAGCCGGCACTGCCTGTGGCGCCAGCCCCGGCTCGACGATCGGTGGATTTCTGGGGTCGTAGCTGCCCGCGGCGATCGTTTCGTCGAATGCTTTCGAACGGCTCACGAGGAAATCGAGCAGGTGATTCCGCAAGGGATAGTAGTGCGGGTGGCGGTGCATGTTTTCGCGCTTGCGTGCACGCGGCAGCGGATTCTTGACGATTTCGGCGATCTTTGCGTGCGGGCCGTTCGTCATGAGAACGATTTTATCGGCGAGGAATATCGCCTCATCGATATCGTGCGTGATCATGAAGGAGGTCTGTTTTGTTTCCGCACAGATCGTCAACAGCTCGTCCTTCAGCGTGCCGCGCGTCAACGCATCGAGCGCGCTGAACGGTTCGTCCATCAGCATCATCTTCGGCTGGATTGCGAACGCCCTGGCAATGCCGACGCGCTGACGCATGCCACCCGATAATTGCGAGGGCCGCTTGTTCCGGTTCTCGTCAAGGTGCACCAAATCCAGATATTTGCGGCAACGGTCGTTCAGACTAGCCTTGTCGAGCTCCGGCCATTTCGAGCGGACGGCGAAGGCCACGTTGCCAAGAACCGTCATCCACAGCATGAGCGCATGGCTCTGGAAAATCACGGCCCGATCGAGGCTTGGCCCGGTAATTTCGCTTCCGCCCAGAATGATTCCACCCGACGACGCGGTTTCGAGGCCGGCCAGGATATTGAGCAACGTTGTCTTGCCGCAGCCCGAATGACCGATGACGCAAACGAATTCGCCCTCATCGATGCGGAGCCACAAATTTTCGAATACCGCGGTTTCACCCTTCCCATCCGGCGACGGATAGCTCTTCGAAAGGGCTTCGATGCTGATCAATGATCGTTTGTCTGACATTCCAGCCTCCGGCTAATCCGCATAGGTCACCATCCGCGTCATATGGGCCAGGATCTGGTCGAGCACGAGGCCGAAGACACCGATGAACAAAATGGCGACGATGATGTTGGTGATGCTGAGGTTGTTCCACTCGTTCCAGACGAAGTAACCGATGCCCGTTCCGCCGACGAGCATTTCCGCAGCGACAATGACCAACCACGCAATACCGATCGATATTCGCATCCCGGTCATGATCGTGGGGGCCGCCGCGGGCAGGATGACGCGCAATGCGGTGCGCATGCGCCCGGCTTCCAGCGTCTTTGCGACATTCAGCCATTCAATCCGGACAGAGGCGACCCCGAACGCCGTGTTGACGAGCATCGGCCAGAGCGAGCAGACGAAAATGACGAAAATCGAGGACGCCGCGGAATCTTTGATCGTGTAGAGCGCAAGGGGCATCCAAGCGAGCGGCGAGATCGGCTTCAGGATTTGTATGAACGGATCCAACGCTCGATAGGCGAGCGGCGACATGCCGATGACAAACCCCAGCGGTATGGCGACGACAGCGGCGACCGAAAACCCGAGCAAGACGCGCAACAGCGAATAGCCCATTTGAATTCCGATACCCTTGTCATTCGGGCCCGCGTCATAAAAGGGATCGGAAAGGTGCCGCCACAATTCGGCCGCGATCGCGCCGGGGCCGGGTACCGCCGACGCCCCTTTGGCCGTTTGTCCCATCAGCTTGGCGTATTCGGGATCCATGCCGGCGGTGCTTGTCGCACCGCCGGACACGGCGAGTTGCCAGATAGAGACGAACGCGAGAAAGAGCGCACCGGACAGAATAGCGGCGCGCATCGGCACGCCTAAATTCATGCCGATCTCCCGATCGCAAAGCTCTTGGCGTACGCATCCGCCTGATCGGGGTCGAAGACCCGGCCCATGATCGTATGCTTGGTATAGGTGGAGTTCGGTGCGGCGATGCCCATCTCGGCCATGACTTCACGCGCCCGGGTCGCCAAATACACCTCCTCGGCAATGGCCTTGAAGTTCACGTCTCCCTCGATATAGCCCCAGCGCTTCATCTGGGTCATGATCCACACGGCCATCGAATGCCATGGGAAGGGATCGAAACCGATACGATCGGGATCCTTTCGGACGTTGCCGAGGCCATCCGCGTAGGTTCCCGTCAACACCTGTTCCACGACCGTGACCGGCTGATTCAGGTAGTTCTTCGGCGAGATCGCCTTCGCAACTTCCTTGCGATTGTCCGCTTTGTTGGCGAATTGGGTCGCCTCGATGACGGATTTGTAGAGCGCGATGAACGTATTGGGCATCTCCGTGACGAATTTCTTACTTGCCGCAAAGGCACAACACGGATGGTTCAGCCAGATTTCCTTTGTCAGCAGGTGAATGAATCCAACGCCGTCATAGACCGCGCGCTGATTGAAGGGATCTGGCGCCAGATAGCCATCGACGTTGCCCGCGCGTAGGTTTGCCACCATTTCGGGGGGCGGCAGGACGCGAATTTGGATGTCCTTGTCCGGGTCCAGCCCATGTTCGGCAACATAGTACCGAAGCAGGAAATTATGCATGGAATAGTCGAAGGGCACCGCAAAACGCATTCCCTTCCATTGTTTCGGATCGCGCTTGTCCTTGTGCTTCATCGCCAGGGTAATCGCTTGGCCGTTGATGTTTTCGACGGCCGGCATCGTCCACGGGCTTGCGGTGGAGCCCGCCCCCATGGAAATAGCGAGTGGCATTGGCGTCAGCATATGGGCGGCGTCATATTCGCCCGAGAGCGACTTGTCCCGGGCGACGGCCCAGCCGGCCGTCTTGATCACCGAGACGTCGAGGCCGTGCTTGGCGTAAAACCCCATGGGATGCGCCATGATAATCGGTGTCGCGCAGGTAATCGGCACGAAACCGACATCGAGCTTCGTTTTTTCCAGCTTGCCTTTCGCGTCCGCGGCGAGCGCCCTTGCCGCATCCAAGGGAAAGATTTGCGACACCGCTGCCAGCGCGGTACTGGCGCCGACGGCGCGGAGGAATTGCCGGCGCCCGGCGTCGCCTCCAAAAAGACCCTGCAACACGGCAGTCTCGACGCAACGCGCGGTCAGCGTATCCACATCCGATGCGACGGGATCGACCGGGTCCACCCGCGCCAATGCCGGAGTTTCCAATTCCGCATCGCGCGCGGCCTGATCATGCTCGGCCTGACTGTCATGTGCGCCGCAAGAACAACCACTCGCGAATTTATTCCGCGGATCAAAAGGGTCGCGAAACGCTACCATCCATCGATCTCCCTATTGCTTCGGTGCAATGCCGGCAGGATTGCCGGTTACTTGCCCATACATGCTGCAGTGCAACATGCATACCAATGCCGGAGAACAGAAATGATTTCGCTATTTCAAAGAGTTATAAATTTTGACTCCAATCGAACCATGGGCTTCCGTGAATAGACCGTAAGCATATGCCCAATTTTACGTCAAAATTAAATATGCCTAATTTACAGACAAACCTTTCACCCCCCCCCAATTCCGAGCAGCGCAAATTCCGGCGATGCAAATAGCGTCGCCGCTGAAACAACCCAAATTCCCGTGCGTGAAAGCTGTTCGGATTACCCGCACTGCGCGCGATGGCGCAGCATGTGATCGGCGAGCACGCAGGCGACCATTGCCTCGCCTACGGGAATGCCGCGGATGCCGACGCAGGGGTCGTGCCGCCCTTTGGTGACGATCTCGGTATCCTGGCCGTCGACCGTCACCGTCCGGCGCGGCTTCAGGATCGAGCTTGTCGGCTTGACGGCGAACCGCGCCACCACGTCCTGACCCGACGAAATGCCGCCGAGAATGCCGCCCGCCGCATTGGACAGAAAACGCACGGTGCCGTCGTTGTTCATCGCCATTTCGTCGGCGTTTTCCTCGCCGCGCAGCGCCGCCGCCCCCATGCCGGCGCCGATCTCGACGCCCTTCACCGCGTTGATGCTCATCAAACCCGCAGCCAGATCGGCGTCGAGCTTGCCGTAGACCGGGGCGCCCCACCCGGCGGGCACGCCGGACGCCACCACCTCGATCACCGCGCCGGCGGAGGACCCGTCCTTGCGCAAACCGTCGAGGTATTTGGCCCATTTGGCCGCGGTCTTGGCGTCGGGGCAGAAGAACGGGTTGTTGTCCACTTCGTCCCAGTCCCAATTGTCCCGATCGACCGTATGCGGCCCCATCTGCACCAGCGCGCCGCGAATGCTGATCGCTTCGCCCAGCACCTTTCGCGCGATTCCGCCGGCGGCGACGCGCATCGCCGTCTCCCGCGCCGAAGACCGCCCGCCGCCCCGGTAATCGCGGATACCGTACTTCTTCCAATAGGTATAGTCGGCATGGGCCGGACGAAATTTGTCTTTGATATCGCCATAGTCGCGCGATCGCTGATCCATGTTTTCGATCATCATCCCGATCGACGTGCCGGTGGTTTGCCCCTCGAAGACACCGGAGAGAATCTTTATCTGATCCGGTTCCTGGCGTTGGGTGGTGTAGCGGGATTGTCCCGGCCGGCGGCGGTCGAGCCATTGCTGCAGGTCGGATTCCGCCAAGGCAAGCCCCGGCGGGACGCCGTCGACAACGCAGCCGATCGCCGGACCGTGGCTTTCGCCCCATGTCGTGAAGCGGAAGAGATGGCCGAAACTGTTATGTGACATGGCGGCCGCCCTCGCGGCTCAGGTCTTGAGGCCGTCGATGAGTTTTCCGACTTCCTCGGCGGCATCTACCGAAACCATGCCGACCGTATGATAGCCGGAATCCACGTGGTGCACCTCGCCGGTCACGCCGCGACTGAGGTCGGACAGCAGGTACAGCCCCGCATTGCCCACGTCCTCCAGCGTGACATTTCGTTTGAGCGGCGAGTTCAACTCGTTCCATTTCAGGATATACCGGAAATCGCCGATGCCCGACGCGGCAAGCGTCTTGATCGGTCCGGCCGAGATCGCATTGACCCGAATATCCTGGCCGCCGAGATCGACCGAAAGGTAGCGGACGCTCGCTTCCAGCGCCGCCTTGGCCACGCCCATCACGTTGTAATGCGGCATGACGCGTTCCGCGCCGTAATAGGTCAGCGTGATGATGCTGCCGCCCTTGTTCATCATCTTCATCGCGCGCTGACAAACGGCGGTCAGCGTGTAACACGACACGTCCAGGGTGAGCTGAAAATTGGCCCGGGTCGTATTGACGTATTTTCCGGTGAGTTCGGTGCGGTCGGAGAAAGCGATCGCATGCACGATGAAATCCAGCGATCCCCACTTGTCGGCGAGCTGCTCGAACAGCGCATCGATGCTCGCATCGTTGCCGGCGTCGCATTGCAGGACCATGTCGGACCCGACCGATTCCGCCAGCGGCCGAACGCGGCGCTCCAGTTGCTCGGCCTGATACGAGAAGGCAAGCTCGGCACCATGCTCAGCGAGTTTCTGCGCGATACCCCAGGCAATCGACCGGTCATTCGCAACCCCCATGATGAGGCCGCGTTTCCCTGTCATTAGCGCTTGAGCTTCAGCCATCTATACCCCTCAATAAATCCGGCGAAAGTGCGCGCCATCTTATACAAGTTGCCCGACCGATCAATGGCGCGATCACCGTTTCGGCCTCTATTTCCGGGCGGTGTCGCCTTCCTGATCGGGCGGCGGGATTTTTTCCATTTGCCGCATCGCACGGATCACCGCCACGCCGACCACGGCGACGACCAGCATACCGAGAATACCGAGGACCGCCGCCGCGATCGCCCAGGCAAGACCGAAATGGAGCGCCACCAATTCACATCCGCGCCAAACGCCGAAATATCCGAGAAACGCGAGCAACCCCGCCAATCCCGCGCTATGCCGCAGCCTTGGCGCGGGCCGGCCGTTCCCGCCGGATTGGGCCCGATTGTCCCGAGAATTCGGCAATTCACCGCTCCTTAATCCCTGCGCTATACTAGTTCCAGCATGAAACAGCGCACGCCTCAAACTAAGCCGCGGTTACGCTGGCGCAAATCGCTGGTCGGCCTCCGGTCCGGCGGACGATTTCTGATGTATGTGATTCAGCGTTTCGGCTTCGATCGATGCACCGAACGCGCCGCTGCGCTGACCTACACGTCCCTGCTCGCCATGGTGCCCTTGATCGCGATCAGCTTTGCGATTTTCGCCGCATTCCCGGCATTCCAGGAAACGCGCGGCGCCTTACAGTCCTTCGTCTTCGAGAATTTTGTCCCGGGCATCGGCACCGCGGTCTCCGGCCACATCGACCGGTTCACGCAGAAAACCGGACAGCTGACGGCGGTCGGCGTGGTGTTTCTCGGCGTTACCGCGGTGATGCTGCTGTCCTCGATCAACGGGACCTTCAATGCGATTTGGCGTGTCCATGAATCGCGGCGGCTGGTCGGCCGGCTGCTGGTCTATTGGGCGGTCCTGACGCTGTCTCCCATGTTGTTCGGCGCCAGCCTCTCGCTCTCCAGCTACCTGTTCACGGCGGCCCAGGCGTCCGGCGTCGAGCAGATTACCGGCCCGCTGACGCAGCTTGCCGGTTACGTGCCGTTGGTGTTGCAGATCATGGGCTTCTCGATCCTCTTTCTCGTCATGCCCTATTTCCCGGTGCGCCGGCGGGACGCCCTGATGGGCGGGATCGCGGCCGGTCTCCTTTTCGAACTGCTGAAAAAGGGCTTCGGTCTCTACATCAAGAGCTTTCCCACCTACGAGACGCTCTATGGCGCGCTGGCCGCGGTGCCGATCCTGCTGGTCTGGATGTACCTCGCCTGGATCGTCGTGCTGCTCGGCGCCGAGATGACGGCGGCGATGCCGGAATGGCGCGCGGGCATGCGCCGCGTCCGGCACGAAAACCTTCCCGCCGCCCGGCTGCTGGCCGCGGCCCTTGCCATTCTCAACGCGCTGCTGGTCGTCAGCCGCACCGGGAAAGGCCTCAACGTGCGGCAATTGGTGCGGGCGGCGCCGGCGGCGCCCGATGCGGTCACCATCGCCCAGGAGCGCCTGCAGCAAGCACACTACATAACGAAGGATGAAAGCGGAGACTGGCTGATCTGCCGCGACCTCGATCTGGCGACGCTCGGCGATCTGAAACGGGAATTGGAACTGGATCTGGACATCACCGATCTTCGCTATCTACCGAAAACCGGTTGGGGCCGACGCTATGGGCAAATCATTTCGGACCTCAATAAGGCGAATGCGGAGATCACCGGCATGACCTTGAAATCCCTGTTCGCGCCCGATAGCGAAGAGGAACTCGCGGAACTGCGCGAATTGACCGAGGATGAGGAAGACGACGGCGACCTGCCGATCACCGACCGCAAGACAAAACTCCTTGCCATATTCGGCCTGGCCGCCGCCAGCAAGTCGTCATAACACGCGAGCGGCATAGCCCCACCGCCCCCGCCAAAAAGGAGCCCGCCGTGGACAAGATCGATAAATGGGCCGAATTTTTGCCGACGGAAGAATTGGATACCTATCGCAAGGCGTCGTTCGGCAACAAGATCGGTTTCGGTGTGCGTCCGGCATTACTCAACGTCGACACCACCCATATGTTCGTCGATCCGGCATACAAATTGTGCGGTGCGGAGGATCCCGCCCTGATCGCCGCGCTGATACGGCTGACGTCGGCGTTTCGCGACCTGTCGCTCCCCATTTACTACAGCCGGCGCGACAACAGGGCGCATCCGACGCGGCGTGGCATCTGGAACCTGAAATTGGGCACATCCGAGGATTTCCAATATACCGACGATCCCAAGGCCGACGAGTGGCCCGACGCCTTCGCACCCACCGATCGCGACATCGTCATCGAAAAGAACAAGCCCTCGCCGTTCTTCGAAACGCCACTCGAATCCTTCCTGCGCTATGACGGTGTGGACACGGTGGTAGTCTGCGGCGTCTCGACCAGCGGCTGTGTACGCGGCGCGGTTGCCGACGCGTTTTCCCACAATTTCCGGGTGATTGTCGTAGAAGACGCCTGCGGCGACCGCAGCGCGTCCGCCCACCGGGCCAACCTCTTCGACATGGACATGAAGTATGCCGATGTGGAGCCGCTTGACGGCGTCATCGCGGAATTGCATCGCCTGTTCGGCGCACAAACGCACAGTCTGTCCGGGGAATAGACCATTTCTGGCTTAAATTGACTCACGTGAAATGGTCTATCTCTTTATCTTTGCGCAAATACGTCATCGCGAACCGTTTCAGTTCGCTCGGGATTTGCTCTAGATCAATCTGCCTTTAATTGGAATCAATTAAAGGCAGAAAAGTTGATCTATTCTATAAAGCTAGAGCAGCGTGCGCCCAAATGGACAACCTATCGAAAGACCACAGCTAGCGCCTCGCCAGGCCGGCGGTCAGGAACCGTATTTGACGCTGCATCCGTATGGACGCGTCACGCCGGGTTTGACCTGCAAGCCGGCTTTCAACTGCGCCAGCACCTGACGAACATAATTGGTGGCTTTCGGAATATCGGCTTCGTCCCAGGATGGGATGTCGTCGATCGCGCCTTGATAGGCAAGCGTACCGTCCTTGTCGACGACGAAGATATGCGGCGTCACCGCGGCCCGGTAGAGCCGGCCGATATCGCCCTTCGGATCCAGCAGGACCGCCGACGGATAGGCGCGGCGGCTTTGGGTCAGGGCGTCGGCCTCCGGCCCGGATACATGCCCCTGCATCCCCGGTGCTGACGAAATCACCGACAACCAGACAACGCCGCCATCGGTGACGTCTTTCTGAGTGCGCTGCATGTTGTTGGAGCGGTAGTGCCTGGCGACGAACGGACAATCGTGATTGGTCCATTCGAGGACCACGACCTTGCCCCGCATGTCGCTCAACCGGTGAGATTTCCCCGAGGAATCGATCCCGGTGAATTCCGGCGCCGGCGCGCCTACCGCCGGCGCGGCCCCGGCATGAAACGGAAATATCGCCAGCGCGCCCGCCAACAGGGCCAAAACTGCAAAACAACGTCGTCTATCGTTAATCATCGGTCGTCTCCTGCTCCTGAAAACGCTAATCCGCACCCGCCTTATTCGGTATCGAAGTCCAGGTCCCAGTGGGACCCGTCGCAAAACGGTTTGTTCTTTGAGCCACCGCAACGGCACAGCGTATATTGATCGCGCGACGCCCCTTCGCCCCATTCGGCATCCTTGAGGCCGATGGCGCCGACAACGCGATACGGCCCGCCCCGGACAACCTGAATTTCCGGGTCCTGCTCCGCAGTCGCGGAGGTTTCGCCGTCGCGTGCATAGCCAAGCGCACCGGATGGACAGGCCTGAATAGTCGCGATGATGGCGTCCACCGCGGCGCCATCGGGGTCGATCCACGGCTCCTCACCCATCCGCCACACCGACGCCAGGCGGTCGGTACAGACCCCCGCATGGGCGCACAGGGCCCGATTATCGAAGATC
>JBFFGE010000161.1:0-10779 GCA_041557595.1 Alphaproteobacteria bacterium
GCGGACTTCGCCCCCATGGGCCACAGCGTCCGGGTCCTGCGCGAAGAAGCGAAGGGGACCATTTCGTGGAAGATCAAGTTCCGGGACGGCCGCGAAAAGAATTTCGAATCCCCGATCCGGACCACGCCATGGGGATCGATCAAATGCGCCTCCGAATACGACGCACCCAGCCAGGATGCCATGAAGTCCCAGGAACTGGCGCATGAACCGGATGCACTCAATATTCCCAAATTGCCGGCGTTGACGCCTGACCAACTCAAGCAGGGAGTGGTCTGATGGGCCTGTTTGGCGGACGGAAAACGGTCTTCGTTGATTCGGATGTCCTCGTTGTCGGCGGCGGCATGGCCGGCTGCGGGGCGACATACGAATCGCGTTTCTGGGGACGCGATAAAAAAGTCGTCGTTGTCGAAAAAGCGAACATCGAGCGCAGCGGCGCCGTCGCCCAGGGCCTGTATGCGATCAACTGCTACATGGGCATGCAATGGGATGAGAACCAGCCCGAGGATCACGTGCGCTATGCCCGGAACGACCTCATGGGGCTCGTGCGGGAGGATCTGGGCTACGACATCGCCCGGCATGTCGATTCCACGGTGCACAAGTTCGAGGAGTGGGGTCTGCCGATCATGAAGGATCCGGAGACGGGCCGGTATCTGCGCGAGGGACAGTGGCAGATCATGATACACGGCGAGAGCTATAAGCCGATCGTCGCCGAGGCCGCCCGCAAGGCCGCCACGGAAGTCTACAACCGGATCATGGTAACCCATCTGCTGATGGACAAGACCAAGCCGAACCGGGTCGCCGGGGCCGTCGGTTTCAACGTCCGCACCGGAGACTTTTATGTTTTCCGCGCGAAAGCGGTAATTGTCGCTGCCGGTGGCGCGTCGCACATCTTCAAGCCGCGTGCGGTCGGCGAAGGCATGGGGCGGACATGGTACGCCCCGTGGAGTAGCGCATCGGCCTATGCGTTGCCGATCCTGGCGGGGGCCAAGATGACCCAGATGGAGAACCGCATCGTTCTCACCCGGTTCAAGGACGGATACGGTCCGGTCGGCGCCTATTTCCTCCATCTCAAGACGTATACCGAAAACGCATATGGGAATAACTACGAACCCACATGGTACGAAAATACCAAGGAACTGGTCGGCGATTACATCGATCGGCATCCGGTGCCGACATGCCTGCGAAACCATGCGTTTCTGGAAGAGGTCAAGGCCGGTCGCGGCCCCATCCGCATGGTAACCAAGGAGGCTTTCCAGGATCCGCACAAGGAAACGGTGGGCTGGGAAAACTTCCTCGGCATGACGATCGGCCAGGCCGTCGTCTGGGCATCGCAGAACATCGATCCCAAGGAAATCAATCCCGAGCTGACCACGTCCGAGCCGTACGTCATGGGCTCCCATGCCACGTGTTCCGGCGCCTGGGCGAGTGGACCGGAAGACTACGCCCCCGCGGAATACCAGTGGGGTTACAACCGGATGATGACCGTCGAAGGGCTCTTCGGCGCCGGTGACACGATCGGTGGAACCGCCCATAAATTCTCGTCCGGCTCCTTCACGGAAGGCCGGATCGCCGGAAAGGCAGCGGTCAATTACGTGAACGACCTGGGCAACGACGTGCCGCAGGTGAGCGAGGCGGAGTACGAAGATCTCGAGAAGGTCGTCTTCCAACCCATAGAGACCTATCAGGTCGGCCGCAACGAGATCGTCGCGGGAACCGTATCGCCAAGCTACCTGTTGCCGATTCACGGTCTGCAGCGTCTCGAGAAGATCATGGACGAATATGTCGGCGGCATCAGTTCGCACTACACGACCAACGAGCCCTTGCTGACCCGCGGGCTCGAGTTGCTGACCATGCTGAAGGAAGACCTCGCCTATCTCGGCGCCGAGGACCTTCACCAGCTGCAGCGGGCGTGGGAGCTTCAGCATCGGGTGCTGGCGTCCGAGTGTGTCACGCACCACACGATGTTCCGGACGGAAACGCGGTGGCCGGGCTATTACTATCGGGCCGATCATCCGAAGCTGGATGATACCGATTGGCATTGCTTCACATTGTCCCAATACGACAAGGAGTCGGGCAATTGGGCAATGGAAAAGGCCCCGGTGTATCACATTGTCGAGTAGCCGGCGCGCATCGACGATCGCTTTGATGGGGTGAGGCGCCGCCTTATGGCGCCGGAAACCGGATGCGTGGCGAAGGCCCGTCGTCCGGTATGCGCGGCTGCCGGGGCGAGTTGGATAGGAGACGCAAGAAATGTCGAAGCTGGTACAGCCGCACGGCGGCGATGCCCTCAATCCGCTCCTGTTGCCGGCGGCGGAGCGCGCCGACGCACGCAAGCGTGCCGCGACATTGAAAAGCGTGCCGCTCTCGACGCGCGAAGTATCCGATCTCTTCATGCTCGCGATGGGGGCCTATACCCCGATCGACGGATTTATGGGCGAAGCGGATTGGCGCGGCGCCTGCGTCGACATGAAACTCGCCAGCGGCCTGTTCTGGCCCATTCCGATCACGCTTTCCTGCGCCAAGGATCTCGCCGACGGTATCCAGATCGGCGACGAGGTGGCGCTCGCCGATGGCGAGACCGGCGACCTCTTGGGCACGTTGACGGTCAGCGAGAAATTCGCCATCGACCGGGCGCTGGAATGCGAAAGCGTCTTCCGCACGACCGATCCGGCCCATCCCGGCGTGCAGAAGGTCATGGAACAGGGCGACGTCAATCTGGCCGGCCGGATCGTCGCTTTCTCGGAAGGTCATTTTCCCGAGACATATAAGGGGCTGTACCATCGGCCGGCGGAAACCCGGGCGCTGTTTCAGGAGAAAGGCTGGTCGAAGGTCGCTGCCTTCCAGACCCGCAACCCGATGCACCGCAGTCACGAATATCTCGCCAAGGTCGCCATCGAAATCTGCGACGGCGTGCTGATCCACCAGGTGTTGGGCGCGTTGAAGCCGGGCGACATTCCGGCCGAAGTTCGCGTCGATGCGATCGATGCGCTGGTCCAGCACTACTTCGTGCCGGGTACCATCATCCAGGCGGGCTATCCCATCGAGATGCGTTATGCGGGACCCCGCGAAGCCTTGCTGCACGCTTTATTCCGGCAAAACTTCGGCTGTTCGCACCTGATCGTCGGGCGCGACCATGCCGGCGTCGGCGACTATTACGGGCCGTTCGACGCCCATCACATCTTCGACGAGATCCCGCGCGACAGCATGGAGATCGAGCCGCTCAAGATCGATATCACTTTTTACTGTTTCAAATGCGACGGCATGGCGACCGGCAAGACCTGTCCGCATCCGAATGAGGATCGGCTCAACGTCTCGGGCACGCGGCTTCGGGAAATGTTTGCGAACCATGAGACGGTACCGCCCCAGTTCAGCCGACCCGAGGTCCTCAAGGTGCTGCAATCCTATTACGACAGTTTGGATTAGATGCCATCCGAAGCAGAGCGCCGATTACAGGTCAGTATATTTGCGCGCGTTGCCGCGCGATTTTTCCACCGGATATTTGACGTCGTTGGCCTCGATCTTGTCCGCCGCCGCCGTTGCCAGATCGAATCCGGCGCGTTCCGCGATCAACAGGAGATAGAGCAGAACGTCCGCGCATTCTTCCGCCAGGCGATCGCGAAATGCCGGCTCGCCCGCGGCTTTGTCGACCGCGGCGTCGTCCTTCCACTGGGTCAATTCGAGCAGCTCCGCGGATTCGAGGCCGACCGACAGGATCAAATTCTTGAGCGAATGAAACTGCCGCCAATCCCGCGCGTCGCGAAACGCGATGAGACGGTCGGTAAGCTCCGCTAGCGATGCCGTTTTTGGCGGGCTCACGGTTGCGATCCTTTCTTGTTCGCGCCGCTCAATGCGGACCGGCCGCACGCATCTCGCTGACGAACCCCTGCGTCGCATCGAAACGGTGGAGCTGATAGAGCGGCACGGATTGCAGCGCGTCGGGGTAGGCGCCGAGCCGCAAATCGACCGCGATGCTCGGTGTGCTGCTCACCGGCACGTCCCCGATCACGCCCGCGGTGGCGCGGTGGGTATGGCCGCAGAAGGCGTGGATGACCCGGCCATGATCGTTCAGTGCCTCGCGGATCATGGCGATGGATTCCTGCGTTTCGAATTGCAACGGATAATCCGATTCGACCACCTCGAAGGCGGGATGGTGCATGAATGCCGCCGTCGGTCTGGCAGCGTCTTCCGTCAGCGCGGCGCGCAGGCTGTCCGCCCGAACCGCGCAATAGTCCCCCTTGTTGCTGCTCTCGCTCAGCGTATCGAGGACCAGCAACTGCACCGGAAAGTCGTCCACACGGTATTGCAGGAAGGGCGACCCGGGCAGCAGATCGTCGCGCGCGGGAAAGGTCGCGCGGAGCGCGTGCCGATCGTCCCGGTTGCCCGCCGCGAGATACAGCGGGACGGACAAGTTATCCAGGATCGTCTTCGCCGCATCATATTCCTCGGGCTTTCCCAAATTGGTCAGGTCGCCCGTGTGAAGGACCACGTCCGGCCGTGGATCGAGCCCATTGATATCCTCCACGCACTGCGCGAGGTGGTGCATGCGGTCCGCGCTATGGGGGCCGTCCAGGTCGATATGGGTGTCGGAAATCTGGGCGATGATCATGGGCGATGTGTATAGCAACGATTCGCGGCCGATGGAAAACCCGCCGGCGCGCGATACCTCCGTCGATCAGTAAGCGGCCGTGCCGAAATCAGGCGGCCGCGTCTTCGCGGATCATCGCCGCGGCTTTTTCCGCGATCATGATTGTCGGCGCGTTGGTGTTCCCCGTGGTGACGGTCGGCATGACCGATGCGTCGACCACGCGCAGCCCCGCGATGCCGTGCACCCGCAACCGGGAATCGACAACGGCCATGGGATCTTCGCCCATTTTGCAGGTCCCGACGGGATGATAGATCGTTGTGCCCTGGGCCTGGGCGAACGCACGAACATCGTCGATCGTCTCGATCGGCGTGCCGGGCCGCACCTCGCCCACGGAGAATTCGGCGATGGCGGGCGCGGCGAAGATCTTCCGCGTCTGCTGGATGCCGGCGAGCATGACGTGCAGGTCGCTTTCCGCGGACAGGTAATTCGGCCGGATTGCGGGTGGCTGCAGCGGGTCCGGACTGGCGGCCATGATCGTGCCCCGGCTCTCCGGCCGCGCCGGACAGACCGCAACGGCCATGCCCGGTTCGCTTTCAAGGACGTTTTTCTTTTCCGGCTCGAAGCTGACCGGCGCGTAGAGCAGTTGCAGATCGGGGCTGCTCAAGCCCTCGCGGCTGCGGCTGAACACCATGGCGCTGGTTGCCCCGAAGGTGAGCGCGCCGTCGCCGCGAAATACCCAGCGCGCGATTTCCGGAACGACACGCGGGAACCGCGCCAGTTGATTCATCGAGACGGCGTTTTTGACCCGGTGCGCGATGCGGGTCACGTAATGATCTGAAAGATTGCCGCCGACGCCGGGAAGATCGTGCTGCGTCGCGATTCCCAGCGATTGCAGATGCGCGCCGGGGCCGATGCCGGAGACCTGCAGCAGGTGCGGCGAATTGATCGCGCCGCCGCTGACGATGACTTCCCGGTCCGCGCGGAGCTCGCGGTCGCGGCCGCCCTGGCGGAATGCCACGCCGACGCATTTCTTGCCCTCGAAAAGCAGCTTCGTGGCGATGGCGTCGGTCTCGATCGTCAGGTTCGGCCGGCCTTTCGCCGCAGCCAGGAAGGTCTGCGCGGTCGACGCCCGACGGCGGCCGGCCCGCGTCATCTGGGAATAACCGACGCCTTCCTGCTGTGCGCCGTTGTAATCCTTGGTCAGCGGGAACCCGGCCTGTTGGGCGGCTTCGACGAACCGGTGCGTCAGCGGCAGGATGGTGCGCGCTTCCTCGACTTTCAGCACACCGCCATGGCCCCGATAGGCGCCATCGCCGCGCTCGCGAAAATCTTCCGATTTCTTGAAATAGGGCAGCACCTCGTCATAGGACCAGCCGGTGCAGCCGCGCTGCGCCCATCCGTCATAGTCGGTGGGATTGCCGCGAACGTATTGCATGCCGTTGATCGAGCTCGACCCGCCCAGCACTTTGCCGCGCGGCCAATGAATGCGCCGTCCGCCGCTGCCGGCCTCGGGTTCGCTGCTGTAGTTCCAGTTGATCTTGGGATGGTACAGCAGCGTACGGACCCCGGCCGGAATATGGATCATCGGATTGCGGTCTTTCGGGCCGGCTTCCAACAGAACGACCTCCGCGCCGTCTTCGCTCAGCCGGTTCGCCATGACGCAACCGGCCGAACCGGCGCCCACGACGATGTAATCGATACCCATGTTTCTTATTCTCCGGGAGGTGTCACAGAATCCCGAAACCTTATCGTTTCCGGTGGGGCGGCCACAAGCCGGGGCGGCAATTTGATCGCGCGGCAAAACGCTGTCATCGTTTTGGCCGGGTTTCAGTAAACGCCGATGTCGTCGGCCAACGTCAGGAGCGAAGCGCCATGATCTATGAAGTGCGGACGTATCAACTGGTTCCGGGTTCCTTGCAGACGGTTCTGGACCGGTTTGCCGAAGGGTACGAGCATCGAAAGAAAATTTCCGAGCTGGCGGCCTTCTGGTATTCGGAGATCGGACCACTCAACCAGATCGTTCATGTTTGGCCCTACAAGAACGCGGGGGAGCGGGAGAAGATCCGGGCTGAAGCCGCGAAATCGCCGCATTGGCCGCCGTCGATCGGCGAGTTTCTGGTGTCGATGAATTCCGAAATATTCAACCCGTCGCCCGTCTCGCCCGAGATGCTGACCGGCAAGAACGGTCCGATCTATGAGATGCGGAGTTACACGCTGAAGCCGGGTGCGATACCGGCGACGATCGAAGCCTGGCAAGGCGCGATCGAGGGCCGGCGAAAACTCTCGCCGCTGGTGATTTCCATGTACAGCGAGGTCGGCGCGCTCAACAAACATGTCCATGTTTGGGCCTATGAAAGCCTCGATCAACGCCAGCAGGTGCGGACAAAGGCGAAAGCCGAGGGTATTTGGCCGCCGAAGGGACCGGGCGGCCGATTGGTCGCACAGGAAAATAAAATTCTGCTGCCGGCGCCGTTTTCGCCCGCGCAATAGCGGCATGGGGAATGGTGGAGAAGGTGCGCCCGGGACAGTCGGTCCGGGCCGGAAATTCAATTGATGGAGCGTAGTATGGCAAAAACCGCCGGGGAAAAAATGACAGGCGGACAGGCGATTGTCCGGACCTTGATGAAAAATGGGGTGGATACGGTATTCGGCCTGCCCGGCGTTCAGCTCGACAACATGTTCGACGCGCTGTACGAGACGCAGAATTCCGTTCGTACGCTGCACACAAGGCACGAACAGGGGGCCGCCTATATGGCGCTGGGCTATGCCCAGTCCACGGGACGGCTCGGCGTTTGCGCGGTGGTTCCCGGTCCGGGCGTCCTCAACGCGGCCGCGGCGCTTTCGACCGCGGCCGGATCGAACGTGCCGGTTCTGTGCCTTACCGGACAGATTCCGTCGTATCAGATCGGGCTCGGGCTCGGCATCCCCCACGAAATCCGCGATCAGCAGGGCGCCATGCGCGGCGTCGTCAAATGGGTTGGGCGCGCCGACTCTCCCGCCGAAACACCGACGGTCCTGCGTGACGGATTGCGGGAGATGTTGGGCGGACGGCACCAGCCCGGGGTGTTCGAAATGGCGCCCGACGTAATGGGAAAGACGGAAGAAGTCACGCTTCTCGAGCCGGAGTCCTTCGACGGCGGCGATGCGCCCGATGCGGATGCGATCGAAGCCGCGGCGCGCTTGCTGGCCGGCGCCGAGAAGCCGGCGATCTTCGTCGGCAGCGGCGTGTTCGGCGCCGAGACCGAATTGCTGCGGGTCGCAGAATTGTTGGAAGCGCCGGTGGTGATGAGCCGAACCGGCCGCGGCGCGGTGAGCGATGCGCACTATCTGGCGCAAGGCATGATCGCGGGCCAGGCGCTGTGGCCGGAAGTTGACGTCGTACTGGTTGTGGGCACGCGCTTTCTCGCACCCGCGCTGGCCTGGGGCCGCGAGGACGAGGTCAAGATCGTTCGCATCGATATCGATCCCGAGCAAGCGGTCAAACCGCGCTCGGCGGACCAGTGCATCGTCACCGGCGCTAAATCGGGGCTCGCCGCACTCGCCGACCGGATCGACGCGCATAATCGAAAACGGGCGTCGCGCAAGGCGGAACTGACCGCTGTCAAACAGGAAGTTCAGGGAAAGCTGGCGGCGCTCGAGCCGCAATGCGGCTTTGCCAAGGTCATCCGCGACGAGTTGCCGGAGGACGGCATCCTGGTGACCGACGTGACGCAGCTCGCGACCTTTACGCAGAACTGGATGCCGATCTATCGGCCGCGTACCCTGATCACCCCCGGCTATCAGGGAACCTTGGGGCTCGCCTTCCCGACCGGTCTCGGCGCGCAGGTCGGCAATCCCGACCGCAAGGTGGTGGTGATTTCGGGCGATGGCGGGTTCATGTTCAATGTCCAGGAGCTGTCGACCGCGGTCGCGCATGGCATCAACCTGGTGACCATCGTTTTTGCGGATGGCGCGTTCGGCAATGTGAAGCGGATTCAGAAGGATAATTTCGGCGGACGGAATATCGCGGTAGAGCTGCACAATCCGGATTTCGTGGCGCTTGCCAAGAGCTTCGGCATGCTCGGCATTCGGGCAAAAACCCCCGCCGCCCTGGGCAAGGCCATGCGGGAGGCTTTCGATGCGGGCGGCCCGGCGCTGATCGAGGTGCCGGTCGGCGAACTGCCGAACATCTGGACCCTCATCAAACGGCCGCCAAGCCAGGGCGTTCCGTCCTAGGGAAGCCGCGGCCCGTGCGTCGAATTTAGAGGAAGCGGGAGGGCGAATGCGATATCGCGACGTCGGTGTGTTGACCCATGACCGGGCGAAGGCGAGCCCGGGATTTACCTTGATCGTTCGCCTGAACGGCCGGGCCGCCTATCTCATCGATATGGACGGCAAGGTCGTGCATGACTGGCGATTTCCGCTCAATCCCGGGAACAACGTCTATCTGCTCGAAAACGGCAACCTGCTCTGGAGCGGCGAGCCGAAAGACAATGCGCCGTTCGTTGGCGAAGCGTTATCCCGTTTCGAAGGCGGCGAAGGACATCCGCTGCGCGGCGGGCGAGGCGGCATCCTGCGCGAATACGACTGGGACGGAGAAATCCTCTGGGAATACGAAAACTGGGAACAGCATCATGATTGCCGCCGCCTGGCGAACGGCAACACGCTGTATCTGGGGTGGGAAATCATGCCGGAGGCAGCGGCGCGGCGGGTGCAGGGCGGCCAGCCGGGGACCGAACACAATGGCCTGATCTATGGCGATTATCTGCATGAAGTAACGCCCGAAGGCGATATCGTGTGGGAATGGCATGCGCACAGCGACATGGATATCGAACGGTATCCGATCTGCGGTCGCTGTTTCCGGAACGAATTCGGCCATGCCAATGCCTGCGCACCGCTGCCCAATGGCGATGTCATGCTCAGTTTTCGGCGGCTCAATTTGATTGCGATCGTCGATCGCGAGACGCGCCGGTTTCGCTGGGAGCATCGCGACGACGATTGGGGCCACCAGCACGATTGCGGCCTATTGGACAACGGCAACATTCTCTTGTTCGCGAACGGCATTCATGGCGGGGGATTACCGTTTTCGCGGGTCATCGAACTCGATCCGGAGAGCAAGAAAAGCGTTTGGGAATACAAGGGATCGCCGCCCTACACCTTCTTCAGCCCGCATATCAGCGGCGCGCAGCGGCTGGAATCCGGTAATACTCTCATATGCGAAGGGCAGTGGGGCCGGGTTTTTGAAGTCACGCCGGACGGTGAAGTCGTCTGGGAGTATGTCTCGCCGTTCTTCGATCCATTCTTTGCCGGCGGCCAGACCAATATGATGTTCCGGGCGTATCGCTATGCTGCGGACTCGCCCGAAATCGCGGGTCGGCTCTCGCTTTAGGCGCGTTTCGGTACGAGAGGGCTCCGGTCGGCCTTGCCACATGGCGCAGGCGATTTATGTAGTGTTGCTGGCGATGATGGAAAAAAAAGGGAACTCTATCTTGCAGATGAATTTTGTGCGCGGTGCGGGTGTCGGTCTGGTTGCCCTCGCCTTATGCATCGTGATGGGGCCGGCGAATTCGGCGTCGGCCGCGGACGGGCTGGATAAGCTGGCCGCCGGAACCAAAGTCGGCAAAAAAATTCCGCACCCGCTGAAAACGACGGACCAACACGGCAAGACCGTGGATTTTTCTTCGTTGACCGGCAGGAAGGGGCTGATCCTACTTTTCACGCGTTCGCTCGACTGGTGAATTTACTGCAAGTCCCAGGCGGTCGCCTGGAACGCACGGTACGCTGAATTCACCAAGCTGGGGTATCGGGTCGCCACGGTGAGCTACGATTCGGTGCAGGTACTGGCGCGATTCGCCAAACGCCGGAAAATCGGCTTCACCTTGTTGTCCGATCCGAAGTCGGAAATCATCCGCGCATTCGGCCTTCTGAATAAGCGGCACGCGCCCGGTTCGGCCTATCACGGGATTTCGCATCCGATGATTTTGACAATCGACCCGAAGGGCGTTGTGCGCGCGCGATTTTCGGAGACCGATTATTCTCAACGACCCGACATCGATGCGGTTCTGCGCGCGGTACGGTAGTGTCCGACGCGCCAGACCCACCGAGTATTCGAAAAAAGGCCCGCCAGCGCGATGCTGGCGGGCAGTCGAGAGTTGGGAAGCATAGCCATGGAGGCTATGTGGGTAACAACGCGGCAATCCCCCGGAAGGGGTTAA
>JBFFGE010000162.1:0-10752 GCA_041557595.1 Alphaproteobacteria bacterium
CTTTTCGAAGATAGAAGGTCCAACTGAGGCCGTCCTTGGCGAGTTCCCAGCGCTCGGCGACACCCGGTCCAATGCCGCCCTTTTCAAAGTTGAACCCGACAAGCGAGTCGAATACGGGCGCTTGAAAATGCGCATGCGACGCACGGGTTTCCAGGATCGGATCCAGGTTTTGACCGCCCAGGGTGTCGAGGGCAATGACAAGCGTGCCCTTTTGCTCCGCTGCAATCAGCGGGGTCCAAGTGAAAGTCACAATTACGAAGGATATCAACAGGCCCGTTAATAGTCCGCGAATTTTCATGACGCACCTCACTCCCTGGATGTCGATTATTCAGCTGGTAACTCAGTCTCCTAAAGATCGGTTCTTTGTATTCGAGGCAAAATGATGCCCTCAATTGTCCACCTCGGTCAATGGCACCCCCCTGGCGGCGGACGCGCGTCAGCGGGTTTGCGCGGGCGGTGCGCTCATTAAATCACCTTCTTTTCCCTGAGATTCCGGATCCGGGAATCGCTGTACCCGAGGCGCTGCAGGATAGCGTCGGTATGCTCGCCGAGCTCGGGGGCGACGCCGATCTTGGCGGGGGTTTCGGAGAAGTGCCAGGGCGAACCGTGCACCTTCAATCGTTTGCCGTGCTTCGGGTAGTCGACTTCGGTGACGTATTCGTTGGCGAGAACGTCGGGATCGTTGGACGCCTCAAGCAAGGTGTTGATGGGCGCCGCGACGATATCGGCGTCGCGCAGCAAGGCCACCCATTCGTCGCGGCTTCCCGTGGCGAAAAGGTCGTCGAGGGTGGCCAGCATTGCGTCCCGCTTTTCCTCCGAGGTGACCGCGACGCCAAGGTCCGCGAAGCCCTCTTCCTCCATGCGCGCAAGGAAGCCGAGCGCGGTCATGGCGTCCCGCCACTTTCGGCCGCCCATCTGAAACACCAGGGGCTTGCCGTCGATGTCGGTGAAGCTGGCACTGATGGCGGGACGTTCCGCGGTGCCCGTGATGCGCGCCTGGCCGGTGACCGGGTTCGCGTCCTTCCACATGGTGGTGGTGAACGTCCAGCCCATGAGACGGGTCAGCCCGCCGAGAAGCGAGGTGTCGATCTTCTGTCCGACACCGGTGGTTTTGGCGCAGTGCAATCCGGCCAGTATGCCGCCGAAGGTGAGTATCGCGCAGGCTTCGTCGGCAACCGACACGACGCCGGTCCGCAGCGGATTGCCGGGTGTCGAGTACGCTTCGGCGATGCCGCCGAGCGCCTGGCCGATGGCATCGGTGCCCGGCAGCGCCGCGTGCGGGCCGCGCGGACCGTAGCCGGAAATCGAGGCGTAGACGATTTTCGAATTAATCTTCTTCAGGTCTTCATAGCCGAAGCCGTTTTTCTCGGCGGCTCCGGGCCGGAAATTCTGGCCGAAAATATCGGCTTGCTTCACGAGGTCGTAGAGGATTTCCCGGCCTTCCGGGGCTTTCAGGTTAAGCGTGAAGCTTTTGACGCCGCGGTTATTGGTCTCGAAATAGGTGCTGGGGAAGCCGGGGATCTGACCGCTGTTTCTGGAATTGTCGCCGACGCCGGGCAATTCGATCTTGATCACCTCGGCCCCCAGGTCGGCCATCAGCATATAGGGAACCGTGCCGGCCTGCGCGGTTGAACAGGCAACCACTTTGACGCCGTCGAGTGGACCTACTGATAGTGCCATAATTTCCGACCTTCCTCTATTTTATCGGAAACGGGCGCACGCTCGGCCGGTGGTTGGAATGGCGTATCGGTCAGTTCCGGGCGGTGCGGTTTCCTCGGCGTTCGAAATTTCTGATTGCGGCGCGACAAGCGCGCCGCCGTCCTTTGGCGAAAGTATGAACGTGCGGGTCTTCGATTGGCAAGCCGACGGCGCCGCGATCGTCCGTGGCGAGGTGTCCAAAGGCTGAAGATCGGCCGGGCTGGCTTGCGCCGGATTTCGATTGCCGTCATGCTTTGCGACGCGCCAAAAGCCGCCCCCTCAATTGGAAGTGCGCCATGCCGATTACCGTTTCGCCAAAGAGTCCCGACTTCTTCGCCGAGGTTCGGGGTGTGGACCTTGCCGGTCCGCTCGGCCCGCAAACCTTTGCCGAGATCGATGCCGCCTTCGACGCCTATGCGGTGCTGGTTTTCCCCGGTCAGTCGCTGACCGACGAACAGCAGGTCGCGTTCAGCGCCCATTTCGGGCCGGTCTTCACCGCGACCAACTATCATCGGGCGGGCAAGGAGCGGCGCTTGCGGCCGGAAATGTCGGATATCTCGAATATCGGCCATGACGGCGGATTGCTCGCCGCGGATGACGAGCGTCGGCTGCACGGCCGCGCCAACCAGCTCTGGCACACCGACAACACCTTCAAGCATATCCCGGCACGCTGTTCGCTGCTGGCCGCGCATGAAATCCCGCCGAGCGGGGGCAACACCGAATTCGCCGACATGCGGGCCGCCTATGATGCGTTGCCCGAGGTCCGCAAGGGTGAGATCGAAAACCTGATTGCCGAGCACAGCATTTTTTATTCGCGCGAGAAAATGGGCTTCACCGGATTTTCGGACGGCGCGCGCGCCGAGCTGCCCCCGGTTCAACAGGTGCTGGTGCGGACCCACCCGGCGACCGGGCGCAAGGCGCTGTATCTCGCCTCGCACGCCTCGCACATTGTCGGCTGGCCGGTTGAAAAGGGGCGCCAATTGATCGAGGAGTTGCTCGACTTCGCGACGCAGCCGCAATTCGTCCGGGCGCATCGCTGGCAAACCGGCGATCTGATGATCTGGGATAACCGGTGCACCATGCATCGCGCGCGGCCCTACGAAGAAATGACGCAGCGGCGCGTGCTGCATCGGACGACGGTGTCTGACGAAATCAATTCGGTCGACCGCGCGCGCCAGGAACAGAACAGCGCCGCTTAGCGCTTTTGGGGAGCATTCGAGACGATGGACGTATCGCGGAACACGGTGTTGGAAAAACTGCGCGCCGGCGAGGTGGTGCTGGGCCTGTCGGTGCGGATGGTTCGATCGGGCGAAATTGCCAAGGTCGCCAAGGCGTGCGGCCATGACTGGGTCTTCATCGATATGGAGCACGCGCCGATCACGCTGGAAAAGGCCGCCGAGATATCCATCGCGGCGCTCGACACCGGCATTACGCCGATTGTCCGGGTCGCCGGACACGAACAGTTTCACATGGCGCGGGTGCTGGATTCCGGGGCGATGGGCGTCGTCGTGCCACACGTCAATACGGCCGAGGAGGCGCGCCACGCGGTGGCGTGCTGCCGCTTCCCGCCGGTCGGTCATCGCTCGGTCGCCGGCGGCTATGCCCAGCTCGGCTACGGCAGCCTGCCGGCCAAGGAAGCGACCCAAACGCTCAATAAAAATACCCTGCTCGCCGTGATGATCGAGACGCCGGAATCGGTGGAAAATGTCGAGGAGATCGCCGCCGTCGACGGCATCGACGTGATCTATATCGGCAGCAACGATCTGCTGATGGAGATGGGGCTACCCGGCCAGTTCGACGGCAAGGAGCTGGAAAAGGCGGCGCAGCGGATCATCGATGCGAGCCTCGCCAATGGAAAATTCCCCGGCATCGGCGGTATTCGGGATGCGGAAATGGCCACGAAATTCGTCCGCATGGGCTCCCGCTTCCTGACGACCCACAGCGATTTCGCCTTCCTGATGGAAGCGGCGTCGGCCCGCACGGCGCTGCTGCGCGACGCGGTGAAGGACGCAATGGGTGATTGACCATCCTTCCCTGGATTTCTGCGATATTGCGGATACATAACATTCGTCATTCCGGACAGCGCGTTGCGCTGATCCGGAATCCAGTCGGTGTCGCGAGTCCTGGATTCCCGCTTTCGCGGGAATGACTGCGGGAATTGAGTTCTGCTGGATTACCAAATGTCCGGCATTCATCCCCGCCGGACGTTGGAGCCGCCGTCCACCGGCAAGGCGACGCCGGTTATGAAATTCGCCTCGTCGGATGCGAGGAACAGCGCCGCATAGGCGACATCCCAGGCGGTTCCCATGCGATGGCGCAGCGGTACTTTCGCATCCCGTTCCGCCGCGACTTCTTCGCGCGGCTTGCCGAATTCGCGGGCGCGCGTATCGACCGCCATCGAGGTGTCCATCAATCCGGGCAGGATGACATTGGCGCGGATCCCGAACTCGGCGTTTTGCAGCGCGATTTGCTGGGTAAAGGAAATCATGGCGGATTTGGTCGCGGTGTAGGTGACGTAGGGGTAGCTCGTCCACGCCGCCATCGACGAAATATTGATGATCGCGCCGCTCTCCTGGGCGCGCATGATCGGCAGGACATGCTTGCAGGCCATGACCGTGCCGCGCAGGTTGATTGCGACGATCCGGTCGAAGGCTTCTTCGGTGATCTCGGTGACCGGCGCATCGCCGCCGGAGATGCTGACGCCGACATTGTTGTGCAGGATGTCGACCTGGCCCCAGCGCTCTTTCGCGGACCCGATGGCCGCCGCCAGTTCCGCTTCGACGGTGACGTCCGCCTTGCCGGCGATGCCGGTACCGCCTTCTTCAACGATCATGGCGGCGGTCTCCTCGGCGGAGGCGATATCGCGGTCGACCGCCAGAACCTTCGCCCCTTCGCGCGCATACAGCACGGCCGCCGCCCGGCCATTGCCGATGCGCTCTCCCGGGCTCTGACCCGCGCCCATGACGATGGCAACCTTATCCTTGAGCCGCATTATTGTTTCCTCCCGCTGCAAATTCGGCGGCGTGCAACCGCACCGGAACCATAGCGCCGGACGCATCCATATCCAAATCGGCGGCCCGACGTCGTTTCAGCCAGGACCGGGCTTGTCCCCAAGACCGCGTTGTACGACCCTTCCGGTCCGGCGCGCATCGCAGGCCGGCATTATGACGTGGAGAACACAATGAGCGCGGGGACGACGTTCGCCGACGATCCGGGGCTTGCGGGGAAGGCCGCCATCGTCACGGGCGGCGGCGCGGCCGGCGACGATATCGGCAATGGCCGGGCGGCGGCGCTGCTGCTGGCGCGGGCGGAAACGCAAGTGTTGGTGGTGGATCGCTCGCAGGCGCTCGCCGAGCGGACGGTGGCGATGATCGCCGATAAGGGCGGCAGGGCGTCCGCTTTCGAAGCCGACGTGACCGATGAAACGCAGTGCCGCGCGATGGTCGCGGCGGCGCTCGACCGGTTCGGCCGGCTCGACTTTCTCGACAACAACGTGGGCATCAGCAGCCGGGCCAGCGTGGTCACGGAGGATCCCGATACCTGGCGCCGGGTCATGCAGGTCAATGTGGAGTCCATGTTCCTAGCCTCGAAATACGCCATCCCCGCGATGATCGAGAGCGCCGGCGGCGGCGCCATCGTCAATGTATCGTCGATCTCGGCGCTGCGGCCGCGCGGTCTGACCGTCTATTCGACATCGAAGGGCGCCGTCATCGCCCTGACCCGGGCGATGGCCGTCGATCACGGGCCGGATCGCATTCGCGTGAACTGCGTTGCGCCCGGTCCGGTCTTTACGCCGATGGTAGCCGGGGGCGGCATGAGCGACGATGCCCGCGATGCGCGGCGCAATGCCTCGGTGCTCGGGGTCGAAGGAACCGGTTGGGATATCGGCGGCGCAGTGCGGTTTCTGCTATCCGATCATGCGCGCTACATTACCGGCCAGACCCTGGTCGTCGATGGCGGTGCGACCCTGGTCGGACCGGGGCGCGATTCCGGCAGGACGTATTGATCGTCTGCGGCATCAACCAGCAAGAGGAGCGAAACCGATGCGTATACATAATCTCTATATGGACGAAGGCGGGGAATCGCATTTTCGCGATATTGAAGTGGAATGGGCCGAAGAGCGCGGCGCCAGCAAGTATTCCGAGCGGCTTCCGGCAACCGGCATCATTTTTCGCGAGACCGCCGGCGACTACGATCTCGACTGGCACCCGGCCCCGCGCCGTCAATACATCATCAATCTCGACGCTGGCGCCAAGTTGACCGCGAGCGATGGCGAAAGCCGCGTGATCGCGGCGGGCGAGGTCATCCTGGTCGAGGATATCGCGGGCAAGGGGCATCTCTCGCAATCGGTCGGCGGTCAGCTCCGCCATTCGATCTTCGTTCCGATCGAGGATTGAGCGTGCGGCGGGAAATACCGTATCGACACGGCGCGCGGACGAGGGCATCCTACCGAACGGGAGAAACTTGATCCGCCGGGACAGGGAATAATTCGATGATAGGCGCGAACGATAGTCTGACGGCCACCGCCCCGGTTGCGGGGCGTGCGATTAGATCCACGCGGATCGTGGCCGTCGCGGCGATCCTCTTCGGGGCAGTCTTGATATACGGCGCGGGGTTTGCCCAGCCGGACCTGCTGCATACGGTCGCCCATGACAGCCGGCATTCGATGGCGTTTCCATGCCATTGAGTTCCGTAACTATCCGTAACTGAATCATGATACAGCGCCTCATCATCACGGCGCTGGTTGCCGGCCTGGGCGCCGGTCTCGTGCTCACCGCGGTGCAATCTTTCACGACGATCCCGCTGATCCTCGCGGCCGAAAAATATGAGGCGCCGCCTGCATCGGCGGACGCTCACGGGCACCGTCATGATGCGACAACCACGCACACGGGTCCGGTCGGCGGACTGAGCCGCCTGCTGCAGACCGGCCTCGCCAACGTGGTGACGGGCACCGGATTCGCGTTCATCCTTGCGGGGTGTCTCGCACTTTGGGGGCGTCCGGTCGATGGCGGTTCGGGCACGCTCTGGGGGCTCGCCGGATTCGCGGTCTTCACGCTGGGGCCCGGATTGGGCGTGCCGCCGGAATTGCCGGGCATGGCGTCGGCCGCGGTCGAGGCGCGTCAGGTCTGGTGGCTTGCGGTCGCCGGCAGTACGGCTGCCGGGATATGGCTTCTGGTCATCCGCCGGGAGATGTGGGCGAAGGGAGCGGCGATCGCGGTATTGGCGCTGCCGCATCTGGTCGGCGCCCCGCATGCGGGATCGATGAGTGCGCTGGTGCCGCCGGAACTGGCGAGCCGCTTCGCCGCCGCGTCCATCGCCACCGCGGCGATTTTCTGGTGCGTGCTCGGATGGGCCGCCGGCGTCTGTTACCGGCGCCTTGCGGAACGGGAGGCGGAAAAGGGCGCGGCGAGAATTTGAGTTTGGGCGAGCGCTGCGCGACAATCGGATAGGCGCTGCAAACCTCGACGAAGGAGACGGTCCGTCATGCTCGATCTTGTCATTCGCGGCGATCAAATCGTCACGCCCCACGGCGTCGATGCGCTCGATGTTGGAATTCAGGGCGACAAGATCGTCACCCTTGCCGCGCCGGGAACGCTCAGCGAGACCGAGATCGGCCGCACAATCGACGCCACGGGCAAGATCGTGATGCCCGGCGGAATCGACCCCCATGTGCATTGTTTATGGCATTTGCCGGCGCCCGATGGCGGCCAGGACATCGTCAGCGGCCCGCCGGAACAGGTGAGCCAGGCGGCCCTGTTCGGCGGCACCACGACGATCATCGATTTCGCCCAATGGCGCCACGGCCAGACGGTGCAGCAGGCGATCGAACAACGGGATGGCGATTGGCAAGGCAAGTGCTACTGCGACTATGCCTACCACGTCATGCTGCAGGGCGAGATTCCCGATCAGGTGCTGGATCAATTGCCCGAGGCGTTTCAGACCGGCTACGCCAGCCTGAAGATCTTCACCACCGACATCACGCCGAGCCGCAAGGGGCGCATGATCGACTATGGCGATATCTGGGAATTGCTGCAGGTAACCGCGCGCGAGGGCGGTATCGCGGCGATCCACGCCGAAGACAACGACATCGTCATGCACATGTACGACAAGCTGATCAAGGAAGGCCGGGTCGGCTTCGAGAACATGGCCGAGGTGCACAACACCCTGTCCGAGGATCTGGCCTTCCGCCGCATCATTCGGCTGGCCGAGAATGTCGAAGGCGCGGCGCTCTACATGATGCATGTCAGCGCCGAGAGCGGGGTCAACGCGGTCATCGAATCGCGCGCCAAGGGCTATCCGATCTACGGCGAAACGCTGCACCAGTACCTGTTGTACAACAAGGAAGACTATCACCGGCCGCATGGCCAGATCTATCACACCTATCCGTCGCTGAAGGCGGAGTCGGATCAGGCGGCGCTCTGGGGCGGCATGCTGAACGGCTCGATCAACACCGTCGCCACGGATGAAATCTGCTGCTCGCTCTCGGTCAAGGTACAAGGCGAGCGGATCGACGATTGCACGGGCGGCAATTCCGGCGTCGAGCCGCGGATCGGGGTGATGTACACCGAGATGGTGTCGAAACGCGGATACTCGCTTGAAAAATTCGTCGAGATGACGTCGAGCAGTGCCGCCAAGATCATGGGTATGTATCCGCGCAAGGGTGCGATTGCCGCGGGCAGCGACGCCGACATCGCCATTATCGATCCCAGCGAGCGGCGCACCGTTCGCAAGGAAGAGCTGCACAGCACCGACTACACGCCGTGGGAAGGACATGAGGTGACGGCGTGGCCCATCATGACGATTCTGCGCGGCAAGGTGATGGTCGAAAACGGCAAGTTCTATGGCGATCTCAAGGACGGGATCTATCTCCCGCGCAAGATTCCGGAGTCCATCCGCGGCGGCGCGGCGCTATAGTGTGACCCGCCTTTAATTGGAATCAATTGAAGGCAGGAAAGTTGATCGATTCTATAAAGATGGAGCAGCTTATGTGCGCCCAAAGGGGCGCACGCTACCCTGGCCCGAGGCGCGCGATCCATCGAGGCCGCACTGTTGCCGGGGTTACAGCGCGATCGTCTTGAAGTCGCCGGGCGCGGTGATCTCGATCAGTTCGAGATCGTCGGAACAGCCGATTTCGTCATGCACGATGCCCGGCGGCTGCAGGCAGCTATCGCCGGCCTTGAACGTGTGTTCGCCATGGCCTTCATAGGTAAATTTGATCCAGCCCTTCAACACATAGAACATTTGAAAGTCGAGGACGTGTCGATGCGTACCGGTATCACGGCCTTCATGCGCAATGCCGGGTTTAAGGCGAATGACATGGGCGTGGTAGGCGCCGTTGGTGGCATCCTTGATGCCGAGGTCGCGGTATTGGAAGAATCCGCGCGGGCCATCTTCCCATTCGGCGTCCGCCGCGTGGCTGGTGCAGAATTTTTGATCGGTCATGGTGGGCATCTCCTGGGGTCGTCGTTTGCGGTGGTCTCAGTAACGTGGGTCCGGCGCCATATCGGGTTGGTTTTCCGGCGCGCCGGCCTGGAATTCGGGACGGTCGAGGCACGCCTGCTCGATAGTCAACAAGGTGGGGGCGACCGTCAAATCGACCTCGCGGCGGCGCCAGTTGTACAGTTGCGCCACCAAGAAACAGTCCGCCGCCGTCGGAGCGGCGCCGTGAAAGAAATCGCCGGCAGGCCGATCCTCGACCGCCAGCCGTTCGAGGATCGCCACGCTTTCCGCCGACCAGAATTGAAACCATTCGACCAGGATATCCCGCGAGAAGCGCGTTTCCAGATAGTCCCGCACGCGTTTCTGGGTTCGGCCCTGTACGTCACCCGTCAAGGAATACACGAAGCCGCGTACCCGCAGACGCCCGGCTTGTTCGCGCGGCACCAGCGGCCGGTCGGGGAAGCGCTCGTCGAGATATTCCATGATCGACAGGGTCTGGCGAATGACCGTCTCACCGTCCGTCAGCACCGGCACGAAGCCGTTCGGGCTGAGGCGGCGATAGGCGTCGCCATGCTGTTCGCCGGCGGGAATATTGACCGGCACATAGCGGTAATCGAGCCCCTTCACGTTCAGCATGAGACGCGCGCGGTGGCTCGAGGTCGATCGCCAGTAATTGTACAGCTGAAGCATTTGGCCGGACTGCCCTACGCGGCGTCAGCCGAGCAGGGGCGTGTAGTCGTCGAGCAGGCGCAAGACGGTGTCGCGGTCGGCCGACGGCAATTCGAACAGCGCTCGCGTGACGCCCGCTTCGGCGTAGCTTTCCAGCACCGGTTTCTCCGCGGGCGCGCGAAACACGGTCACCGACAGGGATTTCATGTCGCGTCCCGCCTCGTCCGCTACCGCCTGCAGCCGCGCCATGCTTTCCGCCGCATCGAAGCCGTGGCTCGCGCGCGGAAACCAGCCGTCGCAAAATTCGACAACGCGGCGCAGCGTGTACTTGCTCTCGCCGCCTAGAATGATCGGCGGGTGGGGCGTCTGCAGCGGTTTGGGATAGGACCACGACTTCTCGAATTGGACGAAATCGCCGCGAAATTCGGCCACTTCCTCCGTCCAAAGCGCCTTCATTGCCAGGACGTGTTCGCGCATTTGCTTGAAACGGGTGTCGTATTGCACGCCGTGGTCGTTCATTTCCTCGACATTCCATCCGCCGCCAATGCCGAAGATGAACCGGCCGCCGGACAATCGGTCGAGGCTGGCGGCGCATTTCGCGGTGACGATCGGATCGCGCTGCGGCAGCAGGCAGATGCCCGTGCCGAGCTCCAGGGTCTTGGTCGCCGCGGCGGCGAAAGACAGGGAAACGAACGGGTCATAGGTATGGGAATATTTCTTCGGCAATTCGTCGCCGCCGCTCCAGGCGGATTTGCGGCTGATCGGGATGTGGGTGTGTTCCGGCACGAACAGCGAATCGAAACCGCGCTCTTCCAGCGTGCGCGCGAGTTCCGCTATCTCGATGGTGTATTCGGTGGCAAAAATGAAGACGCCGATACGCATGTCCCTGTTCCCCTGATGATCGCTATTGCGCTGCTTCGCCACCGTGCCACAGGGCAGGCGGGC
>JBFFGE010000163.1:0-10709 GCA_041557595.1 Alphaproteobacteria bacterium
ACTGTAGGGACTGCACGAGCGACTGCGTGATTCCTGCCGACCTTAGCCGCGCACCGCCGGGTGCTCAACGGCCTGCGGCCGGCGCACAAAAAAAAAGGCCGAGCCCCAGAGGGCTCGGCAAGAGACAGGGAGGTATCAAGTACCGTGGATCCGTGAGACCCACGTGAGGCACTTAAGTGGCACAAGTGTGCTGCCCCTTTTATGCCTTCAAAGACCTAAGAAAGCGTTAACCATTGCCAGGATACATTCAAATTTCGTCATAAATTTTAATGATTTGCGGTAACTTTTGAAACCGCGATTGGCGGTGGACCTTAGCGCTTGAATACGGAATCCGCGGCCGCGCGGTGGCTTTCCTTCGCGTCGATCGCAGCTTCCGCCCGCTCGATTTCCGTCCGGAGCCCGGCGATATATTCCTTCAACGCCTCGATCGACATAATCTCCAAATCCTTCAATTTCGGTCTTTTCGTCAACGGATCCAGATCGTTGTCATCCATTCTTCCGCCCCTTCTTTCCGGCACAGCATGCCCATTTGCACATAAGTTTGCAGCGCTGCGCCCGGTCTCGCAAGCCTGACACGATCCGTGTTCGGCGCGGATTCTCGCAAACCCTTCGATCCCCTGGGAAGGAGGCCGTGCGACCGAGGGAGGCTTCCGCAGAAGTGTGTGGAATCGGACGGCGAAATCAGGTAAATCGTCCTAACACTTGAGGGCGGCTACGCAATTCGATCAGCCCTTGCGATTGCCGTTCCGGCCACTCATATTAGCGGGAATGGCGCCGCCGCCCGATCAGGGCGCGGGCACGTTGCAGGATGCCCTGCTGCCCTAACCATTTCGGGGGAAATAATGATTAAGCCGCTGATGCCAAAGGCGACTGCTGTTTGGCTGGTCGAGAACACCGCACTGACGTTCGATCAGATTGCCGAATTTTGCGGCCTTCACGCGCTCGAAGTGCAGGCAATCGCCGACGAAGAAGTCGCAATCGGCATGCAGGGGCTCGACCCGGTCATCAACGGGCAGGTCACGAAGGAAGAGATCGAACGGTGCGAAGCGGATCCCAGCGGCCGCCTCGCGGTCGCTAAGACCGACATCCCGCAGCCGTCCTCGCGGGGCGCGGGACCGCGCTACACACCGCTGTCCAAACGGCAGGACAAACCGGATGCGATTTCCTGGATGCTGCGCCACTATCCGGAGCTGTCGGATGCCCAACTCGGCCGCCTGATCGGCACCACCAAACCGACCATTGATGCGGTCCGAAACCGCACCCATTGGAATTCTCCTAATTTGCGGCCAAGAAGCCCGGTGGAGATCGGCCTGTGCAAACAGGAAGACCTCAACGCTGCGCTGGAAAAGGCGCAAAAAGCCGCGGCCCGGCGCGCTGCCAAGGAAGGCAAGACCGCCGAGAGCGCGACCCCCGCCCCGGCGCCCGAACTGGCCCCGGTTGGCGACGACGCCGCGCCGATCGACCCGTTCGCACCCAGGACGGAATAGCCGACCGGCTGCCACGCAGAGTGGCGGCCGCGTCGGCACACAGAACATTCGCTGTTCCGCCGGGCTAGATCAACCTGCCTTTAATTGGAATCAATTTAAGGCAGAAAAGTTGATCGATTCCATAAAGATAGAGCAGCTTATGGGTGCCCAAATGGGCGCACGCTGCGCTAATCCCGCGCGTATCCGACGCCCTTCAGCGCGACCTCGATCTCATCCAGGATCGCCGGATCGTCGATTGTCGCCGGCGCCCGAAATTCCTCGGAATCGGCGATCTTTTGCATGGTGCCGCGGAGAATTTTGCCCGACCGGGTCTTCGGGAGACGATCGACCACGGTCGCGGTTCGAAACGCGGCCACTGGGCCGATTTCCGCCCGGACCATCTTCACCGCCTCTGCGACGATTTCCGCGGTCTCCCGGGCGACGCCCGCGTTGAGGACCAGGAATCCCAGCGGCAGTTGCCCCTTCAACTGGTCCGCCACCCCGATCACCGCGCATTCGGCGACATCGGGATGCGCCGCCAGCACTTCCTCGATCGCGCCGGTGGAAAGCCGGTGTCCGGCGACGTTGATCACGTCGTCGGTGCGGGTCATGACGAAGATATAGCCGTCCTCGTCGAGATAGCCGGCGTCGCCGGATTTGTAGTAGCCGGGAAATTCCGCCATGTAGGAATCGATATAGCGTTGGTCGGCATTCCATAAGGTGGGGAAACAGGATGGCGGCAAGGGCAGCTTGACACAGATCGCCCCCATTTCGCCGCGCGGCAACTCGGTACCGTCGACATCCAGGATGCGGATATCGTAGCCCGGCGCCGCCCGGGTCGGCGACCCCGGCTTGACCGGTAACATCTCGATGCCGATGCAGTTGGCGCCGATCGACCAGCCGGTTTCGGTCTGCCACCAGTGATCGATCACCGGAACCTTGAGCTGATCTTCCGCCCAATGCAGCGTGTCCGGGTCGGTGCGCTCTCCGGCCAGAAACAAGGTGCGGAAATTGCTCAAATCGTATTGCTTGATCAGCTTGCCTTCCGGATCTTCCCGCTTGATCGCCCGGAACGCCGTCGGCGCCGTGAACATGGTGCAGACCTTATGCTCCGCAATGACCCGCCAGAATACGCCCGCATCGGGCGTGCCGACCGGCTTGCCTTCGAAGATGATCGAGGTGCACCCGTGAAACAGCGGCGCGTAGACGATGTAGGAATGCCCGACCACCCAGCCGACATCCGATGCCGCCCAATAGACTTCTCCCGGATCGACGCCATAGATGTTCTTCATCGACCATTTCAGCGCGACGAGATGCCCGCCGGTGTCGCGGATCACGCCTTTGGGCTGGCCCGTGGTCCCGGAGGTATAAAGGATGTACAGCGGATCGGTGGCCTTTACCGGTACACAGTCCGCGGGCTTCGCCGCGGCCATCCGTTCATGCCAATCGACATCGCGACCCACCGCAAGGTCATAGGGTTTCTGCTCGCGCTGTACGACCACCACTTGGTCGACCTTATGCTTCGACAGCCGGATCGCCTCGTCGACCATCGGCATGTATTCGATGACCCGCCCGGGCTCGATTCCACAGGTTGCGGCAACGATCAGCTTTGCGCCGCTGTCGTCGATCCGCGTCGCCAATTCCTGAGGCGCGAAGCCGCCGAAAACGACGCAGTGAACCGCACCGATCCGGGCGCAGCCCAGCATGGCGATCGCCGCCTCCGGGATCATCGGCATGTAAAGGATCACCCGGTCGCCATATCCGACGCCAAGGGACTTCAGGACACCGGCGAACCGCGCCACCTCGTCCTGCAATTCCGCATAGGTGATCTTGCGCTGGCCGCCGCCGGTGATCGGGCTGTCATGAATGAACGCCACGCGATCGCCATGCCCGGCTTCCACATGCCGGTCGACCGCGTTGTAGCAGGTGTTGGTTTCGGCCCCGACGAACCACCGGTAGAAGGGCGGCTTGTCATCGTCGAGGACCCGATCCCATTTCTTGTACCAATGAATGTCCTCGGCCGCCGCGGCCCAAAACCCTTCCGGATCGGAAATTGAACGGTCGTAAACCGCGTCGAATTTGCTGGTCATGACTGGCGCACCTCATTCCGTATTCTGTCGCGCCGCACCGAACCGCCGCACGGCGGTTCAAGGGCGAGGCGCGCACGCATTCTACGCTTACAGGATCACCGAAGCCTTTGCAAAACGGCGGTCAAGTGGCACATTTCCGCTGTACCGCATTGGCGGAGACGCCCGCGAGGACTGGGTAATGACGACAAGCCCCTACGACACCGATCTCGACAAGAACGACGCCAATTTCGTGCCGCTGAGCCCGCTCAGCTTTCTCCGCCGCGCCGCCGCCGTCTATCCCAATCGGCTGGCGGTACAGCATGGCGAATGGCGGATCTCCTGGTCGGAAGCTTACATCCGCGCCCGTCGCCTGGCGAGCGCGCTGCAACGGCGCGGGATCGGCAAGAACGACACGGTCGCCATGATGGCGCCCAACATCCCCGCCATGCACGATGCCCATTTCGGCGTGCCTATGGCAGGCGCCGTGCTGAATCCGCTCAATACCCGCCTCGATCCGGACGCAACCGCCTTCATCCTCGACCATGGCGACGCCAAGGCGCTGATCACCGACCGCGAGTTTTCGCCGGTCGTCAAGCAGGCGCTGGGAAAATGCGCGGCAAAGCCCCTGGTGATCGATATCGACGACCCGCTCGGCAAGGACGGCGAGGCGCTGGGCGACCGGGAATACGAGGCCTTCTTGGCGGAAGGCGATCCCGGCTTCGATTGGTCGCTGCCGGAGAGCGAGTGGGATGCCATATCGCTGAACTACACCTCCGGCACGACGGGCAATCCGAAAGGCGTCGTCTATCATCACCGCGGCGCCTATCTGCTGGCGCTCGGCAATCTGCAATCCTGGAACATGCCGCTGCACGGCGTCTATCTGTGGACCCTGCCGATGTTCCATTGCGACGGCTGGTGCTTCCCCTGGGCGCTCGCCGCCAACGCCGGGACCAATGTCTGCCTGCGCCAGGTCGAGCCCGCGGCGATTTTCAAGGCGATCGAGCAGGACGGGGTCACGCATTTTTGCGGTGCGCCGGTGGTGCTCAACATGATCATCAACGCGGATCCGAAGGACCGGCGGCCGCTGCCGCGCACCGTCGAGGTCATGACCGCGGCCGCGCCGCCGCCGCCCGCCGTCCTGCAACGGATGGAGGAAGACGGCTTTCACATCACCCACGTCTATGGGTTGACCGAATGCTACGGACCGTCGGTCGTCTGCGCCTGGCACGATGAGTGGGACGCCCTGTCGCCGGACGCGCGGGCGCAAAAGAAGTCGCGCCAGGGCGTGCCCTACCCGGTGCTGGAAGATTTGATGGTCGCCGATCCGAAAACCCTGGCCCCGGTGCCCCGCGACGGCGAGACCATGGGCGAGGTGTTCATGCGCGGCAACGTGGTGATGAAGGGATATCTGAAAAACCCGACCGACACGCGGGAAGCGTTCGAGGGCGGCTGGTTTCACACCGGCGATCTCGGCGTGTGGGAACCCGACGGCTATATCGCGCTGAAGGACCGGTCGAAAGACATCATCATTTCCGGCGGCGAGAACATCTCGACCATCGAGGTCGAAGGCATGCTGTACAAGCACCCGAAAGTGCTGGAAGCCGCCGTGGTCGCCAAGCCCGACGATCACTGGGGCGAAGTACCCTGCGCCTTCGTCACCTTGAAGGATGGCGAAAACGCGGAGGCGGCGGAGATCATCGATTTCTGCCGCGACAACATGGCCCACTTTAAATGTCCGAAGGCGGTAGTGTTCGGCCCGCTGCCGAAGACGTCGACCGGCAAGGTGCAGAAATACGTGCTGCGCGAGCGGGTAACGGACTCTTGATCGCCGGGCCCGCATACCCTGCGAATTTGCATGACAGGTTTCAAAACGCCGGATGCGATAATTTCCAACGCGTGTGAAAACGCGGCCTGAACGTGACGACACAAGACGTGACAGACGCGGGCACCGAAGAACCCAAAAAAATTTAACAGCGCCGCTCCGGACCTATGGTGATGCGCGCGCCGATTATGAAATCTTGCGGAAAGGAATTCCGATGGTTGCATTCGATCTCAACGGCAAGCGGGTTTCGGTAAACGCCGAGCCGGAAACGCCGTTGCTTTGGGCCATCCGGGAGCATCTGCAGCTCACCGGCACCAAATACGGCTGCGGCGCCGGATTGTGCGGCGCATGCACCGTGCATGTCGACGGCAAGGCGCTCAAATCCTGTCAGACGGCGTTGTCCGATGCCGACGGCAAATCGGTGACCACGATCGAGGGGTTGTCGCCGGATGCAAGCCATCCGCTGCAGAAGGCGTGGGTCGCCGAACAGGTGCCGCAATGCGGTTACTGCCAGTCGGGTCAGATCATGAAGGCGGCCGAGCTGTTGCGGCAAAATCCCAACCCGTCGCGCGACCAGATCGTCACTCACATGAACGGCAACATCTGCCGCTGCGGCACCTACACGCGGATCGTCGCGGCGATCCAGCGCGCCGCGAAGGAGGGCTAGACCATGACGATCATCGAACGCGACCCACCGCAGATTTCCCGCCGCACGCTGCTCGCCGCAACCGGCGGGCTCAGCTTCGCAATCGCCTTCGGCGCCAAAGGCCTCATGTTGCTTCCCGCGGCCGAGGCCAAGGCCGCCGGGCACGATATCGGCGTCTGGGTACGAATCAGGCCGGATAACGCGATCACGATCGTCACCCCCGCCGCCGAAATGGGCCAGGGTTCGATGACCGGCGTGCCGGCGGCGCTCGCCGAGGAGTTGGATGCCGATTGGTCCGCCGTCACCCTTGAGATGGCGCCGGCCGAGCCGTCGGTTTACGGCTACGGCTCGGGCGGCTCGAAGAGCATGGGGATCTATGGTAGCCGCGCGGTCATGCGGTACTTCGACCAGATGCGGATCGCCGGCGCACAGGTTCGCAAGGTGCTGCTGGCCGGCGCCGCCGCGAAATGGCGGGTCGATCCCAAGGAGCTGACCACCGAACCCAGCGTCATCATCCATGCCGCTTCCGGGCGACGCATGACGTATGGAGAAGCCGCCGCCATCACGACGATTCCCGCGACCATGCCGAAAATCGATAAATCGGAACTGAAGAAGCAATCCCAATTCCGGATCATCGGAAAATCCGTGCCACGCCGGGACATCCCGGAGAAAGTCGACGGCTCGGCACAGTATTCCATCGACGTGCATCTGCCCGGCATGGTCTACGCCAGCACGATGCACGCGCCGGTCCAGCTCGCCGAGCCGGTGCGTTGGAACGACGCCAAAATTCGCGCGATTAAGGGTGTGATCGATGTCGTCAAGCTCGAACAAGGCGTCGCGGTGGTCGCCGACACCTTCGAACACGTCCTCGCCGCGCGCGATGCGCTGAAAGTCGAATGGAGCCAGAATGCGACCGCGCAAGGATTCGATTCGGTAACGGCGCTCGACACCGCCTATCCGGCCATGGCCGAAGGCAGCAACCCGGAGACCCGGACCGTCGGCAGCAAGGGCAACGCCGATGCCGCCTTCTCCGGCGCCGCAAAGGTCTACAAGGCGAATTTCCGAAGCGATTACGGACATCACGCGCAGATGGAGCCGCTGAACGGCGTCGCCCGTTTCAACCAAGCGGGGGATCGGGTGGAAATCTGGGAGGGCACCCAGGCGCCGGGCCGGTCGCGCCAGAAAATCGCCCAGGCGCTCGGCCTGAAGACCAGCCAGGTCATCCATCACCAACACTATCTGGGCGGCGGCTTCGGCCGGCGGTCGATCACCGATTATTCGATCGAGGCGGCGCAGGTCGCGCGCGTCATCAAACGGCCGGTGAAGATGATCTGGACACGCGAGGAAGACCTCGCCTTCGGCATGTTCCGCCCGCAGGCCTTCCAATGCGTCGAAGGCGCGCTGGACAGCGACGGGAAGATCGCCGGATGGCGGCATTGCGTCGTCGGCGATGGCGGGCGGCTGGTGTATTCGGGAATCAAGATCGACAAGTATTACGACATTCCCAATCAGCACATCGAGCAGCGCGGCGCGTCGCATGGTATCCGCCTGAAGCATTGGCGGGCGGTCGCCCATCCGTTCAACCTCTTCGCGATCGAAGGGTTGGTCGATGAAATGGCGGCGAAGGAAGGGCTCGACCCGTTCGCCTTCCGCCGCCAGCGCATGACGATGACGTCGAAGGCCAAGCGCGTGTTCGATACGGTCGAGAAGATGTCCGACTGGCGCGCAAAGCGCCCCGAAGGCCGGGCCTTGGGATTGTCGGTCTCCGAGCGGTCAGGCTCGCTCGGCGCGGGCGTCGTGGAAATTTCGCTCGACCGGAAGAGCGGCAAGATCCGCGTCCACAAGGTCTGGGTCGCGGTCGACGGCGGCACCATCGTCCAGCCGGACATGGCGCGGGCCAACATCGAAAGCGGTATCGTGTACGGCCTGTCGAGCGTGTTGAAGGAACGCGCCACGATCAAGGACGGCGCGGTGGAGCAATCCAACTTCCACGACTACGAGGTCCTGCGCATGTCGGAAGCGCCCGAGGAGATCCACGTCACTTTCCTCGACCGCGACACCAAGCCGACCGGCCTCGGCGAAATCGGCAATCCCTTCATCGCCGCGGCGGTCGCCAACGCGTTCTTCGCGCTGACCGGCAAACGGCTATATCACATGCCGTTCACGCCGGAGCGCGTGCTGGCGGTGCTCAACGCCTGAACGGCTGCAATTAACCGAACACGCAAAGAGGTTGCAGTAACCCTGCAACCTCTTTGCGTTTTTTCAATGCGCTAATTCTTCCAATTCGCCACGGCCTTCAGATAGGCCACGATGTCGCAATCGCGTACCGAATCGGTGAGGCCGTGGGTTTCAAGGTACTTGCAGACGCCGGGTTTCACGTCGCCGGTCCCGGGCACGACGACATGTTTGGCCAAATCGGGCGCCGCATGGCAGGCGAGGCAGCTTGCCTGATAGGCATCATAGCCCGCTGCCGCGTCGCCGAACCGGCCGGGCGCGCCGAGGGCGACCTTTGACGGCAGGTCGGACCGCGCAGGCCCGGCCTGCGGTTTTGCTTTCATTATTTTTTCCGGATCATACGGCTTGTACAGCGACATCGCGCCGCGCAGATCGCCGGCGGCGAATCCCACCGCTTCGTCGTCCGGATAGAATTCGCGAATCGCCGCCGCCACGTCAGGCGCCAGCTTGGCGCCATGGCAGGCGAGACAGGGCTCGAACGTCGGGACCGCGCGCATGTAATGCACATAGGGTTTGCCGTCGCGCTCGACGGTCCGCACGGTCTCCATCAACACCATCGACTGCCCGGCGGCGGCACGCACGACATAGCCGCGCAGCAACTCCTGCTCCTGCGCGGTCGGCCGGTTCGCCGGATTGCGTACGCGGACGCCGGTGCGCCGCAGCTCCCAGCCGGTCTCCCTGGCAATTTCGCTGGCGATCTCCGGCGCGAGATGGCGGCAGACCTGCGTCGCGCCCGCCGGGCCAACTTCCTTCATTGTCTTTTGCAACTGTTCCATCATCACACCGCGCAGACGCTGGATCGCCGCCCGCGCTTCCAGCGTATACGGCGTGAGATCCTGCGCCGCTGCGCTTCCCGCGACGACCAACGACAGCAAGACCGAAATACCGAGCCGCATCGAACCCTCCCCCACGAACACTGAATCGAACGCGAAAATTTCCGGCTTCAGCTACAGCGCGTCTGTTGGACGGTCGTTGATGCAAATCAGGAAGTTGGATCGACGGTAACGCCATCGCACAGCAGGTCGGCAACGACTTCGTCGCTATAGCCGGCCTCGCGCAGGATTTCGACGCTATGCTCGCCGAGACGCGGCGCCAAACGGCGAATCTCGCCGGGCGACGCCGAAAAATCGATGGGAATGTCGGTGACAACGATCCGCCCTTCGGTCGGATGTTCCATGCGCCGGAAAAAATTCGTGGCGGCGAGTTGCGGATCGTCGAACAGCGCATCGAGTTGGTTGACCGCCCCGGCCGGGATGTCCGCCGCGTCCAGCGCCTTCAGCAGATCATCGGTCGTCCAGCCCGCCACCAGTTCGGTAACGATGCTGTACAATTCATCGATCGACCGGCTGCGCGTCGCCGCATCGGTCACCCGCGGATCGTCGAGCATCTCCGGACGGTCCATCAGGCTGAAGAAATTACGCCAATGGCGGGTGGTATAGGGCAGCATGCAGACGTGACCGTCGCGTGTCGCGAAGGGCCGGCGATTGGGCGCCCGCGCCCGGGCATAGCCGGGTTCTCCCAGCGGCGGGTCGAACACCATGCCGGCGCCGTGCTCCAGATAGTTGAACGCCACCATGCATTCCAGCATGGGAACGTCCACCTTCTGTCACTCGCCGGTCCGCTCCCGATGCAGCAGCGCCATCGTAATGGCATATGTCAGGTGCACCGCCACGACTTTGTCGACAATCGATGACGGAATATATCGGGGCTCGCCGGTGGTGAACGCCTGCGTCGCGACCAGTCCCGACAGGCCCTGGATGATGTCGTCATAGGCGGCCTTGTCGGAATACGGGCCGCCCGGGCGGAAGCCGAGCGCGCCGGCATAGATGATCGCCGGGTTTACCGCACGGCAATCTTCATAGGAGAGGCCGAACCGGTCCATCGCCTTCGGCCGCAGCGAATACACCACGACATCCGCGTCCCGGACGAGCCGCAGCAGCGCGTCGCGGCCGGCCGGCGCTTTCAGGTCGAGTACGATGCTGCGTTTGTTGCGGTTGGCATTCAGCAACACCGAACCCATACCGGGATTCCGCGCAGGCTGAATGTCCCGGGTAATGTCGCCCTCGGGCGTTTCGACCTTGATTACATCGGCGCCGTTATCCGCAAGATTTTGCGTGGCTAGCGGACCGAAAAAAACGGATGTCAGGTCGATTATGCGATAACCGTCCAGGGAACCGGGCATGGTGAAGAACGCTTTGTGAGGTCTGCTTGCAGTGGGTCGACTGACCCTGTTCGGCCCGCCGGAACGGGCCGCAGACTATCCCCTACTCGGCGCCCTATCGTCAAACGTCGCCGGGCGCCCGCGTCATTCACGCCGATTCAAGCGATGAAATCAATCGTCCGACAATTGGGCGATTTCATCCTTGATGGCAAGTTTCTGTCGTTTCAACGTGGCGATCGTGAGCGAGTCAGGCAATGGTCGTGCTTCTTCTTGCCTTAATTTAGCATCGACCTGATTGTGCTGTTCCTTC
>JBFFGE010000164.1:0-10703 GCA_041557595.1 Alphaproteobacteria bacterium
ACATCGAGGATGTCGCGCGCCGCGCGGCCGTCGAAGGGTTCCTGGCCCTGGCGCCGGACGGCCTGTCGCCGATCGGCGGCTATCCGGGCAATGACGATGATGGCCGTGCGATGCAGAAAAGCCTCGATCAATCCAAGTTGCGGCAGGTATGGTCAACAGCGCCCGCTATCTGAAAGCGCATACCCTGTCGACCGGCAAGCTCGGGGCGACGGGTTTCTGTTGGGGCGGCGCGACGACCAATTTCCTGGCGGTAACGCTCGGCAGCGACCTCCATGCGGCGGTCCCGTATTATGGACGCGCGCCGGCCACCGGTGACGTCGCCAACATTCGGGCGCCGTTGCTCATTCACTACGCCGAGAACGATCCGAAGGTTAACGCGACGCAGCCCGGCTATGAGGCCGCTCTCAAGACCAACAAGGCGCAATACGAGATGCATACCTATCCCGGGACGCGTCACGGGTTTCATAACAATTCGACGCCGCGGCACGACAAGGAGGCGGCGGAATTGTCCTGGAAGCGCACGATCGCCTTCTTCAAGAAAAACCTGGCCTGATACCGACGGATCGTCGAGGGGAAGATCGCCCCGATTCCGTGGGTTTCGCGCGTGCGGCCGTGACACGGCCGGTGTCCGACGGTACCGTATCCGCAAAGCGTCGTTCGCGGTCGGCCGCGTGGTGGCCGTATGGTCCGAATGACGCCGAGTGCAACCGGTGCGAGGATATACGCGATGCCCGAGGGAACCGATCTCTTCCATATCATGCAAACGATGCGGGCGATGCGCCGGCTGAAACCGGACCCGGTACCGGAGGAACTCGTTCGGAAAATCCTCGAAGCCGGTATTTGCGCGCCCAATGGCGGCAACACCCAGCGTTGGCGTTTCCTGGTCATCAAGGACACGGCGATCAAGAAAGCGGTACAAGTGCACTACAAGCGCGCGCTCGACGAGGTCGTCGGTCCGCGTTATGCCTCCAGCGCGCCGCCGCCCGGCTCGACGAAGGAAAAATATCATCGTCAACATTCGGCTGTGGAGTACCTGACCGATCATTTTCATGAGGCGCCGATTTGGATCGTGCCGTGCATCGACCATGGCACCGACAAACCGAACCGTTCGTCCGGCGCATCGATCTACCCGGCGGTTCAGAACATGCTGCTGACCGCCCGTGCGCTCGGTCTCGGCGCGACCCTGACCACGCGGCATCTGTTGTTCGAAAAGGAATCCGAGGCGGCGCTGCAACTGCCTCCCGGCGTGCATTCCTATGCGATCCTCCCGATCGGGTATCCGATGGGGAATTTCGGACCGGTCGGCCGCGGCGAGCTCGCTCAATTCGTGTGCCTCGATCGCTGGGGCGAACCCTATCCGGGGCTGTAGCCTTTCGCGATGGAGTGCGTGTCTATGAGGGCGTTTGCGACCACTTGCCGAATCGCGCAAACATGCGGATCCGGTGGCGCATGAACCGCGCATTCGCTCAAAACTTCTTGGCTCGGTTCGCGCAGACCGCGATTGCGCGCGATCACGGCGCGCATATGAAGATGATCTCGAAGAAGGTCCGGCTTTATGGCCTGCCCGGGCATGAAGCGATCACCTACGACGATTGGTCGCAGCAATGCGCGCATGAATTCGCCCAGGGCCTCATGGATTCGATCAGCTATCTCGGCCTCGAAATGAAGCTGGAAACCGAAACGCTGATTTGCCTGGAAACGCACGAGACCATCGAAGCGAAGGACGGCACGGTGCATGACCATCGGCTGGAGATCTTCATCGAACGCGAGGACGACGGGGAATGGCGGCTGGTCCAGGAACGCATTTTGCCGCCGCAAAATCATTAGAGTGCGGCAAACGCCACGCCGGCAAAACGCAGATGACTTTCGGGAAATTGGGGAGCGCGCAGTGAAGATTTCGATTTTGGACGATTACCACGACACGGTTCGGGGGTTGCCGTGCTATTCCAAGCTGGACGGCCACGACGTTACGATCTGGACCGACCATGAGCAGGATGTGGACGCCTTGGCGGAACGCCTGGCGGATACGGAAGTGCTTGTATTGATCCGCGAGCGGACCAAGATCCGCACGCCGCTGTTGGAACGATTGCCGAAGTTGCGGCTGATCAGTCAGCGCAGCGTTTATCCGCACATCGATATCGACACGTGCACGCGTCTTGGCGTGATCGTCTCGTCCGACATGCATATGGACACGCCGTCCTTTGCGACGGCCGAGCTGACCTGGGGTTTGGTGCTGGCGGCAATGCGCCGGATCCCGCAACAGATGGCGTCGCTCCAGGCGGGCAACTGGCAATCGGGCATCGGCAGTTCGCTGGGCGGCAAGACCCTGGGGATTTACGGGTACGGCCGCATCGGCAAGGTTGTGGCGGGATACGGCGTCGCATTCGGTATGAACATTCTCGTATGGGCGCGCGAGGAATCGCGGGCACGGGCGCGCGATGACGGCTATGCCACAGCCGCGAGCAAGCAGGAATTCTTCGAGGCCTGCGATGTCCTGACGTTGCATATGCGTCTGTATGAGCCGACGCGGGGTATCGTCACCGCGAGCGACCTGGCGCACATGAAACCGACCGCTCTGCTGGTCAACACCAGCCGCGCGCCCTTGATCGAGTCCGGCGCGCTGGAAGCGGCGCTCGCCGCGGGGCGTCCGGGTATGGCCGCCGTCGATGTCTACGAAGACGAGCCGGTACGCGATACGGATCATCCGTTGCTGACGATGGACAACGTGGTCTGCACCCCGCATGTCGGTTATGTGACGCGCGAGGAATACGATGTCCAATTCAGCGATATATTCGATCAGATCATCGCGTATCAGGCCGGCGCGCCGACCAATGTCGTCAACCCGGAAGTGTTGTCGCGCGGATGAGACCGCCAGGATAGGCGACGTTGGAAATGCAGCCTATCTCTTCACTTTGTCGCAATTTTGGTAGCACACGCGTGTCGCTTTAACCTTCCCGCCGCATTGTTTGAAACACTGGCGATAGCCGCTGTCGCAATTGCCATTTGAGCGGTATTTGGAATAACTATACCTGTTGCCGCAGTTGTTGCGGGCGATGTCCCGGGTGGTGGAGCAACTCGATCTGCGCGATCGCTGGTGTTGTGCACTGGTGTGCGATCCGATGCTCCGCACGCATCCGCGATAGGTCGAATTTGCCCGCTCGAAGCAGTCCTTCTTCTGTTGAACGTTATTCGCCTCGCATTGTTGCTTCTCTCCGCGCGCGTTGATGGCGCAAAGCTGCTTGTTCCCCTGGCAGGTTGCAACGCACGTTCGTCCTTGCGCGGATGCCGGCGGTGTCAACGTGTACCGCGTGGAGTATCGCGGTTCGGTCGAACATGCCGTAACGGCAATTCCTAGAAACAGGAATGTGAGAAGATTTTTGAAATACATTTAATTCCCCCGAAGGAGCGCTGCTGCTACGCGTCCCGAAATTTGGCTTGGTCTTATATTTTCACGAAACGACTGTAACAGCCGGGGTCGATGCCAAACCAGCCATTTGGTGATGCGCGGACTTGGCGGCCGGTTCGGCATTTGCCGAAAAACGACGATGTGCGGGCCGGCCGTTACGCGAGACCGAAAGCCCGCCGTGTGGGTTAAGCGGTTGCCGCGGACGCCAAAATCGGGGCCGAATGGGTCAGTTGAAGAGCTTGTCCCAGGGCACCGCGACGGTGGCGAGGAAATTGTTCGCGCCCGGGTTCTCGGAATCCGAACTTAGAATTTCCCCATGCGATTGATGCGTGTACGTCGCGCCAAATCGCCATCCGGACTGGGCCACATAGAAGAGCGAAATACCGGAATGGAACAGCGCGACGCTTTTCAGTTCCCTGCCGCCGCCATTGTCATAAACGCCGATGGCGACAAACGGACGTGCTTCGAACCGCTGCCCGATCGGGATCAGGCCCTGGACGCCGCCATAACCCATGATACTGCCCTCATGGGTGGCCCAGGCGCCGGCGTATGGCTGCACGTAGAAGGACTCGCCGAATTTCACGAGCGACACGCCGGGGACCACATCGAGCTGAAACAACGCTGCCTTGTTTCCGCCGTCGGTGTCGTTGACGTTGAATATCCCGGCGCCGAAACTGATCAGGCTGGGCGAATTCTTTGTGTCGAAAAACGATACATTCTGGGCAAGGCCCGTGGCGCTCGTCAGGAATATTAGGATCGGTGTGAGAAGAACACTCAGGAATGCACGTCGCGGCACAGCGGATTTCCTTTTTTTGTCCTGCATCGCTGATTTCGTTTCGCAGGCGTTTCTTGATCGTATCGCAATATCGGCAGCACCGCTGTAGATTTCAAGCCCGTCTTGTCACCGCCCGCGTAATGCAATTACTCTTGGTCCGAGAGGAAGATGCAATGACCCTCGAAATCAATTGTCTCGGGAAGTATGCGGGCGCGGAGGCGGTCGGTGTCGACCTGCGTCAGCCGCAAGATGCCGAAACCAGACGCCGGCTCAACGATGCATTGGTCGACCATGTCGCGCTCGTCGTACGCGATCAGCATCTGGAAGCCAGTGAATTCGTCACCGCCATGGCGAATTTCGGTGAGCCCATGGAGCAAAATTTCAGCAGTTACCGCCATGAGACCGAAGAATTGGTCAATCTCGTCTCCAATACTTTTCCGGCCAAGAGCGGCGAGCGCGTCTACCATTCAAATTATTGGCATACCGATCACACCAATCGGGAGGAGCCGCCGAACTACACCGCGCTCTATGCTGTCGAATTGCCGAAGTCGGGCGGCGGCGATACCGGAATCGTCAACATGCGCGCCGGCTACGAACGGCTGCCGGCGCCGTTGCGGGCGCGGATCGCAGGGCTTCGCACGGTCAATGTCTTCCAGGGCAGTGCATCCACCACAAAATCCCATCGATATGGCGTTTCGGATAGGGCTGTCGACGACGTTCCCGTTGTCCACCCGTTGATCCGCACGCATCCCGCGAACGGCACAAAGGCCATTTACGTGCATCAGGGCAAGCTCGAGAAATTCGTTGGCATGACACCGGAAGAAAGCCATGCCCTGTTGTCCGAAATCTTGGCGGAGGCGATCCGGCCGGACCTGATCTATCGCCACAAATGGCGCCTTGGCGATTTGCTGATCTGGGACGACCGGTCGACCATGCATATGGCGCACGCGGATTACGACCTTACGGAAACGCGGACCCTCTACCGAGTGCTCGTAAGGGGCGACCGGCCCTACTGAGCGTCCTTTCCCCGGGGGGTCTCTATTGACCCTTCCCCGCGTCCGCCATCCGGTGGGCGCCGGCTGATCCTCAAGGAGATGGCGACAATGAAAATCTGGCTGCAGAGCGGGAGCGCCTTGGCGTCGGATAGCGCAACGCCGTACGGACGTTTGTACGAAGACTCTCTGGGACGTCACCTGAATTCCGTCGCGCGCCCGGGCACCACGCTTCAGGCGGGCGGAATCGACGGCACGCCCTTCGGCAAGGATCGATACCGTGCGGCCTATCATCAAGTCGTGTCATTGATGATGGAGAGCATCCTGCGCGCGGAGGCGGAGGGTTTCGACGCGGTCGCGGTCATCAATACCCTCGATCATGGATACTACGAATTGCGCGAGGTGCTGGAGGTACCGGTCGTTTTCATTTCCGAGAGTTCGATGTGTCTGGCGTGCCAGCTCGCGCCGAGCTTCAGCTTCGTTACCCACAATCCTCTCATTCTGCAGCACGTTTCCGAGTTGGCGCATCGCTATGGCCTCGCCGGCCGCATGGTCGCGGGCGGCTCGATGGTGCTGACCTATGAAGATTTTCCGAAGATGTATGACGAGCCGCAGCGCTATATCGACGCTTTCGCGGCGGCCGCCCGGCCGGTCATCGATCGGGGCGCGGGAATGCTCCTGGTTGCGGGCAATCCGCTGAACATGTTCCTGATCGATCAGGGGGTGCGGGAGATCGATGGCGTGCCGATCCTCGATTGCTGCGCGGCGGCGGTGAAGACCGCGGAGCTCTTGGTCGATTTGGATAATATGGGTATTCGCCGCAGCACCAAAGGGTTGTTCGCGGCACCGCCGGCGGAAGATCGCGCCCGGCTTCGAGACTTGTACAGGTAAGGCGCAAAGAGGCCACGCGCCCCGGTTTGCCGCCGGGAACGAGCCTGTTAGCATCAAGGACGAACAGGACGCCGCCGCGGCGCGACTCCGGGGAGAACAATTGTGATCTATATGGTTGAACTGAATTTCACCGACACGCCGCGCGAAGAGGAATGGAACGCCTGGTATGAGACGTATTTGTTCAAGCTCCTGGAATTACCGGGCCTGAATACGGCGCAGCGGTACCGTGCGGTGACCGCGGATGCGCAGCACTGGCGTTATCTCGCGCTGTACAGCATCGACTCGCTCGATGTGTATGAGAGCGAGGCGTATCGCAACATGGGCGGCGGCGGCAAGGCCAGTGCCGCCTACCACGGACACATCACACGGCGGCGCAATGTCTATGCGGGAATCGACCGCATGCCCGAGGTGGAAGAGGGCGGGCGGATCGTCTTGTGCGAGGACGCGCCGCGCGGCTTCGACCTGCCGAATTGCTTGTTCCTGCCGCTGGAAGCGGCCACGGCGCGGCGGCAAGCGGGTGCCAGCGAGCTCGACGGCAAGCCGGAGCGCCGGGCCATCGCCATCACCGACGCGGCAACCGTCGATAAACATAATCTGAGCGCGGTCGATGGCGTTGCCGTCTACGTTCCGATTACCCGGCGCTATGTCTAAAATGACGGCCGGGCACGCGAGACGATGAGCGCCGAGGACGCCGACCTGATTGTCGTGGGTGGCGGTCTCGCGGGGCTGACGGCGGCCAACAGGGCCGCCCAGCTGGGGTTGCGTGCGGTCGTCCTGGAGAAGGGCGCCGAGGAGAAATACCTCTGCAACACGCGCTATACCGGCGGTACGCTGCATGTCTGCATGGATGACATCATGGCCGGCGAGGCGGCGTTGCTCGAGGCGATCCAGAAACTTTGCGCGGGGATCGCCCGGCCCGATCTGGCGCAGGCCATGGCGCGGCATGCCGAGCGCGCGGTGCGCTGGCTGCAGGGCGAAGGCCTAAAATTTCTGCGGGCGAGCGGCAGCCCGCATCACCGGTGGGTGTTGGCGCCGCCGGGTCGTACGCGGCCCGGGCTCGATTGGGAAGGACGCGCGGGCGACGTGCTGCTGCGGCGGCTCGGTGCTAATCTCATCGAGCGGGGCGGACGGTTGATTCGCGACGCCCGCGCGCTGCATCCGGTGATGGAGGGGCGGCGCTGCATCGGCGTGACCGCGGAGGTGGCGGGCGCGCCGGCCGAGATTCGCGCCGCATCGGTGGTGCTCGCCGATGGCGGGTTTCAGGCAGCGCCGGATTTGCTGCGGCAATACATCACGCGCCAGCCCGAGAAATTGCATCAGCGCAACGCACGAACCGGCACCGGCGACGGCGCGCGTATTGCCGAGGAAGCGGGGGCGGCGCTTCTGGGCATGGACCGGTTCTATGGCCATCTGCTCAGCATCGACGCTGCGACCAACGAGCGGCTGTGGCCGTATCCCTATCTGGATGCACTCGTTACCGCCGGCATTCTGGTCGGCGCCGACGGCAAACGATTCGCCGATGAAGGACGCGGCGGAGTGTATGCCGCCAACAGCGTCGCTGCGCTGGCCGACCCGCATTCGGCCGCCGTCGTCTTCGATCAGCAAATCTGGGAGGGGGCGGGGTGCTATGGGCTGATCCCGGCCAACCCGCATTTGCGGAAGGAAGGCGGAACGCTCTTCGAAGCGGCAAGTCTGGCCGAATTGGCGCAATTGCTCGGAGTGCCGGCGGCGGAGTTCGAAGCGACCGTGGCGGGTTATAACGCCGCTGTCGATGCCAATGCCATCGGCGCGCTGACGCCGGAGCGGAGGACCGACAAGGGCGTACCGGTGGCGATCCGCACGCCGCCCTTTTATGCGGCGCCGGTTTGCGCGGGCATTACCTACACGATGGGCGGCGTTGCGATCGATGGGCACGCCCGGGCGCTGCGTCCGGACGATTCGGTGGTCGACGGCCTCTACGCCGCCGGCGCGACGACGGGCGGCCTGGAAGGCGGCCCCGGTGTCGGCTATGTCGGGGGTCTCTCGAAATCCGCGGTGACCGGTTTGCGCGCCGCCGAACATGCAGCCGGACAACCCGCCGACTGACTTGATTGCGCCGGCGGTTTCTCTCGAAAAAATACCAGTGACGGCCACTCCGGATTTCTTGGCGGAATGATCAGGCGTGCTCGGCCGTTATGCGGAGCATTAATTGTCAATTGACAATTAATAAACAACAGGATTACCGTCGGGTCTTTCATTGGGAGAATTGGGAGACTTTGGTCATGCGACGCGGTTTTGGAACGATCCTTTCATTGACGTTTGTGTTGGTCGCCGCGGGGCCGGCGGTCGGCGGCCCGGAACGGGTCGCCTTTCCGAAGGACTATGCAAAGAATTTCACGCTGTACGACAAGATCGACAAGACGAAGAAAAAGAAGAAAGAGAAAGTGCGGTTCATGTATGCGAATCCCGCGGCGTTGAGCGTCACGTCGGGACCGCTGCCGAGCGGGTCGATCATTATCATGGAAGACCACGCGATCGAGGTGAATGCCGACGGGACGGCCAAGATAGGATCGACCGGCCGGCTCCTGCCGACCGCCGAGATCAAGAACGTCTTTGTGATGGAGAAGCGCACCGGCTGGGGCGCGGCCTATCCCGCCGACAAGCGGAACGGCGATTGGGAATATGCGTGGTTCCAGCCGGACGGCAAGCCGAAGCCGGGCAAGACGATGGAGAAGTGCTTTGCCTGCCACAAGGCCAAGGCCTCGGGGAACGACTTCGTCTTTACGATGAAGCAGGTTCGAGCGAAAGCGAATTAGCGAGAAGAACGGTCAGGCGCGGCGTTGGTCGGGCCCCATCAGCGGGACCGTCAATGTCGCGCCCAAATCGCCGCGCAGGATCGCGGCCAGCGTTTCCGGCGCGCCGCTCACGAAATTCCGGACCTGCATCTCGACGAGGACGTCCAGATCGTCCGGCAGATCCATCCGATAGACGTGCTTGCGGATACACACGAAGATGACGCCGCCATGCAGCGACATCGACAGCTCGCGTTCGCCCCGGGTGAAGGGGACCGCCGCGAAATCTGGCAAATCGGCGGCGCGACGAATGGCGCGGCAAACCGGCATCAGGACATGCTCCGTGAGGCGAAAGCTTTTGCGCTGCGGCATGCCGAAGCCGTCGATGCCGGCCCGCACCATGAGCCGCATCCGTTCCTGTGTGATGTCGCCCGCATACTCCTGATAGAACTGGATGAGACGCTCCGCCAGCGGCCGGCTTTCATCCGCGATCAGGTTCTGCCATTCCGGGCGCCAGCGGTCCGTCATCGCCCAGTCGAGCACCCGGTCGATCAGCGCCGCCTTGTTCTTGAAATAGCGGTATAGCAGCGCTTGCGTAACGTCGAGTTCGTCCGCGAGATCGCGGGTCGTCGCGGCAAAGCCCCGATTGGCGAAGAAGGCGGCCGCCCCCTCGATGAGCTGCGCCTCGCGGATCGCGGCCGGATAGCGTTTGCGGACGGATTGCTGAGCCTTCCTGGGGCTGTCGCCGCGTCTCGCGCGGCGGGCGCTGGATTTGGCGACAGACATCATATTATCCCAAAGGGTCGGTTCGATCATCGAGGCTCATGGGCACGCGGTATAGAATTCCGCCCGTGAAGAATACTCCTCCCGTCCCGTCGCGGAAAGCGCCATTACGCGCCCGGCCGGAAAGGTGCCCATCGAATGCGGCGTTGGCGGCCATATCCGTGCATCACGCCATGCCGATCTGCGGCGGAAAGGAGTCGAGAAGTTTTCCGGGCCGGGCATGCATCATCTCTTCGAGGTCGCGCCGGACCGCGGTGGCGCCGGGATCGTCAAACAGGTTGTCCATTTCCGTCGGGTCGTTCGCGAGGTCATACAATTCGCCCGCGCCCGAAATCATTTCGAAGGTGCATTTGTGCGTCTTGGTGCGGACGGTGCGGAGGTTGAGATCGACGCCGAAACGCGACTTGTGGACGAACCATTCGCTATGCGCGACGGTGCGTTCGGCGTTCGGCGCGCCGGTGATAAGGGGGTTGAGGCTTTTGCCCTGCAACTCCGCCGGGGCGGGGATGCCACCGAATTCATAGAATGTCGGTGCGAGGTCGAGCGTCGAGACCGGGTCCGCGATCACGCGGCCGGCGGGAATGCCCGGGCCTTGCAGGATCATGCCGACCCGCAACACGCCTTCATAAAGGGTCGGTCCCTTCAGATAGAGGCCGTGATCGCCCAGCATATCGCCGTGATCGCTGGTGAAAATCACGATCGTTTGCTGGTCTTCGCCGGATGCGGCCAGCGCATCCAGAATACGTCCCACGGCGTGGTCGACCTGGGAGATCATGCCGTAGTAATTGGCGGTCATGTCGCGCAGCTGCGCATCGGTTTGCGGCGGGACGCGCTGTCCTTTCATGCGGTATTTTCGAATTTCCGGGTCGTCGACGATCGGCGCGCCGGTCAGCGATGCTTCGTGCCACCACGGCCGCCGGTCGAGGTCGAGCGTCCGATGGTCGGGCAGTTCCACCGAGTCCGGATGGTGCAACCGGCTCCAAGGTTCCGGACAGTCGAAGGCGTGATGCGGATCGGGGAACGACACCCACATGCAGAAAGGGTTGGCGTCGTCGCGGCGGCGCAGCCAATCGATGGTCCGGTCG
>JBFFGE010000165.1:0-10655 GCA_041557595.1 Alphaproteobacteria bacterium
TCGCACGTCAGATCAACGCGCGGACCACCTGCCGCTTTGGACGCATATGTATAATTGGCATCGACCCCATGGCGGAATAAAAGACAAGACGCCAATCAGTCGACTCCGGATCAACCGGGACAACCTGTTGAGGCTCCACACGTAGAGCAGCTTAGGTGCGCCCATTCGGGTGACCATAAGCTGCTCTATCTTTATAGAATCGATCAACTTTTCTGCCTTTAATTGATTCCAACTAAAGGCAGGTTGATCTAGTCGGGCGGTCAAGCGCCCACGCCGGCACAAAGAAAAACCCCGCCCTATTCGGGGCGAGGCAATTCTTAAGCCAAGAACGCAGGATTACTGCAGCTTCGGATCGAGCCAAACCTGGTCGAGCGCCTGGTTCAGATAGTGACTGGGCGCAATTTTCCAGCCCTTCACATAGCTCCTGTGCGGATTGATCTTGTACCACCAGAAGCCCGGGATGAAGTGAGCCTGATCGAGTAGCAGACGCTTCTCGTAGGCGCGCATCTTTTCATACTGCTTTTTGAAATCGGGTTCCTGCAGCATGTCGAGATACATCTCGGTGATCTTGTCGTCTTGATGGTTCGAGTAGTTGTTACCCGCATCCTTGATCCACTTCGAGACGTCGATCGTCGGATTGATGACCGATTGCGCGTTAATGTCGACGGCGACATCGAAGTCGCGCGTCTTGCGCAGACCGGCATACCAGGGACCGGACGGCAGGACCTTCTGATCCGCCTTGATCCCGACACGACGCCACTGGTCGAGGAACCACGTTCCGACAACCTTATACGGCTGATCGACGGCGCGGTTCCAAAGCGTGGCTTTGAGGTCCGGATAGCCGGCTTCCTTAAGCAGCTGCTTCGCTTTTGCCCGGTTCGCTTTCACGTTTCTCGCAAAGCCCGGCATGCCCTCCAGCCATTCCTTCGTGGGGGCCAGCTTATGTCCCGGGAACACGGTACTGCCGACCGTCTTGACGACGGCGATTTTCGACAGATACTTGGCGCCGCCCCAGCGATCGAAGGCATAGCCCAGCGCCTGACGGACACGCACGTCCTGGAACCGCTTGATCTTCTGGTTCGGACCCGCGCCGAACATGACGTTCCAGTTGCTTTCCTGAACCTTGATCTTATCGCCGAGCGACCTGACAAGATCGTCCCGCGCCTTGGGCGGGAAGCCCCGGAATTCGATCGCCGCCCGGTTGCCGCGAATTGCCTGCAGACGAACGGACATCTTCGGTGCCGAAATCGCCTTGTATCCGTCCAGATACGGCAGGCCCTTCACATGGAAGTCGGCATTCCGGGCGCCTTCCACGAATGCGCCGGGCTGATGCTGTACGAACTTGAAAGCGCCGGTGCCGTTAACGTTGCTCTTATGCCAGTTGTATCCGTGGCTATCGAGATCCTTCTTCGAATAGATGAAGTTGAAGGGCGACGCCAGGGCGGGAATCATCGCCGGCAGCGGTCGTTTCATCTGGATGGCAAGGGTGTATTTGTCGGGCGTCTGAACTTCCTCCACCTGGGTGTACCAGGCCTTGCGGGAACTGGGGATGCCCTTCGGCGGGAAGATGATCTTGTCGAGCGACGCCTTGATGTCGGCGGCGGTCAACGGTGTCCCGTCATGGAATTTAACGTTCTGCTTGATCTTGAAAGTAATGGTCTTGCCGCCGTTGCTTTCGGTCCATTTGCCTTCGCACAGATCGCAGATGAAATCCGTGGTCGATTGCGCATTGTCGGGATTGATGCGGATCAGCAGACTGTAGAACGGCCGGATCGGATGGATCATGCCGAATGTCGTTTCTTGGTGTGCGTCATAGGACGGTATTTTACTGCCGACGACAAAACTCAAAACGCCGCCTTTTACGGGCGTTTCGGCAGCCTCCGCCGTGGTAACCGCACCAAAGGCGAGGGTAGCCCCCACCGCCAGGGCGGCCGTTAAACGCGATTTCTCAAAGTGCATAACGAAACTCCTTCCCTTTCGGGCTTTCTTGTACCGTTTTTTTAAATATTCGCGGCGCAGAACGACACGCCGGAACACTGGCTTCAACGATCCCAATGACTATTCATCGGCAGGGCCGAAACGAGAAATCGTCAATGCCGGCGCGGACTATACAGACAAATCGGCTGTCTACACAAATCCTATCCGCGGCGACAATAGAACGGAGCAAAGGTTCCGCAATTCACCAAGAAGCCCTAATCATTCCGCGGCGAGTCAGTCGAGTTGATAGTCCGAGACGACTTCCGGTTTGATTCGCAACCCGTGGCCGGGCGTTTCCGGCGCGGTCATGACCCCATCGACCGGTTTCGGCGCGTCGACCCAGATATCCTCCAGCAGGCCCATATCCTCGATGATCAGCCCGTTGGGAATCGACGCCATCACATGAATCATCAATTCGGGATACAGATGCGGCGCGATTTGCATGCCCCAGGTATCGGCGATCGCGGCGGTCTTGCGCAGCTCGGTCAAGCCGCCCCGGATCACGTCCGGCTGCAGGATCGGGATCTTCGGATTCTCGAAATACGGCCGCAAGTCGAACCGCGTGAAATGGCTCTCGCCACCGACGATCCGGATATCGAGCGCATCGGCGATCCGGAAGTAACCGTGGAAATCGTCCGGCATGACCGGTTCTTCCAACCAGTATATTTCGAATTCCGAGAGCTTGCGTCCCATCAGGATCGCCTTGTCGGCAGTCCAGGCCATGTTGACGTCGACCATGATGTCGATATCCGGCCCCACCGCGTCCCGAACGCGGCGCACATGATCGATGTCTTCGGCATCGGTCCAGGTATGCCCGACCTGCATCTTGATCGCCTTGAAGCCGTCGGCGACGAAACGCTGCGCCTTCTCGACCATGCGGTCGCCGCCGAGGCCGCGCCACACGCCGGAGCCGTAGGCCGGCACTTCCGAACGGTAATGTCCCCACAACCGGTGCAACGGCAATCCCGCGCGCTGGCCGACGATATCCCACAGCGCCACATCGATCGCCGACAGCGCCAGCAGCGGCGCCCCGCCCCGGCCATCCGCCAGGGTGGTCTGCCAGATGTCGCGCCAGATCGCTTCCACGGCCGATGCATCGCGGCCGAGAATGCGCGGCACCACCACTTCTTCCAGGCAGGCCTTGGTTGTCCGGAATCCTTCGCGCAAATAAAGCTGATAGCCCAGCCCGACCAATCCGGATTGCGTCTCGATTTCGACGGTAAGGATGTCCCGATCCCGGGAATATCCCGCCTGCAATGCAGGCTGTTCCCGATAGGGCACGCGCAACAGGGAAATTCGCACGTCCTTGATGATCATGATGCGGCGCCTCTCTGCGGTTTGGCGGCGGGGTTGCTTCAGGTTTGACACGCCCCGCTTGCTGCTGTCAAACAAGAGAAAGACGTTGGCCTGCGCCGCGCCAGCAGGCCGATAATCACGGAAATTCGCCTCGGGAGAACCGCAATGGAATTTGAATACTCCGCACGCACCAAGAAGCTCAAAGCCGAGATCGAAGAGTTCATGGATGCCTATATTTTCCCCAACGAGGCGACCTATGCGGCACAGCTCGACGAAGGCGACACGCGCTGGAAAGCAGTGCCAATTCTGGAAGAGCTCAAGGCCAAGGCGAAATCCGCGGGCCTCTGGAACCTGTTCCTGCCGGAAAGCGACCGCGGCGCGGGCCTGACCAATCTCGAATACGCCCCGCTCTGCGAAACCATGGGCCGGGTCAACTGGGCGCCCGAGGTCTTCAACTGCTCCGCGCCGGACACCGGCAACATGGAGACGATCGAGCGGTACGGCACCGAGCAGCATAAGAAGGAGTGGCTGCAGCCCTTGCTGAACGGCGAAATCCGCTCCGCCTTCGCGATGACCGAACCGAATGTGGCGTCCTCCGATGCCACCAATATCGAGAGCCGCATCGTGCGCGACGGGGACGAATACGTCATCAACGGCCACAAATGGTGGACTTCGGGCATCGGCGATCCGCGCTGCAAGATCATCATCTTCATGGGCAAGACCGACCCGGAAGCGGAAACCTACCGGCAGCAATCGATGATCCTGGTGCCGCGCGACGCGCCGGGCATCGAGGTGACGCGCACGCTGAAAGTAATGGGCTTCGACGACGCGCCGCACGGCCATGGCGAAGTGATCTTCGACAACGTCCGGGTGCCGGCGGACAACATGCTGCTCGGCGAAGGCCGCGGCTTCGAGATCGCGCAGGGGCGCCTCGGCCCGGGCCGCATCCATCACTGCATGCGGATCATCGGCGTCGCCGAACGCGCGCTCGAACTGATGTGCAAACGCGCGACCCAGCGCACGACCTGGGGCAAGACGCTGGCCGAACGCGGCGTCACCCAGGAACGCATCGCCCAGGCGCGCATCGAGATCGAGATGAACCGGCTGCTCGTCCTCAAGGCGGCCTATATGATGGACACGGTCGGCAACAAGGCGGCGCGGCAGGAAATCGCCATGATCAAGGTCGCCGCGCCGAACATGGCGCTGAAGATCATCGACGACGCGATGCAGCTGCATGGCGGCGGATCGATGAGCCAGGAGTTTCCGCTGTCCTACATGTGGTCGCGCATGCGCGCGCTGCGCTTCGCCGACGGCCCGGATGAGGTGCATCGCCAGCAGATCGCGCGCCTCGAATTGCGGCGCCAGACCAACTGGACACCGCGGCCGAAGGATTCGGATTAAGGAGACTGGCGGGGCGAATTTAGCCCCGGTCGATCAGCCCGCACGCGATTTCCGCGAGTTCGCGGCACGAATCCCGGCGCTTCAAGGCGTCGGGGCTCGGCGCGTTGCCCTGCAGACCGCGAAAATAGACGCCCTGGATGATCGCCGCGAGCCGGAACATCGACAGCACCAGATAGAAATTCCAATCGGCAATGCCGTCACGGCCGGTGCGCGCGCAATACTGCGCTACGTAATCCGCTTCGGACGGGATGCCGGTAGCGTCATAGTCAATGTCGATGATATCGCCCCGGCGCGCATCCGGATAATGATAGGGCAGACAGTTATAGGCGAGGTCGGACAGCGGATTACCGAGCGTACCGAGCTCCCAGTCGACGACCGACAGCACCCGGGGCTCGGTGGGGTGAAAAATGATGTTTTCCATGCGGAAGTCGCCATGGGCAATGGTAGTAATGGAATCGTCCGGGATATTTTCCGGCAGCCAGGCCATCAGCCGGTCCATCACGGGCAGGTCTTCGGTCTTCGACGATTCGTATTGCTGCGACCAGCGGCGCACCTGGCGCTCGATGTAGCCGCCGACACGGCCGTAATCGGACAGGCCCACGGCAACGTAGTCGACCCGGTGCAGCCGCGCCAACGCGTCGTTCATTGCGTCGTAGATGGCCGCGCGCTCGGCCGGGGGAAGGTCGGGCAGGGAAAGATTGCGAAAGACCCGGCCATTGACGAATTCCATGATGTAGAACGCCTGGCCGATCACCGTCTCGTCTTCGCACAGCGCATAGGCTCTGGCGACCGGTACATCGGTCGCCGCCAGCGCCGAGATCACCTTGAATTCGCGATCGACCGCATGCGCCGACGGCAGGAGATTGCCCGGCGGCTTCTTGCGCAGGACGTATCGTTTGCCGGCGCCATCGGTCAGCATGAATGTCGGGTTGGACATGCCGCCATGGAATTGGCCGGTCGAAATCGGCGGCGTGAAACCGTCGACATTGTCGGTCATATATCGGGCCAGCGCCGCCTCGTCGAAACGGTGGGCGTCCAGCACACCCATGACCTGATCGGTGGGGGTTATCGCAGCGATTTCACTCATGGGTCAGAAGATAGGATCGATCCGCTTGAATGCCAAATACCGCTGCGCACTACATCCAGCCCGTGTTGGCCAACGCCGCCTTTGTGCTAGGCTGGCTATCGAACGCCAAGCGTATCGGGCGATACCGGCAGGCACCGAATAAAGAAACAAGGAAAGAAATCGAGCATGAAACTCGTCAGTTACCGCGACAAGGACGGCGATACCTTCGGCACCATGGTTGGCGACGGAATTTTCAATATCGGCCGCGCGCCGGAGATCAACGCTACCACACTGCGCCAGGCGCTCGAAGCCGATGCGCTCGACGCCATCCAGGATCTGGTCCTGACGCGGGACGCCTATACGCCGATGGACGACATTACCTTCCTGCCGGTGATCCCCGACCCGGATAAAATCATTTGCGTCGGCCTGAATTATGCGACCCATGTCGCCGAGGGCGGGCGCGAGCCGCCGGAATATCCCATGCTGTTCCCCCGCTACGCCAACACACAGGTCGGACACGGCGAAGCGCTGATCCGGCCCAAAGCCTCGGAACGCTTCGATTTCGAGGGTGAGCTCGCCTTCGTGATCGGCAAGACGGCGCGACATGTGTCGCAGTCCGAGGCGCTCGGCTATGTCGCCGGCTATGCCTGCTACAACGACGGCAGCATCCGCGATTGGCAGCGCCACACGAGCCAGTTCCTGCCTGGCAAGAATTTCTTCCGCAGCGGCGCCTTCGGTCCCTGGCTGGTCACCGCCGACGAAATACCCGACCCCACCGTGATGACCCTGACGACCCGGCTGAATGGCGCGGAAATGCAGCGCGCGACGACAGACGACCTGATTTTCGGCGTGGCCCGCTTGATCGAATACATTTCGACCTTCACCGAGCTGGTGCCGGGCGACGTGGTCGCGACGGGAACGACCGGCGGCGTCGGCGCCTATCGCGAACCGCCGGTCTGGATGAAAGCCGGCGAGACCGTGGAAGTGGAAATCTCCGGCATCGGTACGCTGCGCAATTCCGTGATCGACGAGGCGGGATAGCGCCGGCTCAACGGCAAACACTCAGGGAGCCTGCTATGGCAAAACGCCGATTGACCATGGCGATCAGCGAATACGAGCACGTGCGTGACCTCACCGAGGGCCGGATTCAACCGGAAGGGATCGACCTGACCTGCCTGCAGTTCGAGGTGGAGCAAATCTTCTTTCGCTTCACCAAATACCGCGAATGGGACGTTTCCGAACTCTCCATGGGCAAATACGTCGCCCTGATGGCCGAGGATGACCCCGACCTGACGGCGATTCCGGTATTTCCGTCACGGGTCTTTCGGCAATCGTCGATCTATGTGGTCAAGGACAGCCCGCTGAAAACCGCCGAGGATTTACGCGGCAAGCGAATTGGTGTCCCCGAATGGGCGCAAACCGCCGCGATTTACACCCGGGGATGGCTGACCGATCAAATCGGCATTCCGCTGCAGGACATCAATTGGGTGCAGGCCGGGGTCAACCAGGCGGGACGGCGCGAGAAAGTAAAGCTGCATTTGCCCGAGGGCGTGCGGTACACGGCGGTTCCGGAACGCAGCCTCACCGAAATGCTGCTCGCCGGCGACCTCGACGCCATCATGACCGCGCATTCGCCGACGCCTTTCGAGGAAGGCAAGCCGGACATCGTACAGCTTTTTCCGAATTACCGGGAAATCGAGGAGGCCTATTTTCGCGAAACCGGCATCAATCCGATCATGCACGTCATGGCGGTCCGCCGCGCGGTGCTGGAGGAAGATCCCTGGATCGCCGCGAACCTGCTTTCCGCCTTCGAACAGGCGAAACAGAACAGCTTCCGCCGCGCACGCCAATTCACCGCGAGCCGCCTGCCGCTCCCCTGGAGTGCCGATTTGATGCAACGGGCCTGGGACCAGTTCGGCGGCGATCCGTTCCCCTATGGGATCGAGGCGAACCGCCCGACGCTGGAGGCCTATCTGCAATACGCCTACGAACAGGGCGTTAGCCGGCGCTTGGTCCGCGTCGAAGAGCTGTTCCCGAAAGAAGTGACGGACAGTTTCCGAATCTAGCCCGCGTTTCGCTCAGATAACTTGGCCTAACGGGGTTTTTCTGGCAGATAGGGCGGATCGTGGCGCGACCGCGACGACATCAGATGCGACCGGAGCAAGGCGGCATGGACGACACGGACACAGCCATGGAGACGACCGCGGCGGCGTCCGGCGACGATGGCGCCCATGATTTCATCCGCGACACCATTCGCGATGACCTCGCCGCCGGCCGGCATAAAGCGATCGTCACGCGTTTCCCGCCGGAACCCAATGGTTACCTGCATATCGGTCATGCCAAATCGATCTGTCTCAATTTCGGCATCGCCCAGGAATTCGGCGGCCGCTGCAATCTGCGCTTCGACGACACCAATCCCAGCAAGGAAGAACAGGAATACATCGATGCGATTCAGGCGGATGTCCGCTGGCTCGGCTTCGATTGGGGCAAAAACCTTTTTTACGCGTCGGACTATTTCGAGCAGCTCTATGAGTGGGCGCGGCATCTGATCGGCGCGGGCCTGGCCTATGTCGACGATCTGTCGGCGGAGGAAATCCGCGAACACCGCGGCACCCTGACCGAGCCCGGCCGGGAAAGCCCCTATCGCGACCGCGACGCCGCGGAGAATCTCGATCTTTTCGCCCGCATGCGCGCCGGCGAATTCCCGGACGGCGCGCGCGTCCTGCGCGCCAAGATCGACATGGCGTCCGGCAACATCAATTTCCGGGATCCGGTGCTGTACCGGATATCGCACACCGAGCACCCGCGCACCGGCACCGATTGGTGCATTTATCCCACCTATGATTTCGCGCATGGCCAGTCGGATGCGATCGAAGGGGTCACGCATTCGCTCTGCACGCTGGAATTCGCCGACCACCGGCCGCTCTACGACTGGCTGATCGGGAAACTGCCGGCTCCGGCGCGGCCCCGGCAATACGAATTCTCCCGGCTCAACCTCACCCACACGGTGCTGTCGAAGCGGCGATTGATCCAGCTCGTGCAGGAAGGCCACGTCGCCGGCTGGGACGACCCTCGCATGCCGACCATTTCCGGCCTGCGGCGGCGCGGCGTGCCGCCGGAAGCAATCCGCGATTTCATCGCCAGGCTCGCCATCACCAGAAACGAGGGCACGATCGAGATCGCGATGCTGGAACATTGCATTCGCGAAATGCTGAACCAGTCGGCCGAGCGCCGCATGGCCGTGTTGAAACCGCTCAAACTGGTGATCGAGAACTATCCCCAGGGCGAGACCGAGATGCTCGACGCGGTCAACAACCCGAACGACCCCGCCGCCGGCACCCGCCAGGTACCGTTTTCGCGCGAGCTCTATATCGAGCAGGACGACTTCATGGAGGACCCGCCGCGCAAGTTCTTCCGGCTCGGCCCGGGGCGCGAGGTGCGCCTGCGTTATGCCTATTTCGTCACCTGTACCGAGGCGATCAAGAACGACGCCGGCGAAATCGTCGAGATTCGCGCGACCTACGACCCGGCAACCCGCGGCGGCGATTCGCCGGACGGGCGTAAGGTGAAGGGAACGATCCACTGGGTCTCGGCGGCCGACACGGTGCCGGCGGAAGTGCGGATGTACGATCATTTGTTCGCCAGCCCCGATCCGAGCGCCGGCGATGACTTTGCGGCGGATTTGAATCCGCACTCGCTCGAGGTGCTTCAGGATTGCAAGCTGGAGCCCAGCATCGCCGATCTCGCGCCCGGCAAAGCGATCCAGTTCGAACGGCTCGGCTATTTCTGCGCCGATACGGAGTCGAGCAAGGGCAAACCGGTTTTCAACCGTACTCTCGCGTTGCGCGACGGCTGGGCGAAGGCCCAGCAGAAAAAATAGCCGCCGTGCCACGGCCCGACCGCATACGGATTGCCGTCGACATCGGCGGCACCTTTACGGATGTGGTGCTCGACCGCGACGGCGCGCTCGGCACCTCGAAAGTCCTCACCACCCCGGATGCGCCGGAACGCGGCGTCCTCGAGGCGATCGAAATCGTCCTCGGCGCGTCGAAAACAAAACCGGCCGATGTCGACCTGATCCTGCACGGCACCACCCTCGCCACCAACGCCATTATCGAGCGCAAGGGTGCGGTGACCGCCCTGGTGACCACCGGCGGGTTTCGCGACGTTCTCGAAATCGGCTACGAGAGCCGCTACGACCAATACGATCTCAAGATCGAGAAACCCACGCCGCTGGTGCCCCGGGCGCTGCGCTTGACGGTGCCGGAACGGGTCGACGTCAACGGCCAGGTCTTGCTGCCGCTGGACGAGGATGCGGTGCGCGCGCTGGTTCCGGAACTCGAACGGCTCGGCACCGAGAGCATCGCGGTCGGGTTTCTCCACGCCTATGCCAATCCGGACCATGAGCGCCGGGTGCGCGATATTCTGGCCGGGCTTCTGCCGGCGGTCTCGATCACGCTGTCGAGCGAGGTCTGTCCGGAAGTCCGCGAATTCGAGCGCCTGACCACCGCGTCGGCCAACGCTTATGTACTGCCGGCGATGAGCCGCTATCTCGGACGGATGAAAGAACAAATCGACGGCCGCGGTTTCGGCTGTCCGCTGCTCCTCATGACGTCCGGCGGCGGCCTGACCACCCTGGAGACGGCGCAGCGCTTCCCGATCCGCCTCGTCGAATCGGGTCCGGCGGGCGGCGCGATCCTAGCCAGCCGGACCGCGGCTGCCGCGGGATTGGACAAGGTCATCTCCTTCGACATGGGCGGCACCACGGCGAAAATTTGCCTGATCGAGGACCGGCAGCCGCGCAAGGCGCGGGAATTCGAAATCGACCGGTCCGCCCGGTTCCAGAAGGGCAGCGGCCTGCCGTTGCGCATCCCGGTCATCGAGATGGTCGAGATCGGCGCCGGCGGCGGCTCCA
>JBFFGE010000166.1:0-10385 GCA_041557595.1 Alphaproteobacteria bacterium
GGAATCAATTAAAGGCAGAAAAGTTGATTGATTCTATAAAGATAGAGCAACTTATGTGCGCCCGAATGGGCGCATATAAGTTGCTCTAGGTCGTCGCCACCGATTCCGAAAAATCCAGGAGTGCCGTCGCCGGAAGCGCGCTCAACGCGCGGGGCGAAAGTGCAGGATATCCCGATTGCCCTGGCGGCGCGACGGGACCGGGCGTCTCCTATGGCCGCCATACAGCCGCTCGAATCGGCGGCCCTCGGTCCAGGCATGGGCGCCGCACAACAGCCCGAGCATCCCGCCGACCAGGGCGAGGCACAGGAGTGGGTCTATGGGGACGCCGAATAACATCGTTCGAACCGGTCGGGTGGCTTCGGGGCAGCCCGAGTGTCGGCCGCGAGCGCTTAAGATTTGGTTAGGATCGGCGGAATCGGGGAAACGCGGAAACTAAATTCGTTCCGCGGCGCGGTCCGGACAGGCGTTCCGGGAGCGCCGCCACAAAAGCGTCAAATTTCGGTCATCGCCCTGCCGATTTCGCCCGGTAGGGTTGCATTGTTGGCGCACCAGCATGGATGGCTGCGTGAGGGGCGTCGGCATACGGGAGGAGACGCGTCCGAGCCGCGTCTCGCTCCCGACGATTTTTTTCGTTCAGGAACCTTTACGGCCGGGCCGGGTCAGGCCGGGACCGATTCCAGAAAATTCAGGATAGCCGTCCGGACCGCGTCGGGCTGGTCGACATTGGAGAGATGTCCGGCGCCTGGAATGACGACCAGTTCGGACTGCGCAATGGTTTCGTGAGTGATGCGGACCGCCGCCATTGCCAGGTCCTGCGCGCCGGCCAGCACCAGGGTCGGCGCGGCAATTTCGGTCAGCCGGCGGGTCGGAAAGTCCTGCACCAGCATCGATCGGATGGTATGGCCGAAGCCGACCGGGTTCATCGCCAGGATCATCGCGCGCACCCGCGCCCGGCCTTCCTCGGTGTCGGCGGTGAACAGCTTGTAGGACGGGTTGACGCGCAGGAATTGATCGGCCACCGCGTCCATGTCGCCGGCCTCGCAGAGCCGGATGGTTTCTTCGCGCACGGCGCGAATTTCGTCCGTCACCGGCAGCCCGGCGGCGGTATTCGAATCGATGATCATCAGCGATGCGGTCCGGTCGGGATACAGCGCGGCGAAGCGCGCGGAAATGCCGCCCCCCATGGACAGCCCGCCCACATGCGCCCGGTCCACCGACAGGTGATCCATTAGCCCGGCGAGATCGTGCGCCGCGCGAATGACGCCATACCGGTCCGCCGCTTCCGGGCTTTCGGAGCCGCCATGGCCGCGCGGATCCCATAGGACGAGCCGATAGCGCTCGGCGAGGGCGGGCGCCTGCGCCGCCCACATACCGTGATTTCCGCCGAGGCAATAGGTCAGGAAGAGCGGAAACCCCGATCCGTGTTCTTCGTAGTAAATCTCGGTGTCGTCGATCCGTGCGGTCGGCATGGCGGGCGCTTTCGGTTGCGGGCTGTTGCGTTTCGGGCCGTCGCGTCGCCGGGATCATAGCATGGCGTTGGCCCGCGATGGATCATCGACCTCAATTTTGCCCGATTCGTCGCCATACTGTCCGGAAAATAAGAGCGCTGACGGCACGCAAGCAGGGTTATTCGAGCATGCGAAGATTTAGCGCACTGGTTTTCCTATGCATATTCGTGTCGGCCGGGGTTTCGCGGCCCGTGAATTCGGCGGAAATCCTCGAAGGACGCACGACCGTCGTCGACGGCGATTCGCTGATCGTGGACGGCAAGAATGTGCGGATATGGGGCATCGATGCGCCGGAGATGGGCACCAGATCGGGCGATCGCGCGAAGAAATACCTGCGTGCGCTGCTCTCCGACAATTCCGCCCGCTGCGAAGACGAGGGCAAGCGGGTCAGCGGCCAGATCATGGCAAAATGCTTTATTGGGTCGGTCGATATCGGCCGCGTCATGGTGCTGTCGGGCAATGCCCGGGATTGGCGTCGCCATTCCGGCGGTCTCTATAAGCGGGAATTGCAGAAGGCCGGGTTCCCGGTGCGCCGTCGAAAGCAGGTGTCGAAGCGGCCGCCGCGCCGCAATCCTCCGCGTGCCGCGGCAGTCCGGGTCGCCCCGGAAATCCCAGCGCCGGCTCGGCGCCGGCCCGTGATCGACCTGGCGCCGGTGGCGCGCCCGGCCCCGGCCCGGCCGAATGCGCCGTTTACGCCCGTGGCGCCGTCGCGCCGCCTGTCGCCGCCGACCGATTTGCGGCCGGCGCCACCGGTCGCCTTGCCGCCCGTTACCGCCGCGCCGCGCCTGCCGGTCGAGGCGACGCCGTTCGTCTTTCCCGCTCCTCCCGGCCCGTCCGCCCCATCGGTCCGCCCTGCCCCGTCCGCCCCCAGCGCGCGCCCGGCCGAAGCGCCGAAACGGCAACCCGAACCGTCGCCGATCCCCTTCGGCGCGGCAGATCAGGACTGAGGCGCGCAAAAAAATCGCCGCCCGGCAAAGGGCGGCGAGGTGAAAAACCAGTTGGCGGCGCCGCGGTATTCTTCGGGTCCGCGGGCGCGCGTATTCGCTGCTTGAAGCGAACGATCAGAATGCGAGCGTGATCGACGTCGTCTTGTTCGATCCGCACTCTACCGCCGCAGCGGCGAACACCGTCACCAAGGGTTTAGACATTCGATCACCTCCTTTCGATTGTTGAATCCGGCATGCAGAATCCTCCGCGCGGGGCTTCCCTGTCAAGCATCCTGTCCACGGCGTCGCGGCCCGTGCGCCCGATGCCGTTGACGCGCGGCCAGCCTGGCCCGGAAGGGGGACCTAATCCTATCGGATGACCTCAAATGAATGGCTTATGCCGATCGTAAAGAAATGCAATGACTCCGAAATGCTTATGAATTGAATGGGATTACCCCGCACGGGGCGATCGTGCGATAGGAGCACTCTTGAATGGCAGAGCCCTCCCGTATGTTCATTATCGGCTTGGACGCCGCCGACAAGGACCTGATCGAGCGCTGGGTCGGCGAGGGGGACCTGCCGGCGTTCCGGTCGCTGATGACGTCGTCGGTTTGGGGCGATATCGAGAGTCCGCGCGGGCTCGAAGCCGGCAGTTGCTGGCCGACCTTCTATTTCGGCCTGACGCCGGGCGAAACCGGCCAATTCGACGGGGCGCGGCAATTCGACTCCGAGCGCTACGACCATGTCTCCTTCCGGCCCGACGCGGCGCGGCGCGATGCGATCTGGACGACGCTCAGCAAGGCGGGGAAAAAATGCGCCGTCATCGACGCGCCCTATAGTTTTCCGGTCAACGACATCGAAGGCATCAAGCTGGTCGACCGGGGCGCCCATGTGCCGGCCGGCGGCAGCGACTATATGGATTTTCGCACCCACCCGGCATCGCTGGCCGACGAGGTCGTCGCGCGTTTCGGCGGCGATCCGGCCAATGGCCATTCGAGCGATTTTTTCCGCGTCGACACGGCCGATGAAATCCGGAATTTCCGCGACATTTATGTCGAGCGCATCGAGAACAAGACCGAGCTGGCGCTGCATTACTGGCGCGACCGGCCGTGGGATTTCTTCATGACCTGCTTCACCGAGGCGCATTGCGTCGGTCACCGGTGCTGGCATGTCCACGATACCGATCACCCGGATCATGATCCGGCCGTCGCCGCCGAATCGGGCGACCCGGTCAAGGCGGTCTATGTGGCGCTCGACCGGGCGGTCGGCCGGCTCGTCGCGGCGGCGCGCGGCGAAGCGCGGGTGCTGGTCTATCTGAGCCACGGCATGGGGCCGGGCTACAGCGGCACGCGGCTGCTCGACCGCATCCTGGCGCGGCTCGACAACGCCCCGACGCACACGCGGTCGGGCCCGGTGATGCGCATTGTCCGCGCCGCCTGGCGGAACATGCCGGACGCGATCCGCCGGCCGCTGAAGCCGCTGCGGCACAAGGTCTACAATGACGGGTTCCAGCCGAACCGAAAGGGCCGCCGGTTCTTCGAGGTGTTCGCCAATGATCGCACCGGCGGCATCCGGATCAATCTGGCCGGCCGCGAGAAGCACGGCATCGTCCAGCCCGGCGAAGAATACGATGCGGTCTGCGCGCAACTGATCGCGGAGCTCGGCGCGCTGACCAACGCGGAGACGGGCACCCCGCTCGCCGACGAGATCATCCGCACGCGCGATCACTACACCGGCGATTTTTTCGACTGCCTGCCCGACATCCTGGTCACCTGGAACCGGGACCATCCGATCAACGCGGCGCGGTCGCCGACGGTCGGCACGATCGACAAGACCGGTCTCATGCTGCCGCGCTCCGGCGACCACCGGCCCTTCGGGCGATTCTTCGGCGTCGCGCCCGACTGGCCGTCGCAACGACTCAACGACCGGGTGAAGGCGCAGGATCTGGCGCCGACCATCGCCGCGCTCTTCGGCCTGGACGGCCACGAGTCGGACGGCGTTCCGATCGCCGCCCTGCGCGCGCGGGAAACCGCGGGAACGCCCCTGCGCCGGGCCAAGGGATAACCAGGGAGTATGCCGACAATGCCGCGTGTTTCCGTCGTTACCGTCGCCTATAACGCCGAGCCGTATATCGAGCAGGCGATCGATTCGGTCCTCGCGCAGACCGAAATCGACTTCGAAATGATCGTCGTCGATAACGCATCGACCGACGGCACTTGCGCGATCATCGAACAATACGCCTATCGCGATCCGCGGGTGCGGCTGATTTCGAGCAGCGAGAATTTCGGCGCCGGGCACGGCCGCAATGTCGGCATCCACGCGGCGACCGGCGATTGGGTGGCGATCCTGGACGCCGACGACTGGTATCGCCCGGACCGTCTCGAAACCCTGCTGGACGCGGCGGAACGGGACGGCGCGGACGTGGCGGCCGACAATCAGTATTTCATCATGGATGGCGCGGCCATCCCCTATCGCCTGTTGCGAAAGGACCGCACGGAGGGCCTGCATCGCCTGACCGCCGACGATATCCTGCGCGGCGATCGATACGGCAAGATCGGCAATCTCGGCCTGTTGAAGCCGGTCTTTCGGCGCGCGTTTCTCGAACGCCACCGCATCGAATACGACGTGTCGCCGGGCCTCGGCGAGGATTTCTACATCCTGCTCAAATGCCTGCGGCAAACGCCGACGCTGCTCTTCGTGACGGCGCCGATGTATTATTACCAGATTCACCCGAAATCCTGGAGCAACTCGCAGACCATGGAGTCCGTGCGCTGCATGCGGGCGCTGCACGAATCCAATGCCGGGCTGTTCCCCGAATCGGATGCGCCGACCACCGCCCGGCTGATGCGCCGCCGCAGCCGGCAGATCGAACGCTACATCACCTACCGGGCGCTGGTGGAGCCGTTGAAGCGCGGCAATCTCCGCAAGAGCCTGCGCCGGATGATCACAAATCCCTCCGCCGTGCCGATGCTGGCCGAAGGTTTCGTGCGCTTTCTGGTCCTCCGCCGCCAGGCCGCACAGCACAGCGCGGCGCAAAAAGCCGCGGCGGCCACACATGGCGTCGCACCGGATGCGCACGCCTAGATCACCCTGCCTTTGATTGGAATCAATTAAAGGCACATAAGCTGCCCTAGCAGCCGCGCTCCGCGCAAAAACCTCCCGATCCAACGCGCTGCCCGTCCCGGCGCTTGCCCGAAGACCCGAATCCGGTTCAAGTTAGGACCGGCATCGATTCCAATGCGGTGCCGGGCCACCAAGCGGAGGACGCGTGAGTATTTCGAGCACCCCGACAGCGGGAACGCACAGCAAGGCGGTCGGTTATATTCTCTGGATCTTCGGGTTCATGGGCGCGCACCGCTTCTATTTCGGCCGCCCGATAAGCGGCACGATCTATTTCTTTACGCTGGGCCTGCTGCTGATCGGCTGGATCGTCGACCTGTTCCTCATTCCGGGCATGGACCGCGACGCGGAAACGCGCTTCGCCGAGGGACCGAAGGACTACACGGTCGCCTGGGTCCTGCTGACCTTCCTCGGCATCTTCGGGCTGCACCGGCTCTATCTCGGCAAATGGTTCACCGCGCTGATCTGGTTCCTGACCGGCGGGCTGTTCCTGGTCGGCTATCTCTACGATTACTGGACGCTGAACGAGCAGATCAGCGAGACCAACCGGGGCGGGTAGCACCCTCACCCTTGCGGCAACACCCGGCGGTAACTGAGCGCCTCGGCGATGTGGACGCGGCGGACATTGGCCTCTTCGGCCATGTCGGCCAGCGTGCGGGCGACGCGCAGCACCCGGTGGTAGCCGCGCGCCGACAGTTTCATGCGGTCCGCCGCCTCGGTCAGCAACCGCCGTCCCTCCGCGTCCGGCGCGGCGACGTCTTCCAGCAGCGCGCCGTCGGCCTCCGCGTTGCTGCGCACGGCCACACCGTCCGGCAGGTCCCGGTAGCGCGCCGCCTGGATCGCGCGGGCGCGGCCGACCCGTTCGGCGACCATCGCCGAATCCTCCGCCGGCGGCGGCAGCGAGAGGTCGGCGGCGCGCACGGCGGGGACGTCGACATGCAGATCGATGCGGTCGAACAGCGGCCCCGAGATCTTCGCCTGATAGTCGCGGGCGCAGCGCGGCGCCCGGTTGCAGGCGAGTTCCGCGTCGTCGAGATGGCCGCAGCGGCACGGGTTCATCGCCGCGACCAGCTGGAACCGGGCGGGATAGGTGACATGCGCATTGGCGCGGGCGACCGCGGCGCGGCCCGATTCCATCGGTTGGCGCAGCGATTCCAGCGTCGCGCGGGCGAATTCCGGCAGCTCGTCGAGGAACAGCACGCCGCAATGGGCGAGCGAGATTTCCCCCGGCCGGGCGCGCAATCCGCCGCCGACCAGGGCCGGCAGCGAGGCCGAATGATGCGGATCGCGGAACGGCCGGTCCCGCGTGATACGGCCGTCGGCGAGCCGGCCGGCGACGCTCTGGATCATGCTGACCTCGAGCGCTTCGCGGGGGCCGAGCGGCGGCAGCAGCCCCGGCAGCCGCTGCGCCAGCATCGACTTGCCGGCGCCGGGCGGGCCGACGAGCAACAGGTTGTGGCCGCCCGACGCGGCCACTTCGAGGTCGCGTTTCGCCGTCTCCTGCCCCTTGATGTCCTTGAGGTCGAGCGGGTCGGCCGCCGCCTCGCGCAGCCGCGGCTCCGGCGCGCTCAGCACCTGGACGCCCTTGAAGTGGTTGATCAGCGCGAGCAGGCTCGGCGGGGCGAGGATCTCCACCTCGCCGGCCCAGGCCGCCTCGCCGCCGCAGGCCGCCGGGCAGATCAGCCCGAGCCCGGCCGCGTTGGCGCCGATCGCGGCCGGCAGCACGCCCGCCACCGGCGCGATCGCGCCGTCCAGCGCCAGCTCGCCGAGTGCGGCGTAGCCGGCCAGGTCTTCCGGTGGCAGCACCTCCATGGCGACCAGCAGGCCGAGCGCGATCGGCAGGTCGAAATGGCTGCCTTCCTTGAGCAGGTCGGCGGGCGAGAGGTTCACGGTGATGCGCTTCGGCGGCAGGCCGAGCCCGAGCGCGCCCAGCGCGGCGCGCACCCGCTCGCGGCTCTCGGCGACCGCCTTGTCCGGCAGGCCGACCACGGTGAAGGCGGGCAGCCCGTTCGACATCTGCACCTGCACGTCGACCGGCAGGGTGTCGATGCCTTGGAAGGCGACGGTATTGATGCGTGCGACCATGATATGTCTTTCCCGCAAAAGTTTAGGGAGTCCGCGGGCGCGGCGATAGCCCCCAGATCGGCGATGCGTCGGCGGCCGGCCCGGACTCCGTCTCCGGCCTGTCTCGAGGCGGCCTGAAAGTCCGTGGCGGCGGCGCGGCGGACGCCGTGATAGGCTGCGCGGATGAACCGCGTCGCGCCCATCGGAGCCGTGCTCCTGCTGCTCGCCTTGCCGTCCTGCGTGTCTCCGGATGCGCCGGGGGAGCCGCCCCGGGAATCGTCCGCGCTCCGCGCCGAGGCGCAATGCCGCGCGGAACGGGATCGCCGCCTCGACGCGCTGGAGTATGAAGCCCAAAGCATCAGGACGATGATCGACACCGACGCGGCGACCGTCGATGCGCCGGAATTTCAGTTGCGCAAGACCGAACGGGCGCTGCTGAAAGACATCGAGGCCGATAAGGAGGCCGCGCGGGCGCGGTATCGCGCCTGTCTGCGACCTGGCCGGCCGGGCGGTCCCGCACGGCCGTGACGAATGCTCGCAATCGGTGTCGTCACCCGATAAAGTAAAATTATCGGGACCGGCATTGGGGCGGCGGCGCCGAAAAATCCCGCAAGGTACGAATTTCATTATGGAATTCTTAATGAATTGCATGCAAGTTAAATTGGATCGAAACCGGTAATGGAGGCAGAGGCGATGTGGGACGATCGCGCCTGGAATTTTTTTATGGATGAAAGCGGACGCTGACCGCGGAAGGCTTTGAAATGTCCGTTCCGCACATAAGACGGCCATCCGGGCGTGAGAACGTGCCGGTGCCGGAGTCTTGCCACCCCAAAATTCGGGCGCTGCTGGATTATTGGCAATCGATCCATCCCGAATCCGGCGGCCTGCCCGGCCGACAGCATTTCGATCCGGTTGAAATTCCAGAATTACTTGCCAATCTATGGTTGATCGATGTGGTCCGCGATCCCATCCGGTTCCGGTTCCGGTTGATCGGAACGTTGGTGGTCGATTATGCGGGCGAGGACAATACCGGCAAATGGCTGTATGAGCGCTGGCCGAATTTCGACGATACCGGCTATGTGAGCGTCGTCGAATCGCGCCAACCGAGCTGGGCCCGAGGGCCGTCGCGGTTCCGACCCGAGAAAGAATATTACGAGATCGAGCGGGTGCGCCTGCCGCTCGCCGCGGATGGCGAAAACGTCGACATGATTGTGGCGTTGACGGTGTTCTTCGACCGCAACGGCGACGAAATCTTCCGCAACTAGCGGCTCCCGGCCGAGCAGGCGTGCCCGGGGTTGCCAAAATCCAAAAACTGTATTATAATACAATAGGTTACTAGACATTTCTTGCCTAGGTCATAGGCAAAATTTGCCGTTTGTGCGACATCGGGCACCGCGTTGCGGGCACGGTCGACCACGGCGCCAGGCGGCACCGAACGGAGCCATGGGCATGAATACCGCCTTCAAGGTCGGTGTATTCGGGATCAAGAGCCGGTTTTCCGCGCTGAACAGCGAGGCGAACAGGGGCCTGGTGTCGCTGCTGCCCAATGTTTCCTCGAGTCGCAATTTGCAGGGCGCCGCGCGGGCCAATGCGGCCGCGCTGCGCGCCGGACAAAACGTCCGAAGCGGCGTCGACACCCTGGAGGGCGAGGCGCGGCTGGCCGGTCAGCGGGCGACGGCCTATGGGCGGCTCAGCTCCAAGCTTACCAGGACCGTGAAAGCGATCGAAAAGGCGCACGGCAAGCTGCTCGAGATCAAGGAAATCCTGAGCGATATGCGCAAGCAGATCACCCTGGCGCAGAGCGGCACGATCGACGATTCGCAACGCCGGCAGCATGCCAATGAATTCGACCGGCTGCTCGGCACGCTCAATATCAAAGCGCGCAATGGCGGCTCGGTCGGCAGCAATCTCATTGGCAACCGGATCCGGGATGTCTTTACCCCGGACACCCTGACCTACAAGACCAAGCCGAACAGTCCGGCGAGCCAAACCGTCAAGGGCATCTATTCCGGCAGCGACTATCAGGTCATCGACGGCGGTGGCGGCGTGTTTCTGCCGGATCTCTATGGCCCGATCCTGAAAGCCTTTCCGGAAACCGACGGCGATTCAGGCGAGCTCGTCTCGGATGACGATACGGTCGACTTCGACGCCGATACCGGCGCCATTTCGATCACCCGCAACGGCGAAAGCACCCCTTTTCTCACCGGCACCCTGGAGCGCAAGGGCCTCGCCGTGTTGCATTCGTTTCTGTACGGCAATTTCACCGATGCCGCGAAACGCGACGAAGCGCTGTCCGATCTCGACGCCGCCTCGTCCAAGCTGCGGTTCAATATCGCGGTTCTCGAAGGGGAACTCGCCAAGGTCTCCGCGCATCGCGACTTCAACAAGAAACTGGTCGCCGATCACAGCGCGCTGGCCGGCCGGGTGGAGCAGCAGGCGCTCAGCGCCGATAGCCGGCAGGGATTGGTGGCGCAACGTCAGCAATTGCTGTTCGCCAGCGCCTTCCGAAGCACCCTGTCGTTCGACCGCACCGGCGGCGTCCTGGCGTTCGGCACGGCCAGCCTGTTCGATTTCAAGATCTAGCGCAAATCCCGAGCGAACCGAAACGGTTCGCGACGACGTATTTGCGTAAGAACCAAGAGTATAGACCATTTCATATGCGTCAATTTAAACAAGAAATGGTCTAGCCTGAAGGCGCGCGGCGCCGGCGGGACGCTAGAGCAAATCCCGAGCGAACCGAAACGGTTCGCGACGACGTATTTGCGTA
>JBFFGE010000167.1:0-10276 GCA_041557595.1 Alphaproteobacteria bacterium
CCCGAACAATCCGTCCCGTCTCACCAACCCCGTTATAGAGCAATGCAGCAGATCGCTCAAAAAGATGCCGGACCGATGCGGCTGAAATCCCGGGACCTCTATTGCCGCGGCGATGTCGCCGGCGCGATTGCGATGCAGCGATCGCTGATCGAGGCCACGCGCAACGATCTCCATCCCGGCGACTATCTTTTTCTGGGGTCGATGCTGTCGACCGCGGGCGATTTTGCCGCCGCACAGACGAATGCGCTCGAGGCGCACGGCCGGTGGCCCGACGAACCACAATTCGTCGGCATCATCGGCATTTGCCACGCGCGTTTGCATCAATGGACGGACGCGGAATCCTGGCTGACCCGCGCCATCGCCGTGGCGCCGCACAATGCCAACCTCCACGACTGCATCACGCAGGTTTATGGCGAGCTTGGCGATCTCGACCGCGTGCGCGCGCATGGCGAACAATCGCTGGTGCTGAAAGACGCCTTGACCAGGGGTCGCCCGCCGGCGGTCGCGCTCGGCGATGTTCCGGTGCCGCCATTCCGGGCGGACTACCCGGCGCGTAATGTCATCGCGTTCAGCCTGTTCGGCGCGCAGGAACGCTATTGCCGGGGCGCGCTCGACAACGCCGCGATTGCGGAACATTTGTATCCGGGCTGGCGTTGCCGGTTCTACTGCGACGACACCGTCCCGGCTTCCGTTCGCGCCGGGTTGATCACCGCGGGCGCCGACGTGGTCATGATGTCCGGGCCGCACCGGCTGTTCGAAGGTTTGTTCTGGCGGTTCCATGTGGCCGAGGATCCAACCGTCGACCGCTATCTGCTGCGCGATTGCGATTCCCTGCTCAATCTTCGGGAACGGCGCGCGGTGTCGGCCTGGATCGACAGCGGCAAGCATTTCCACGTCATGCGCGATTTCTTCTCTCACAGCGAATTGATGCTGGCCGGCATGTGGGGCGGCGTGCGAGGCGCCCTGCCCGCCCTGCGGCCACTCTACGATCCCTATCTGGACGACGCGGCGAAGGCCGCGAATTGCGACCAGAAGTTCCTGCGCGAAGCCGTCTGGCCCACCGTCCGCCACAGCCTCTGCACGCACGACCACCTGTTCCGCGTCCTGGGCGCGGAAGATTTTCCGGCCGACGCCGCCATACCCGCGGGCCGGCATGTGGGCGAGAACATGGCGGCCTGGCGCACCGCCGCCTTCGGCACGATGACAGGCGGGACCGAAGGTCCTCAGACGCTACACCGGCGCGCGCAATTTACTTTCGCCCTGGCGACCACATCGCACGAGGCAAAATTGCTGGCCGCGCTGTTGGCGGCGAACATGGGCGATGCGGAGGTGCATCACCGCCACGACCGCCCTGCCGACCTTGGAACGACGACGCCCGAGACGCCGCTGATCCGGCAATTCAATACGGACGGCAACCGCCAATCGGTGCGCGACTTCTGGCGCGGAAAATTCGCCCACCATCTCTACGGAACATATCCGATCTATGCGGAGACGTCGAAAGCGCTGGCGACGGCGGGGTTGATCGAAAACCTGGCCCTGCTGGACGGCGAACCGCGCGTCGACATCGTCATGCTGCGCCGGCCGCCCGAACAAATCCTGCAAGACCTGATGCGTGCGGGCGGCACGGAAAACCGGCTGTTCCCGAGCGTCATCGGGCTCGACCCGCAACTCCCCAACCGCATCGTCGATCCTGCGCCCTATCTCGCGTCGGGCCGGATCGGCACGTGCCTGTGGTATGTGACCGAGATGGCAGCCCGCGCCGCCTATTACCGCGTGCTGTTGCGCGACCGGCCGAACATTCACGTGCATTGGATCGGGCTGGAGACGCTCCACAATGCGCCGGGAGCCGCCGGATTGCTGAAGGCGCTGGGACACCCGGCCGCGACGGAAACCGTCGTGCTCCTGTCCGAAACTGGCAGCACGAGCGGCGCAGGCGCCGCCAGCGCCGATCCGGTGATCCTCGGTCTCGTCGAGCGTCACCCGCTGCAGGCGCGCAAGCGGGCGACCGCCTTCATCGCGTCCGGCCGCCGTCTCGGCGCGGTGGGCTAGAGCAAATCCCGAGCGAACCGAAACGGTTCGTGACGACGTATTTGCGCAAAAACCAAGAGATAGACCATTTCATATGAATCAATTTAAACAAGTAATGGGCCAGCCGCGCCGCCGCCCTACAACCGATAAACCCGCACCGCGGTGTCGTGGTACAGCTTGGCCTTCTCGCTTCCCGAGAAGCTCTCCGTAATACGCTTGAAGGAATTCCACAGTACCGGATAGCTGCAACTGACCCGGTCGACCGGAAAGTTCGATTCGAACATGCAGCGGTCGGGACCGAACGCGTCGATCGCCGTCTCGTAGTAACGCCGCGTCGCGGCGCACAATTCCTGGCTGGTCGGCGGCTTCGGCCGGTCCTGCCAGCCGAAACCGCAATAGGTCATGTTGATGCCGCCGAGCTTGATGACGATGTTCGGGCACGCCCCCAGTTCGGCAATGCTCTTCTTCCACTCTTTGAAAACCTCTTCGCGCTTGCCCGCATAGTGGCCGACACCGGCGGGACCGCCGAGATGGTTGAGGATCAGCGTCGTGTCGGGAAAGGCGCGCGCGAGGTCGACGAAATTCGGCAGCTGCGGGTGGCGGCAAACGCCTTCGAAGATCAGGCCGAGCGGCCCGAGCTCGGCGAAGCCTTCGCGGAATTTCGCGTCCAGATACAGATCCGGTCCCGTCACGCCGCGCGCCCGGTCGATCGCCGGGTCCGCATCCCACGCGCCGTTGCGGCGGATGCCGCGAAAGCGCCGGGGCGCTGCGGCGATCAGCGCTTCCAACACGCCCTTCACCCGCGTGCCCAACTGCAAATTCGCGTGCCCGATGATGCCCGCCGCCACCTTCGTCGAACCGTATATCCCCGACGCCGCCATCGCCGCGATGCCGTTCACGAATTCGACCTCGCCGACCGGCCGCATCTCCTCGGGCCCGTTTTCGCGGTACATGGCGTTGCATTCGACAAACACCGAAGAAACGATGTTGTGCCCGCTCTGCAAATCCCGCTGGATCTCGTCCATCAGGTAGCGCCGGTCGACCCGCCCCTCGCGCAGGTCCCACAGATGATGGTGCGTGTCGCAAATCGGAAGGTCGGGCTCGAGTGCCTCTTCGTGGACCTTTGCAAGCCAGTCGTCGTTCGTCGCCATGGTGCGGTCTTTCAAATTGTATGCGGATCCAGAGGCCTTCCGGCCGGAGAGTACTGTAAGGGTATCCCGGACGCGTCAACCGCCCAAACAAATCCGTTTGCCGCACAAGATTTTATGGATCGAGTTTGCAGACGCGAATGACGCCAATGCGTCTGCGAAATTCTGTTGAAGTTCATTCGTAGGCCGTTCCGCGGCGGCATCGCTCCGTGCAATGTCTTGCTTGGACGCAACGCCGCCGCTGTCGGCTACTTATCTTCGACCTCGACGATGGCCGGCCGCAGGGTTGCGATGATGGCCATAAGCTCTTTGTGTTCCCTTTGCGGGACTTTGAATTTGTTCAACGTATCGACAAGGTGCTGCGCGACGATGTCGAACTCGCTTGCTTTGATACCGAGCCCACCATGAGTGGTGGCCGCCGACCGGCTGATGATTTTGCAGGGTCCTCCCGTCACTTTGCAGACGAGGTTCTTGTTTTTCTGGCGAAAGCCCTCGCGCGAATCGCGGCTCATACCGAAGAAACGGGCACCGACCACGGGATCGATGAACAGTTTTCCGGCGAAGTCGTCCACTACCGCCGAAATAGCATCGTATCCCCCAAGGCGTTCATACAAACTCTTTTCCGCGGCGACGCTTTTCCCGATGGTGAGCGCGCCCAGCGCAAAGAGTGCGACAAGTACGATCGTCGTAAGGTCGTTTTTGCGTGTAAGCCGAATGGTCATCGTCGATCCTCCTTCAACTGAATTGGATAATTCGTTCTCTCCAATCCATACAGTTAAGGGGCCGAGGCAATCACCGTCCAATACCGATGATTCATGGCTCGATGCATGCAGGGTAGACTGGCGATCGGCCATGAAGTTTGATCTGCCGCGGCAAAAAACGCCCCAATCCATTGCAATCGGATTTTGTCCGATACCGGCTTCTTTAGGGCGTCTTCGTCTCCATGACGGCATTTTCCAGCACCGATTTTCGGTCGCGCATACAGCGGTCGCGAAATGCTCGCACGGCATTCCGATGGCGCAGGGTCGTGGATGATCTTCGAGACGCTGCCGCCGGTCTTGCGAGAGTCCTCGTCAGGTAAAACCGCTCCGGATCTTCCCCATGATCCCGGTGAAACCTGGCGGTGAGTAAAGCGACGCCGGGGACTTCCCATTGAAATCCGACGATCAGGCCGGCGGGTTCCATCTTGCGCCGCCGCAGGACCCGATCGACCGGCCCAAACTTTCGAAGGAGGCGATCCCGAATTTCAACGATCCGCTCGGGCCGGGGAGAAATCTTCTTCTGCAGATTGATCGTGGAGATCCGGTAGTCGCTTCCCTCCCGCTCAAATTTTACCTTTAGCGTCGTGTCCCCGCGCGGGACGACCGCCGCAAGCCGCTCGTGCTCTTTCAAGACGACGGGCCGGCCATAGCAATACCGGACCGCCGGCGTACGGATAATCGTGGCGTTGCCGTGCAGCATCCGGAAGGCCTGAAGGTGCATGCCCGGAAATGTGCCGGCAATTTGCAGCGGTTTTTTCTCCGACGCCTGGGCGCCCGCCACGGAAATCGACGTGACGCAAATCAAGGCGAATACCGCCGCGAAGGGCTGGCGCTTCGATTTGGCTGACATACCGCTCTTCCTACCAATGACCGAAACCGGTGAGATCGAGGATCGCCCGTGAGATCCTCTCAAACGGCCTCGACGATGTCCGATTTTAGCAATTCGTGAAAGCTCATGACCTCGCCTTTTTCCTGATCCGGCACCTCGAATGCCTCCAGGGTCGCGGTCAAGTGGGCCATCGCGCGCTTCCAGTCTTCCTCGTCGAGACGCATTCCAACATGCAGCGTCTTCATGTCGCGGCCCGTGTAGACCATAGGACCGCCGGACGACGCACACAGATAGTCGACCAACAATTGTTGCTCGCGCGCGATTCCGTCCGCGCCTCTATGGTCGTAGAAGCGGCGCAGCTTATCGTCGTTCTTAATGCGCACCATCAATGTGTCGACTACCGCCGCAATGGCGTCATACCCGCCAAGGCGCTCGTAGAGTGATTTGTTCGACATAGCATGTGTCCTCCTTTTATTGGCCTGACCGGCCAGATATCTGTTCCGAATTGCACAGCGGAGAGCGAACGCAAACGTTCGATCAAGCGGCCCGTCGTATATGGAGGCGAGCCCAGATTTCGGATAGCGCCGCCACAAGTTGGAGCATGTCGTCGTTGGAGTGCAGCGGCGACGGGGTCAACCGGATGCGCTCCGTACCGCGCGGTACGGTCGGATAGTTGATCGGCTGAACATAGATATTGTGATCCGCCATCAACTCGTCGGTTATTTGCTTGCAGCGCACGGGATCGCCGACCATTACCGGCACGATATGCGAAACCGATGGCATCACCGGCAGGCCCGCCTCATGCAGCAGGGTTTTCAGCGTCGCTGCGCGTTCCTGGTGGCGCTTGCGCACCGCTTCGTTGACCTTCAGGAGCTGCACGCTGGCGAGCGCCCCGGCCGCCACCGCCGACGGCATTGCCGTCGTGAAAATGAAGCTCGAGGCAAAGGACCTGATGAAGTCGATCAACGCGCCGGATGCCGCGACATAGCCACCGACCACGCCATACGCCTTTGCGAGCGTGCCCTGGATCAGGGTGATCCGATGCGCCTGGCCATCGCGCGCGGCCACACCCGCGCCGCCGGGGCCATACATGCCGACTGCGTGGACTTCGTCGAGATAGGTCATTGCGCCATGCCGCTCGGCGACGTCGCAAATCTCGCCGATCGGCGCAATGTCACCGTCTATCGAATAAACGGACTCGAAGGCCACAAGCTTTGGCGTGTCGGGATCGATGCGCGATAGTAGCCGGTTCAGATCTTCCGGGTCGTTGTGACGAAAGATCACTTTGTCACACTTCCCGTGGCGAATGCCGTCGATCATCGATGCATGGTTGAATGCGTCCGACAGTATGACGCATCCCGGCAAATTTGCGCCGAGCGTGGACAACGCCGCCTCGTTGGCGACATAGCCGGACGTGAACAAAAGAGCGGACTCCTTGCCATGCAATGCCGCTAATTCGCGCTCCAAAAGGACGTGGTAGTGCGTCGTGCCGGAGATATTTCGGGTACCGCCGGCGCCGGCGCCGACCTTGTCGATCGCCTGTTTCATCGCTGCGCGTACCGTGCTGTGCTGTCCCATGCCGAGATAATCGTTGGAGCACCATACGGTCACCTCGTCGACGCCGCGGTCGGAATGGCTGTCGGCGCGCGGGAACTTACCCGCCCTGCGTTCGAGGTCTGCAAAAACCCGATAGCGTCCTTCTTCTTTCAGGCCCGATATCGCGTCGGAAAAGAATTTTTCGTAGTGCATCGCTTTTATCCTCTCTTTGAGGGCGCGTTCTATTGCAACCGAATTGTCTATTGTGTGCCGTCCTGCACGCGTCGGTTCTTCAGAGCCGGATAGCCCCGAACATAGATCCAGTCGTTTTTCCTTGCGGGCACGTGGCAGGGGATACAGTCGGCCTTGAAGTTCTCAGTCACGGTTTTCGTTGGGGCGTCGGCCTTGAACAGCGACCAGCCCCAGCCGCGTCCCCAAAGCTTGTTGCCTTTGAAACGGCCCTTGGTGTCCTTGATCATGATGAACCAGCCTTCGGTCTCGGTGGCGTAGCTGACCTGACCGGTGGTCATCCCATCGGTCTTCGCCTTGAGCAGCTCCTTCACCAAAACCGCGCCATCGGGAAATTTTCCGGTTTCGTGGAAGACCTCGACGGTGTTGGGCTGGGTATAGACATTGTGAATACCCTGCGATCCGACCTTTCCCTCTTCGTCGGTTGCAACGCCCCAGGCACCGAGGAAGTACCAACTGCGGAAGTCCTTGGGGATGCTGATGTTGCCCTTGTCGTCCACGTAGGGCGAGAAGGACCCGGCCACCGCACCGCCGCCGAGAACGACGGCACACAACGCGGTGACCGCGACCGATGCAACGGCGAGCGACATTTTCATTTTGCCACTCCTACTTCGGCTTCGCTGCGCGAAGCACGGGATAAAATTGGGTGAATACGAAATCCTCGGCCGCCGCCGCCTCGTGACAGGCGTTGCAGGCTGCCGCCGGCTGTTGTTTGGCCGTCGCATTATAAGGCTCCGGCTTGTGACCGAAGGTGTAATAGGCCCAGTTCCCGGGTTCCTTGGGATAGAGCTTTTTGCTCTTGATCGTGATCTCGAACCCGGAATATTCACCCATGAAATAGCCGGCGCCGCTGACCTCATCCGTCGAGCCGTTCTTGTTGGCCCCGTCCGGTGCGCGAACCCGTGTCAGTTCCTTGGCAAGGACGGTTCCCTCGCGGAATTTGCCGGTCTTCTTGTAATGCGCCCAACTCACCGGATCGATATAGATAATGTGATGTTCCGGGAACGGCGCATTCCCGTCGTTCAGCGCGTTCGGTGTGACCAGTCCGCCGACATAGGGCCATTCGCGCCAGATTTTCCCTTCGGGAACCTTCAGCTGTTTATCGCTGGTGAATTGCGGTGTGTAGGTCCCATCCTGGGCGTTCGTCGGCCATGCGCTGCCGGCAAGAACCACCATCGCGGCGGCAATCGCACCCGGCGTTAACGCGGCGAGCGATTTGATATTTCCAGAACCTGCGTGCAGGGACATCGTCTTCTCCTTCTCTATTTGCGGCATTGCGGATGTTCGATTCAGCAGCCCGATGTTCATCCCTTCCGAGCCCACACACCTAACGATCCGGGCCAAGCGCTGTCCAATACCGATGATTCATGGTTCTATGCACGTGGAACAGCGTGGTGACTGGCGATGGAATTTCATCAGATTCGTTATTTTCTTATGGCGGCGGAGAACCTCAATTTCACGCGCGCCGCAAAGCAGTACCACGTGTCGCAACCCGCATTGACGCGGGCGATTCAAAAACTTGAGGAAGAGCTCGGCGGAGTACTGTTCGTCAGAGACGGCCGGACGGTGACCCTGTCTCCGCTAGGCCGGCTAATGCGCGAACACTTGCAGCACATTCACGAAACCCAACAGATGGCGCGCGCCGCAGCTAAGAATTTTCTGCATGAAAGTCCGACAGAGATAAATATCGGCGTCATGTGCACGATTGGCCCGGATGTCCTATCAGGTTTTTTGAGTGAGTTCAGAATCCGCCATCCCGACATGCTCGTAATTCTGCATGACATCGGGCCCGAGGCATTGCCTGAACTGCTTTATACGGGCTCTCTCGATTGCGCCTTCGTTGCGTCCCACGGCGAGGCGAAATTTGGCAAGGTTTCGGCGCATGCCTTGTTTGAGGAAGACATGGTCGTGACATTTGCCGATGGGCATCGCTTTGGCGCACTGGAGGACGTGACGCTATTCGACGTTGCCGAGGAACCATATGTGGATCGCCTAAAATGCGAACTTCGGCAACCCTTCTTCGATTTCATGGATCAAAATGACCTGAACCTCAGCGTGGTTTGCAGCAGCCAGCGAGATGATTGGATACAGGAACTTGTTATTCGCGGTCTCGGCGTCAGCGTCATGCCCCGCTTTTCGATTACCACCCGCAGACTCGGTTGGCGCAAGCTCTCCGGTCCGCTGTCAGAATGCCGCCGAATCATGATCAAACGGGCCAATGGTCTGACACCCGAAGCGCCAGCCAATGCGTTTTACTCGGACGCCGCCACATTTGAATGGCAACATACGCTTAGCGCATTCGAGGAAAACGCGCGACTGCAGTAACTGTGGATTTGGAGGTTTCGGAGCCGCGGCGCTTCGCCGGCGGTGAGATGCCGCAGATCAACGGCAATGTCGTGAACCGACTCCGATGTCGCGCCGACGACACGGCACGCCGACGGGAAACCCTCCCCTCCTAGATATCCCAGAGGTGGTGATGCGTGCCGCAAATAGGAAGATCGGGTTCGAGCATGTCTTCCTGGACTTGCGCCAGCCAGTCGTCATCCGTCGCCTTGGTGCGTTCTTTCTGATTGCGCGGCGATCGAGTGCTTGTCCGGCGAACTGGATTGGTAATATCTGAACAGGCCAGATTCGCCCCTTCCCGATATTATTGTAAGTTAACGTAAGGATACCGCGTAAGGACCAACGCGGTCTTTCCTAACCCCAATTCGGACATCAGTCCAAGGAGGACGCGTGGCGCTGCTTATCGTCAATCTGGATAAGGTCATCGGCGACGCGGCGGCGTGGCAGGCGGCGTTTGCGGAACTGGTTCCCGGCATACAGCTTCGCTTCTGGCCCGATGCGGGCGATCCGGCGGAGATCGACTATCTCGCCTTCATGCGGCCCGATTTCGACGTCCTTCCCGACCTTCCGAACCTGAAAGCCATGTTCACGCGGTCGGCGGGCGTCGAGCCGTTCATCAATCATCCGAGACTGCCGAAGGCGCCGCTCGGCAAGATCGAGCCGTCGGGCGGCGATCCGATGATGACCGAATACGTCGTCATGCATGTGCTGCGGTATCACCGGGACATGCCCGCCTATGCGGAGAGCCAGGCCCGCCGCGAGTGGCGCCGCGTGCCGATCGTGCGGCCGGAGGAACGGCGCATCGGATTCCTCGGCTTCGGCATGATGGCGACGGCTCCCGCGCTGGTCCTGCAATCCCTGGGGTTCCCCGTCTCGGCCTGGGTGCGGACGCCGCGGGAGCGCGCGGAAGTCCCCCTGTTTGCCGGGCCGGACGCGCTCGAACCCTTTCTCAACCAGACCGACATCGCCGTCTGCCTGCTGCCGCTCACGAAGGAAACCGAGGGCATCTTCTGCGCCCGCACCTTCGCCATGATGCCGAAGGGCGCGATGCTGGTGAATGTCGGACGCGGCAAGCACGTGGTGGACGCGGATCTGATCGAGGCGCTCGACAGCGGGCAACTCTCCTACGCGGCCCTCGACGCGCTGTGGCCCGAGCCGCTGCCGCCGGAGAGCCCGCTCTGGCTGCATCCCAAGGTCACGATCATGCCGCATGTGGCGCGGCGGCCGACCGTCATACAACTCGCCACGGAAATCGCCGCCAACATCGGGCGCGTAGAAGCGGGCGAAAAGCTGTTGCAGGAAATCGATCCCGCGGCGGGGTATTGAACGCGCCGTCGACTTTTCCCGCCCGGAGGCGCGCTCCTACCACTCGATGGTGCCGC
>JBFFGE010000168.1:0-10094 GCA_041557595.1 Alphaproteobacteria bacterium
CGTCAGATCAACGCGCGGACCACCTGCCGCTTTGGACGCATATGTATAATTGGCATCGACCCCATGGCGGAATAAAAGACAAGACGCCAATCAGTCGACTCCGGATCAACCGGGACAACCTGTTGAGGCTCCACATCTAGCGCCGGCCGACCCGGTCCTCGATGGCATCCCAGATATCCGCTTCGATCGTGATTTCGTCGAAGGCGTTGATTTCCTGTATGCCGGTCGGTGAAGTGACGTTGATCTCGGTCATATAGTCGCCGATGACGTCGATGCCGACGAAGAGCAACCCTTGGTCGCGCAGCGCCGGACCGATCGCATCGCAGATTTCCCGTTCGCGCGCGGTCAGTTCGGTCTTTTCGCCGCGTCCGCCGACATGGAAATTCGCCCTCGCCTCGCCCGCCGCCGGGACCCGGCTGACGCCGCCGACCGGCTTGCCGTCGACCAGGATGATGCGCTTGTCCCCGTCCCGCACCTCGGGCAGGTAGCGCTGCGCGATGATCGGTTCGCGGTACATCAAGGTGAACATCTCCAGCAGCGCGCTGAGATTTTCGTCCTCGGGCAAGAGATGAAAGACGCCCGCGCCGCCATTGCCGAACAGCGGCTTCAGGATGATGTCCTTGTGCTCCGCGCGAAACGCCACGATTTCGTCGCGATCGCTGGTGATCAGGGTCGGTGGCATCAGTTCGGCGAAATGGGTGACAAACAGCTTTTCGGGCGCGTTGCGCACCGACACGGGATCGTTCACCACCAGCGTCTGCGGATGAATATGTTCGAGCAGATGCGTCGCCGTGATGTAGGCCATGTCGAAGGGCGGGTCCTGGCGCATCAGAATCACGTCCATGGTCGCCAGATCCATCATCTCCGCCGCGCCCAGGGTGTAATGATCGCCTTCCTTGCGGCGAACTTCGAGCGGCTGCACCCGGGCGAACAGACGGTTGTGGCGGAACGACAGGTGTTGCGGCAAATAATGAAACAGCCCATGGCCGCGCCGCTGCGCTTCGAGCGCCATCACGAAACTGCTGTCGGCGGCGATATCGATACTGGAGATCGGGTCCATCTGGATGGCAACGGCAAGGCTCATGGCGGTCTCCTGCGGCTCAGTTGAGGCGTTCGCGCAGACGCTGGAGAAACACCGCGGCGTCCTGCCGGGGTCCTTCGCGGGTCTCGCGGGACAAATAGGTCTCCAGGGCGTCGACGGCGGCGCGCAGATTCCCCGCATGGGCATGCAGCAGCCCCGCCTCGCGCCACAGCGGCACCACATCGGGCGCAAACAGCAGCATCGTGTCGGTCACGGCGGCGGCGGCGTCGGCCTTCTCCAGCTGCAGCAGCCGCAGCTTGATGTTGTTTTGCAGGCGCAGCAGCACTTCCCGGTCGCTCACTTCGGCGTAATGTTCGGGGCGCAATTCGACTTCCTGGCCCTGCATCGCCTTGAGCAGGCCGCGCAGATCGTCCGCCGCGCATATGCGCCCGCCATTGAACGGATCGACGATGATCCGCTCGCCGTCGACGTCGAGCCGGACCAGGAAATGGCCCGGGAAGCCCAGCCCGGCCATCGACCAGCCCTGCGCGCGGCCGGCATGCAGATACAGGATTCCGAGAGCGATCGGCAGGCCCTTCCGCCGGTCGATGACCCGCATCAAATTGGCATTCTGAACATCGTCATAGGTCAATTCGTCGCCCGAATAGCCGTAGCTCTCCAGGACGGTCCGGTTCAGCGCCGCGACGCACTGCTCGGCCGCGCCGGCATCCGATGCGGCGTCGTCATAGGCGGCGGCGACGTCGCGCGCCAGATCCTTCAGGTGATTGTGATAATGCTCCAGCGCGACGCCGGGTCGATCGAGCCACGCCAAGGCGAGCGCGCCTTCCGCCAGGTCGAAGGGCGTTTCCGGCGCGGCGCCGATGCGCCGGAGAGCGTCCTTCGGATCCCCGTCGTCGCGCGCGCTCTCGGTATCGGCCGGCGCCATCGGCCTTAAGCGCCTTGCCCGGATTTGCGCTGCTCCTTCAGGCGGACATGATTGATCACCCGCCGCACATAGCTGATCGACCGGGCGTGGTTGATGACCCGTGTCAGCTCCGCCTGCGACTGGGCAATACCGATCAGGTAGACCTTGCCGTTGACGGTTTCGATCGAATAGTTCACGCCCTTGATCTTCTTGTCGAACGTGATCAGCGTGCCGAGCTTCGTCGTGATCCAGCGATCCCGCGCGGCGTCGAGCAGGTCGCTGTCGTCGCGCGTTTGAATCTCGTTGATGACTTCGGTGACGCCATCCGCCCGCCAGGCGATTTTCACCGCTTCGATCCGGTCGGCCGGTTTCTCGACCGCCCCCGTCAGCAGGACGCGGCCCTCATACACCTCAACGGAGACATCGGCGAACAGGGTGGCGCTGTGGCTGAACAGGTTGGCGGAGATCTTCGTCTCGGTGCCCGTATCGGCCATGGTCTTCCTGAAGCCGCGTTCCTGCATCGCGGCGTTGCCGACGCTGGCGCCGGCGCCGACAACCAGGGTCGGGCCGCATCCCGGCAGGATCGGCGTGGCGGCGAGGATCGCAAGAACCGCAACCGCCGGTCCCAACCGGCCGCGCCGGTCCGGACCCTGACATCGCATATGGTTTTGTGTGCATGGCATATCCTTGCTGTACAGCAAGTCGGACACGATTCGCAACCGTCCAGCCATCGTTAGTCGACCCCGCGCCGCCACGCGTCGCGCAGATGGCGCGGCCGCCGCCACGGCGTCACGAGCATGGCGTCGAACCGCAGATCCAGCGCCGCCAGATCGGGCCGCGTCGCCAGCAGCCATGCCGCCGCCCGGGTAATGCGGTCGCGTTGACGCGGGCTGATCGCGTCCGCGGCGTCCGCGGCGGCGCCGCGGGCCTTGACCTCGATGATCGCGAGCGTATCGCCGCGGCGCGCGACGATATCGATCTCGCCAAGCGGGCACCTTAGCCGGCGCGCGATCACGCGATAGCCCCGCAGGCGCAGATCAAGGGTGCACAGCGCCTCGGCGAGGTGGCCCCACCGCCACGCGCGGCGGCGGGCGATCATGTTTCTTGCGTGTCCGCCCCGGCGCGGCTCAGGCGCAGCGCCCGGTCGTACACCGCGCGCCGCGGCAGCCCGGTTTGGGCGCTGATCAGGGACGCCGCATCCCGCAGGCTGTGCGTCTGCATCGCCGCGGCGAGCAGCGCATCGCATTCGGCCTCCGACGGCGCCGCCTTCGCGCCCGGCGGGGCGATCACGATGACCACTTCGCCGCGCGGCGCGCCGGCTTCCGCATAGTGCGCGGCCAGGGCGCCGAGAGGGCCGCGGCGGATTTCCTCGAACCGCTTGGTCAACTCGCGCGCCACCGTGGCCTCGCGGTCGCCGAGCACGGCCGCCATGGCGGCGAGGCTCGCGCTCAGCCGGCGCGGCGATTCATAGACGATTAGCGAGGCGCGCAGATCGGCGATCTCGGCCAGAACCCGGTCGCGCGGACCCGCCCGGTTCGGCAGGAATCCGAGAAACAGGAAACGGTCGGTCGGCAGCCCCGAGACCGACAAGGCGACGAGCGCGGCCGAGGCGCCCGGCAATGCGGTCACCGGAATGCCGGCTTGCACCGCTTCCTGAACCAGGCGGTATCCGGGATCCGCAATCAAGGGCGTGCCCGCGTCGGATACCAGGGCGACCCGGGCGCCTGCGGCAAGCCGGCGCAACAGGGCCGGCCGCTGCCGCGCGGCGTTGTGGTCGTGATACGGGGTCATTGGCGTCTCGAGGCCATAGGCCTGCAGCAGCCGCGCGGTAACCCGTGTGTCCTCGCAGGCGATAAGGTCGGCGCCGCCCAAAATATCCAATGCGCGCAATGTGATATCTCGCAAATTCCCGATCGGCGTCGCGACGATATAGAGCCCCGGTTCCGGTTTACTTTGTCGGCTTGCGCCGGTAGGCTCCACAGCCGAATCGGCTTTGGCGGGAACCGAACCTGGGGGGTTATCCGGTGCGACCGATTGCGAAGAATTCTGGTGTATCACCGATTTCCGCTGCTTTGCGATTTTTGGCGGCGTCCTTTGTTGTGCTATTTGTCTTGTCTGCGTGCGGCCGTTCGACTGTAGACGGTGGCGCCCAGCCGGGACAAGATTCGAATTTGCCGAAGCTGCCGTCGCTGGAAGAACTGCGCGGAACGCCCGAGGGCGGGGATCCCAAAATGGCGGATATCTACCGCCGGCCCATCCCGGCGGACGGCACGATCCAGGTCGCGATATTGCTGCCGCTGTCCGGACCGAGCGCCCGGCTCGGCAAGTCGATGCTGAATGCCGCCGAAATGGCGATGTTCGAGATCGCAAACGAGAAATTCGCCTTGACGCCGCAGGACACCAAGGGGACGCCCGACGGCGCCGCGGAAGCGGCGCGGCGCGCTATCATCGGCGGTGCGCAGCTGATCCTGGGCCCGCTGCTGGCGACCTCGGTTCAGGCGGTCGCTCCTTTCGCGCAAGCCGCCAAGATGAACGTGGTGGCGTTTTCCAATTCCCGCAGCGTTGCCGGCAATGGCGTCTACCTGATGGGTTTCGTGCCCAGCCAGCAGGTGGAGACGATCGTCAGCTACGCCAGCGCGAACGGGCTGAACCACTACGGCGTGCTGGCCCCGCGCGACCCCTATGGCGAATCGGTAGTGGAATCGCTGCAGGCCGCCGTGCCGAAGTCGGGCGGCGAAATCGTGGCGACGCAGTTCTACAGCCGCTCCGCGGCGGACCACAGCGCCGAGGTCAAGATCATCGCCGACTATGACCGGCGCCGGAAGGATTTGCTGGAACAACGGGCCGCGCTGGAACGCCAGGGCGGCGAAGCGGCGCGCCAGGCGCTCAAGAAGCTCGAAAAACGCGACACAATCGGTGACGTGACCTACAACGCCATTCTGTTGCCGGAAACGGGACAGGCGCTGCGGACCCTGGCGTCGTTGCTGTCATTCTACGATGTGGATCCGCCGGCGGTCCGAATTCTCGGACTGCGCAATTGGGACGAGATGCCGAATCCGGGAGCGGAACCCGCTTTGGTCGGCGCCTGGTTTGCGGCGCCCACGCCGGTTGTCCGCGATCAATTCGTCGCCCGCTACCGCAAGGCCTTCCAGACCCGGCCGGCCCGTCTCGCATCGCTCGCCTATGACGCGACCGCGCTTGCCGCCATCCTGGCGCAGGGCGCCGAAGGCTCGGACTTTTCCCAGGAGGCCTTGACCAATCCCAATGGCTTTATCGGCGTGGACGGCTTGTTCCGGCTGAATCCGGACGGTATCGCGGAGCGCGTTCTGGCGGTCATCGAAGTCCAGCGCAAGGGGCTGAAGGTGTTGAAGGAACCGGCCAAGACATTCCAGAGCCTGACCAACTAGACCATTTCTTGTTGAAATTGCCTCACATGAAATGGTCTATCTCCTGGTTTCTACGCAAATACGTCGTCGCGAACCGTTTCTGTTCGCTCGGGATTTGCTCTATCTTTATAGAATCGATCAACTTTTCTGCCTTTAATTGATTCCTATTAAAGGCAGGTTGATCTAGCCGGGCCCGAAAGTCCGGATCAGCTCAATAGTTCGAGGATCAGCCGGTCGAGGCGTTGCCGGCCGGCCGGGGTCGCGCGCAGGGCAGCGGTATCGGAGACCAGAAACCCGCCGGCGACGAGATCGGCGATCCGCTTTGGGTCGAGCCCCGGCATGCGTTCGAGACGGTGCCGGCCGATACCCTCGGTGAGCCGCAGCCCCATCAGGATGGTTTCCGTCAGGCATTCACCGGCGCTCAGCGCGAGCCGCTCCTCCTCGCCATGGCCGGCCGTCTCGACCGCGTCGAGCCAGTCTTCGGGGCGGCGGATCCGCTGAATCGCGACTTTGCCGCCGTCGATGGTCACCCTGCCATGCGCGCCGGGGCCGATCCCGACATAGTCCTGATAGCGCCAATAGGTCAGGTTGTGGCGGCTCTCGCCGCCCGGGCGGGCGTGGTTGGAAATTTCATAGGCCGGCATCCCGGCCGCCGCCATCCGCTCTTGCGTAATTTCATAGAGCGCCGCCGCGGCCGGCTCCGCGGCGGTCAGCGTTTCGCCCCGCGCGGCCCGGCGATGAAAGGCGGTGCCGGGTTCGATGGTGAGCTGATAGAGCGACAGGTGATCGCCTGCAAGGCCGAGCGCCCGGTCGAGCTCGCCGGTCCAGGCATCGGTGGTCTGCCCCTGTCGCGCATAGATCAGGTCGAAGGAATAGCGTTGGAAATGCCGCTGCGCGAGGGCGATCGCGGCAATCGCCTCGGCCGAATCGTGGCCGCGCCCAAGCGCCCGCAACGCATCGTCGTCGAGCGCCTGGACGCCGAGCGAGACGCGGTTGACGCCGGCGGCGCGGAAATCGGCGAAGCGATGCGCCTCCACCGATGTCGGGTTCGCTTCCAGGGTGATTTCGATGTCGTCGGCGAAAGGCCAGTGGTCGGCGGCCCGGGAAATCACCGCGGCGGCCGTGTCGGGCGGCATCAGCGACGGCGTGCCGCCGCCGAAGAAAATGCTCGTCAACGGCCGGGCCGCGCTTTCCCGGGCCGCCGCGTCGAGATCGCGCAGCAGGGCCGCGCGCCAGCGGTGCTGGTCGACGGAGTCGCGCACATGGCTGTTGAAGTCGCAATAGGGGCATTTCGACAGGCAGAACGGCCAATGGACATAGAGCGCCAGCGGATCGGCGGTCATGGCGCCGGCGCGAAACAGGCATCGAGCAGTTGCCGGAATGCCGCCGCCCGATGGCTGATCCGGTGCTTTGCCGCGGGCGCCATCTCGCCGAAGGTGAGCGTCCCGGGACGGCCGTCGCATATCGGCAGAAACATCGCGTCGTAGCCGAATCCCCGGGCGCCGCGGGGCGGCCACACCAGCGTTCCCCGGACCGTGCCCTCGAAACTTTCCGTGTGCCCGTCCGGCCAGGCGAGCGTCAGCGCGCAGCTGAAATGGGCCGCGCGGTCCGCCGTGTCGGCCAGCTCCCGATGCACCTTTTCCATGGCCAGGGTAAAATCGCGGTCCGGGCCGGCCCAGCGGGCGGAGAATATCCCGGGCGCGCCGCCCAGCGCCGGCACGACGAGGCCGGAATCGTCCGCCAAGGCCGGTTCGCCGGCGGCCCGGGCGGCGGCCAGCGCCTTGAGCGCCGCGTTTTCGAGAAATGTCGCGCCGGTTTCCTCGGGCTCGTCAAGCCCTAGATCGCCGGCCGAAACGGTGGCGACGCCGAGCGGCCCGACCAGCGCTGCGATCTCCGCCACCTTGCCCGCGTTGTGGCTGGCGATAATCAACCGGTCGCCGTCGAAACGCCGCGCCACGCTTATTCCTCCAGGGCCGTTCGCTGGGCCTCGCACAACTCGCTGATGCCTTTCTCGGCGAGGTCGAGCAGGGCGTCGAAGTCGGTCCGGCTGAACGGATCGCCCTCCGCCGTGCCCTGGACCTCCACCAGGCCGCGCTCTCCGGTCAAGACGAAATTCGCGTCGGCCTGCGCGGTCGAATCTTCCGCATAGTCGAGGTCGAGCACGGCATTGCCTTCCCATAACCCGCAGGACACGGCCGCCACCTGGCTGGTCAGGGGAATCGCGGCGATCGCGCGAATTTTCTGGAGATGGCGGAACGCCAGATACAGCGCCACATATCCGCCGGTGATCGACGCCGTCCGCGTACCGCCATCGGCCTGGATGACGTCGCAATCGACGCGAATCTGGCGCTCGCCGAAACCCCGCAGATTCGTGACCGCGCGCAGGCTGCGGCCGATCAGGCGCTGGATTTCCATGGTGCGGCCCGACCCGGCGGTGCGCCGGCGGTCGGTCCTTGTATCGGTCGCGCGCGGCAACATGCCGTATTCCGCCGTGACCCAGCCGCCGCCGCTGTTGCGCAGGAAGGGCGGCACGCTGTCCTCGACGCTGGCGGTGCACAGGACATGGGTGTCGCCGAATTTCACCAGGCATGACCCTTCGGCGTATTTCGAAACTTCGGTTTCCATCGTAACCGCGCGGAGCGCGTCGTTCTTTCGACCGGACGGGCGCATGCTTTCCCCCTGTTTCATTCGCGGCAGAAGCTAAACCCTGCCGCGGGTCCCGTCCAGCGCGCCGCGCGCCGGGCGCAAACGGGTCCGCTCATTGACGGTGCATGGGGGGCTCACTACATTCCGAACACGATGTCGAATCAATTGAACGAACGATCCCGGGAAATCTTCGGGCACCTGGTCGAGGCGTATTTGAAGACCGGCGAGCCGGTCGGATCGCGGATGCTTTCGCTCAAATCGGGCCTGAAATTGTCGCCGGCAACGATCCGTAACGTCATGGCGGACCTTGAGGAATCGGGTCTGCTGTACGCCCCGCACACATCGGCCGGCCGGTTGCCGACGGATGCGGGGCTTCGCCTGTTCGTCGACGGCATCCTCGAAATCGGCAATCTCACTCAGGACGAACGCTCGAATATTGAATCGCAATGCAAGGCGTCCGGCCGGAGCCTGAACCATTTACTCGAAGAAGCGTCGACGCTGCTCAGCGGCCTGTCGCAATGCACCGCGCTGGTCATGGCACCGAAAGGCGAGGAAAAACTACGCCATATCGAATTCGTGAATCTCGGTCCGGGCCGTGCGCTGGTGGTTTTGGTCGGCGATGGCGGGACGGTGGAAAACCGCGTGATCGACGTGCCGATCGGGCTGCCGGCATCGAGCCTGGTGGAGGCCAGCAACTTCCTGTCGTCGAAGATGATCGGCCGAACGCTCCGTGAGTGCTACACCGAAATGCAGCAGGAAATCACCGCGCATCGCACCGAGCTGGACGCGCTGACCCAGAAGGTGGTGTCCGCCGGTCTGGCGACCTGGTCCGACAGCGGCGATGCCGACACGGGCATGCTGATCGTTCGCGGGCAGGCCCACTTGCTGGAAGACGTCACGGCGATGACCGATCTCGAGCGGATTCGCGGCCTGTTCGAGGTCTTGGAAACCAAGCAATCCCTGTTGCGCCTGATCGAGGCGGCGGATGTCGCGGAAGGGGTGCAGATATTCATCGGCGCGGAAAACGCGCTTTTTTCGATGGCCGGCTGTTCCATGGTGATCGCGCCGTTTGCGAATTCGGAGGAGCGCATCGTCGGCGCCATCGGCGTCCTCGGCCCCACACGCATGAATTACGGACGGATCATTCCAATGGTCGATTACACCGCAAAAATTGTCGGGCGCTTGGTCGGTCAATAATTCGGTGGGTCCTGTCGCCGGCCGTGACGGGCCGCCACACCACCCACACAGACGAACACAGGAAATGGACGATGACGGAGCAGGATGAAGTGAAACGGCATGAAGCGGCGGCGGCCGAACCGGAGACGCCGGACACGGCGGACGCCAATCCAGACGACCAGCCGGCGGATCAGCCGGCTGAGGCGGCCGAACAGGTGGTGGTTGCGGCGGCGGCGCAGCGGATCAAGGAACTGGAAGCGGAGATTGCGGAACTCAAGGACCGCAGCCTGCGCGCGCTTGCCGATGCGGAGAACACCCGGCGCCGGGCGCAACGTGAAACCGCCGATGCGCGGAAATTCGGTCCGGGCGCCTTGGCCAAGGACCTGTTGAACGTCTCCGATAATTTACGGCGTGCGCTCGACAGCGTGCCGGACGATCAGCGCGCGGGCGACGACGCGATCAACACGCTGATGGTCGGCGTGGAAATGGTCGAAAAGGAGCTGCACAGCGCGTTTGGCAAGAACGGCATCGTCAGGATCGAGCCGCTGGGCGAGCCGTTTAATCACGATCTTCACGAAGCGATGTACGAAGTCGAAGGCACCGGCAAGCCGGCCGGCACGGTGGTCGAATTGCTGCAGCCGGGATTTCTGTTGCACGACCGCTTGCTGCGGCCCGCCAGGGTGGCGATCGCAAAGGGCCAGCCGCAGGCGCCGACGGACGATATCGAGCGGGTCGATACGACCGCCTGAACGCGCCGGGCGAACCGAAACGGTTCGCGACGACGCATTTGCATAAAAACAGAGCAAATCCCGAGCGAACCGAAACGTTTCGCGACGACGTATTTGCATAAAAACAGAGCAAATCCCGAGCGAACCGAAACGGTTCGCGGCGACGCATTTGCATAAAAACAGAGCAAATCCCGAGCGAACCGAAACGGTTC
>JBFFGE010000169.1:0-9910 GCA_041557595.1 Alphaproteobacteria bacterium
CGTGGCGCGGCGCGCGGGGGCGGCCGCCGTATTGCTGATCGTGTGCGCTTCGACGGCACCGTCGACGTTCGCCGGGACGATCTCGATCGGCTGGGACCCGGTCGCGCACCCGGGGCGCCCGCAGTAGAGTGCGCGTCGAAATGCGCTAGAGCAAATCCCGACCGAACCGAAACGGTTTGCGACGACGTATTTGCGTAAAAACCAAGAGATAGACCATTTCATATGAGTCAATTTAAACAAGAAATGGTCTAGAAAGTGGCGATGGGTCGAATGCAAGGTTCCGGGATCATACGCCGCATATTTTCGAAACGGCCGCGTCGGATGCGCACCATTCGATCGATGGCGCTGGCCGTGCCGTGCGCGCTCGGCGGCTTTGCCGTGGCGGCGTTCGGTCAGGCCCCGCAGCCCGGTGCGCCCGTTGTGCCCTATGCGACCCCCCGCCTCGACGCGCCGGAGTTGCAGATCGACCAGGTCGGGCCGCGCCGGGCCGACCGTCCCCGGCGGCCGGGCGGTAAAGAGAAGCAGGAAAACCTGGAAGATTTCGGTCTTGGCGATCGTGTCGTTCCGCACAAGAGTCTCTCGCCCCAGGCGATCCGGAAAATCCAACTTGAGTTGAGCCGGCGCGGTTACGATCCGGGGCCGCGGGACGGCGTGCTCGGCGCGGCGACCCGCGACGCCATAAGGCGGTATCAATCCGACCGGAGTTGGGCCGCATCGGGGCATGTGACGGTCCGGCTGCTGGTCGCGCTGCATGGCGGCGACCGGTTCGGTGGCGCCGCCGCATCTTCCGCGACCGGCCTCAAAAGCGGCCTGTCGTCGATCGACTCCTCGCCGCTCGTCCTGCAAATTCAGGACGAGCTGAAGCGGCGCGATTACGAGGTCTCGGTCAATGGCCGGCTCGATGCGCGCACCGTTCGGGCCATCGAAACCTATCAATCCTATTTCGGGCTCGAGCCCAATGGAGAGCCGTCCGAGCAATTGCTGGCGCACATCCGCAGCCGCGTCATTCCGCTGCAGTGAGCTGGCTCCCGCAAAGGTCGACCCGCCTCACGATCCCGTCCGGTCCCAGCCCCACCACGCGCAGATCGCCTCGCCCATAATGAGTTTCTTGTCCTGCTCGCCGAGCCAGGGCAAGCCCTCGGTGAACATGTCGACGCAGTCGCGCCAGGAGCACGGCATCTTGGTGATGTCGGTGCCCCAGAACATGCGGTCCGGGCCGAAGGCGTCGAAGATCTGCCGCAGATAGGGGTGCATGGCGGGAAACGGATAGGCCTCGCTGGAATAGCCCGGCGCGCCGGTCGCCTTGACTGCGACATTGGGAAATTTCGCCAGCGCCAGCAATTCCGGCATGTGGGTCATGGCCGCCGCGTCCTTGAGCGTGGTGTTGCCGCCGCGCCCGCCCAGGTGATCGATGGTCAGCCGCAACCCGGGATGGCGCTCGGCGATCCGGCCGAATGCGGCCAGCGAGTCCGTCGCCAGGGCGGCGACCGGAACGCCGGCCTCTTCCGCCGCTTTCCACAGCCAGTCGAGCGTGCCGTCTTCCACCCATTGCCGCGCGGGGTCCTTCAGGAAGGTATAGCGCAGGCCGAGCATGCCCGGCTGGTCGCGCCAGGTGGCGATGCGCACGCGGGCGTCGGGCGCGTCGAGCGGCAGCGATCCCATGATCGCGAAGCGGCCGGGATAGGTCCGCACCGCCTCGAACGCCATGGCGTCCGATCCCGGGTCCCAGCTCGGCGGATGGATCACGGCGGCGTCGACCCCGGCCGCGTCCATCAGGCCGATCGCCTCCGCCGGGGTGAAGGAGGTCACCTGGATATGCGCGGCGTTGCTCGGCAGGCCGCTTCCCCAGAGGTGAATTTGCGCGTCGACGATGTCCATCGTGATGTCTTCCCTGTGTGGCTTACGGGCGCTCGCCGGGCAGGCGGTCGATCGCCGGGTCATCCGCGCCTTCCTTGTCGCGGTCGGCGGGCCGGGTACTCTTGTAGCCCGGCTTCATGAAATAGATCAGCACCATGCGGGATTCCGGCCCGGCCTCGATCCAGTGGAATTGGTCCGACGGCAGGCACACCAGATCCCCGGCCCGGACCGGCAGGGCGTCGCGCCCCTCGAACCCGACCGAGCCGCTGCCCTCGACGATATAGAGGATTTCGTCCTCGTCCGGGTGCTTGTGCATCGGCGTGACCTGGCCCGGCTCGTAGCAGTTCATGCGGGTGACCAGGCCGCGCGTCGCCATCAGCTCCTCGTTGACCCGTGCCTCGGCCGAAAAATGCGCGGCCTCGGCGACGTTCACCCGTCGCGGTGCATCCTGCGCGCTCATGCCCGTCTCCCCTGCTGGATGGCGATGGAATAGCAGTAGCGCAGGCGGGGCGGAGTCCGCAACCGGCCGCACCGGATCGGGCAGCGGGAAAATGCGCGGCCGTGCGCCGATCCCCGCGCCCTTGCGGTTGCGGCCGCGGCCGGAATGGCTGATCCTTCGCAAGCGATGATACGGCAGGAGGTCAGCGACATGAGCGGCAGCGACAAACCGAACGCCCCGGGCGCACCCGGCGGCCCCGGTGAGCCCTGGCAATGGCCGGAGTCCACCTGGCGGCCGATCGTCGAGCATGTGCGGGCGGGGCGGTCGCTCAAGCCCGCCGCGTGGCCGAACGGCGCGCGCTGCGCGGTGGCGCTGTCCTTCGACAGCGATCACGAAACCGGCACGCTGCGCGACGGCGGAACCTCGCCCGGCCCGTTGAGCCAGGGCGAATACGGCGCCCGCGTCGCGGTGCCGCGCATCCGCGCGCTGCTGCAGCGCCACGGCATTCCCGCCAGCTTCTTCGTGCCGGCGGTGGTGGCGCTGCTGTATCCGGACGAGCAGCGGGGCCTGGTTGAAGACGGGCACGAGGTCGCGCTGCACGGCTGGATTCACGAGCGCAACACCCTGCTCGCCGAGGCGGAAGAGCGCGCGCTGCTGCAGAAATCCATCGACACGCTGGAGACGATCACCCGGGTCCGGCCGCGCGGCATCCGCACGCCGTCCTGGGACTTCAGCCCGCACACGCTCGCGCTCGCCCGGGAATTCGGGCTGCTCTACGACTCGTCGCTGATGGCGGATGACGACCCCTACGAGCTGCTGCTGGACGGCGCGCCCACCGGCATCGTCGAGCTGCCCGTCGAGTGGATCCGCGACGACGCGGTCTATTTCAACATGAACCGGTTTTCGGGCCTGCGGCCCTACACCGCGCCCTCGGCGGTGTTCGAGATCTTCAAGGCGGAATTCGACGCGGCGTGGGAGGACGCGGGGCTGTTCCTACTCACCATGCACCCGCACCACATCGGCCACCGCTCCCGCCTGCCCGTCCTCGCCCGCCTGATCGACCACATGCGCGCGCAGGGCGCGGTGTGGTTCGCGACGCATGCGGAGATTGCGGAATATTGTTTGGGGCCGGGAGAAAAGAGGTGATGGGATGCGGAGGATTGGGAGACGGCAGCCTTGCCGTCCCGAAACTGGTGCTTGGCGGCAAAACGGCAGCGGCGCAGTTCTATGCACACATTTTGAGATTCGGCATCATGATAGGCCGGCACAGGCGATGTTGGCCGTGAAAAAATGAACAAGATCAGAGATATTGGCTAGTTCGCTCCTTGATCCCCATGTCCTCGGCGTGCTGATCGCCGCGCCGTTTGTCGGCAGCTTCCTGGCAACGCTCGCGGTCCGGCTGCCGGCGCGCGAGCAGGTCGTGCTCGGGCGGTCCCGATGCCGATCCTGCGGCCACGTTCTCGGTTTCGCGGATTTGCTGCCGCTCGTGAGTTGGCTTTGGCAACGCGGTCGATGCCGTTACTGTACCGGCCCGATCGGCCGAATTTATCCCTGGATGGAATTGGGCGCGCTTGCCGTTGCCGCCTGGGCCGCGACCATTTTGGACGGGTGGCTGCTCTGGGTGACCTGCGGTCTCGGTTGGGCGCTGCTGACCTTGGCGGTCATCGATATACGGCATTTTCTGCTGCCCGACGCGATGACGCTGCCCTTGATCGCGGCCGGTTTGCTGACCGCCTTCGGGCTCGGCCCGGCGCCGGTGGTGTCGCATGGGGTCGGCGCGGCGGCGGGGTTTGCCGTCTTCGCGGCGCTTCGGTGGTTGTATCGCCGCCTGCGCGGACAGGAGGGGTTGGGGCTTGGCGATGCGAAGCTGGCCGCGGCGGGGGGCGCCTGGGTTTCCTGGATCGGATTGCCGAGCGTCGTGTTGTGGGCCTGTTACGGGGCGTTGGCTGTAACGCTCATTGGCGCGGCCCGCGGCGCGAAAGTCGGTTTGCAATCCCGGATAGCGTTCGGCGCCTACCTGTGCGGCGGGATCTGGCTGGTCTGGCTCTACGGGCCGTTCGATTTCGCCTGGCGATGATTGCCGGGCGACATCGCCGTCACCGTGCGCCGAGTTGCGGGGCGGCGATGAGATCCGGCCATTGCCGATCGTCGTCGTCCGGATATGTCAGTCGAATGCGAATCAGTTCCGGCACGGCTTCGCGCCCGACCCAGCGCCGATGCCAGCGCGGCACGTCTTCGCCGCGCGCCCGGCCGAAATAGTCGATGACGCCGCCGGCAAGCCCCTGACCGAGGACAACCGATTTCAAATCGCCATCCTCCGTGAAGTCCGCGTGATCCGGTTGCAGGCGCCGCCAGAACAGCGCAAGCCGCTTGCCGTCCGGTGCCGGTGCGATCGCAAGCTGGATCAAATAGATCCCCGGCGGGGCCGACTGCGCGGGCGGCGGTGCGATGAACCGCAAGGTATCAGGCTCGCCGACGAAAGCGACCCGCCGGCCGCGCCGCCGCTCACTTTGCATGACGACCGGCCGCAATTGCTCGATCTGGCGTCGAAGAAGGCGGTGCGCGGTGCGAATTTCGCCGGCGTGCCTGCCGATATCGCTGCCTTTCTGCCAGGCCGCGACGCCGAAGCGGATGCCGCCGGTCAGCAGGGTGAACATCAGCGCAAGAATGCTGATGGCGATCAACAGTTCGAGCAGCGTGAAACCGCTATCGCGGCGCGACCTGCAATCGGGCGCGCTACTGGTCAATTTCCTGCGCCTCCGTGCCACCTTGCGACATCTTGATCAGTCGATGCGTGGTCAGGGATACGGTTCGGGCACCGGTGCCGTCGCCCCATTCGACCGTCAGGATCACCTCGAACAATTGGGTTCTTGTTGGCGGCCCGGATACATCCGACTCGTCGGAAACCGGCGTTACGCGGCTGTGCCAGCGATAGGGGGCCGGCAGTTGACCTTGCCTCTCGCCCGCTTCCAGAGGCGTCTCGATTCCCAAGGCGGCGAGTTTGGATTCCGCCCAAAGGGTGGCGATCGAGTATTGCTCGCCGAGCCGTGCATTTCGCGCGTTGGTTCCGACCGCTTCGAAGACCACGCCCAGGACGAGGGCGAGGATCGCGAAGGCGACGACCACTTCGATCAGCGTAAAGCCGCGCTTCGACCGGTGTCGCATTCGTTTACTGGCGCTGAATCGATACATTCCCGGTCAACCAATCGACGGCGACGGTCGTCACCGCCGCATCCGCGCGGACGGTGATGCGGAGGCGACCGCCGGTGGAGCTGCCATCCGAGAAAAAACGAATGCCACCGGTTTGCGTGTCGGCCAATTCCGACGACGCGGTATAGAGCGCAAGATCCAGGGCCTCGGGCAACGCCACCGCCTTGCCGTCGGGCAGGCCATAGCGCCGTTTCTCGACATCGACGGCAAACACGACCTCCCGGTTGGTGGCAATCGCTTCGCTGCGCGCGGAACGCAGCGCGGCAGCGATGTCGCGCGCAGAGGCGGCCGCCTGCGCGGAGGCGTCGGCACTGGTGAACTGCGTGGCGACCACGCCGATGGCGAGGCCGACGATCACCATGACGATCAGCAGTTCGAGAAGAGTAAATCCGCGCTCGCCGCGCCGGTCACCAGTTTTTGACATCCTGATTTTCGCCGTCTCCGCCCTCGGTGCCGTCCGCGCCATAGCTGTATAGATCGTAAGCGCCGTGCTGGCCGGGAAAGCGGTATTGATACAGCTCCCCCCATGGATCGAAGAGACCGCTCGCCTTTTTCAGATAGGGCCCGTTCCATCGTTTCGCATCGGATGGCCGTTCGACGAGCGCCTTCAACTCCGCCGGATATTGGCCGGCATCCAAGCGATACAGATCGAGGCTCGCTTCGATATTGCTCATCTGAATCTTTGCGGTGTCGACCTTGGCGCCCCCCAGATATCCGATAACCTGCGACCCGACGATGCCGGCGAGCAGCGCCAAAATCGCAATGACGACGAGCAGTTCCAGAAGCGTGAAACCGTTCATCTTCGTTTCGTCCGGCGGCGTGTTTTCCGGCCGGCGGCGGCGATCGCGGCGGTGGATCGGGCGGATGATCGACATACTCTGCATGCTGACTCTTTCCTAGACCATCTCTTGTTTAAAGTGACTCTTATGAAATGGTCTATCTCCTGGTTTTTACGCAAATACGTCGCCGCGAACCGTTTCGGTTCGCTCGGGATTTGCTCTAGAACGCAATTTCATTGACGCTAAGGATGGCGACGAGAATCGAGACGATAACCCCGGCAATCAGGATTCCGAGGAATACTGTCAAGGCCGGGGTCAGAATTGCAAGGAAACGGCGGATCGACCGCTGCACCTCATGGTCGTAGATTTCCGCCATCTTGATCAGCATCGCTTCCAACTGTCCGCTTTCCTCGCCGACACGCAGCAGTTGACTGGCCATTCCTGGCAGCAATTCCTGATTTTCCATCTCCTCGGAAAGCCGCTTGCCTTCCTTGACCGATGCGATGACCGAAACAAGATCCGATTTGAACGCGCCGTTGTTGATGGTCTCGCGCGCAATTTCCAACGCGGATAGCATCGGCACCCCATTCGTCAGCAATGTGCCGAGCGTTCGCACGAGCCGCGCGGTTTCGATCTTGCGCAAAACGTCGCCAATCCACGGCATCCGGATCACGCGATTGTCCCATTGGCTTCGTGTGCCGGGCGAGCGCAACAACGCCCGGATCGTCAGGGCCAACGCAAGGCAGGCCGCGGACAGCAGCCACCAGTACCCATCGACAAAATCGCCGATGGTCATGACGACCTTTGTCACGAATGGCAATTTGTCGCCCGCGCTCTCGAACAGCGGCTTGAACCGGGGCAGTACAAATCCGATAAGGACGAGAACCGCGCCGCAGGTCGTCAGGGCGAGAATTGCCGGATAGATGAGCGCGGATTGGGTTTCTTCCCGGACCGCGTCCATCTGTTCGAGATAGGCCGTGAGATGGGTGAACACGCCTTCCAGATCGCCGCCCGCCTCGCCCGCCCGGACCATGCTCACATAGAGCGGCGAAAAACTGTCCGGATGATTGGCCAATGCATCGGCGAGCGAGTCGCCGCCCCGGACGTCGTCGAGGATGCGGCTCAGGATTGCTTTTGCCCGGTTCGATTCGGTCAGCGATTGGAGAATTTCGAGGGTTTTCTCCAATTCGAGCTGCGCGTTCATGAGCGTTGCGAGCTCGCGCGTGACAAGCATGACTTCCTTGCGCGACAGGCTTTGTCGGCTGGGGAAAATCTCGATGGACAGCAGATCGCGCAGGCGTCCGCCGGCGCCGCTGTCGATGCGGATCGGCATGAACCCGGAGGCCTGCAGCTTGGCGGCCACGGCGTCCTCGGATTCGCCGTCGAGCGCGCCCTCGACGACTTCTCCCGCGTCGTTGATCGCCTTGTAGCGGTATGCCGTTGTGCTCATGCTTCGCGGGTCACCCGCATGACTTCTTCGATCGACGTAACGCCCGACAGCGCCTTGCGCAGCCCGTCGTCATGCATGGTCAACATGCCTTCGTCCACGGCATGTTTGTGAATGGTTCTGGCGTCCGCCTGTTTCATGATCAGCGATTTGATGCTGTCGCTGACGCGCAAGACTTCGGCGATGCAGGCGCGGCCGAAATAGCCCGACCCGCGGCAATTGTCGCATCCTTTGGCTTTGTAGGACGTAACGTTCGCTTCCGGGGTAAACCGCCAGAGTTGCAGCTCTTCGGCCAGCTCCGGCAGCACCGTGTAGGGCTCCCGGCAATGCGGGCAAAGGGTCCGTACCAGCCGTTGCGCGATCACGCCGGTGAGGGTCGAGGTAAGCATATAATCCTCGATCCCCATATCGGCCAGTCGCGTCACGGTGCTTGCCGCGGAATTCGTATGCAGCGTGGAGAGCACCAGATGGCCGGTCAAGGATGCCTGGACCGCGATTTGCGCCGTTTCCAGATCGCGTATCTCCCCGATCAGGATGATGTCCGGATCCTGCCGCAGGAAGGATCGGAGTACCGAGGCAAACGAAAGGCCGATCTGCGGTTTCACTTGAATTTGCGTGATGCCGTACAGTTGATATTCGATCGGATCCTCGACCGTCAGGATCTTTCGGTCCGGCGTGTTGAGGGCAATCAGCGACGCATACAACGATGTCGTCTTGCCGCTGCCTGTCGGGCCGGTCACGAGGATGATGCCGTTGGGTTGATGGAGCATTTCCATCACCGCGGCGAGATTGCTGCCGTCGATGCCGAGCTCTTCCAGGCCGAGCACGCCGCTGGATTTGTCGAGGATACGCAGCACGACGCTCTCGCCATACATGGTCGGCACGGTGGATACCCGAAGATCGACTTCCTTGCCGCGCACCACCAGCTTGATGCGGCCGTCTTGCGGCAGCCGCCGCTCGGCGATGTTGAGTTTCGCCATGATCTTGACGCGCGAAATGATCGCGTGGCGCAATCGGCTCGGCGGCGACTCGACTTCATGCAGGACGCCGTCGACCCGGTAACGTACGCGCAACCGGTTGTCGTACGGCTCGATATGGATGTCCGATGCCCGCTCTTCGACCGATTTGGATATGAGCAGATTGACCAGCCGGATGACCGGCGCTTCGCTGGCCAGGTTCTTGAGCCGCTCCGCGTCATCGTCGAGGTCGATGTCGTCGTCCTCGCCGATGTTTTCCACGATTTCGGCGAGCGAGGATTTGCCCGATCCATAGAGGCGGTCGATCGCTTCCTCGAGCTCCGACGGCACCGCGACGCGCGGCAGAACCGGTTTGTCGTATTTCAGGGAAATCGCCTTTCGGGCATCGCTGTCGCGCGGGTCCGCCATTGCCAGCAAAATGCCGTCTTCGGTCTCGCTTAGCGGCAGCACCTGCTCTTCCTTGAGATAGGCCGCGCTAATTGGCTCATCGAAGGCGATCTCGAGCGGATAGTCGTGCACCGTCAGCAGCGGGAGCGTCAGAAATTCGGCAAGAATTTGCGCCATATCGCTTTCGGTGACGAGCCCGAGCGCGGTCACGATCGTGTTGAGCCGCTGATGGTTGTCCTGATGCCAGCGCAAGGCACGGTCGAGCCCGGCCTGGTCGAGTTTGCCGCGATCGAACAGCAATTGGCCAAGCGCATGGTCGTCCGAAACGTTGGTGGAATCGTCCATCATGACACCGTCAGTATAGCGCGGATAACAGCTACCATAGGATGATGACACCCGTGTGGCGACGACGGGGCGAATTCGATCTGGGAGATGTTCCGCCCTCCGAGGATCAAGATGTGAAATAAGCCCGCAAAAACAAGGTTATGATATATTTCATTAATTAATAATTTAGAAATATGCCAAACGGTAAAGTCCGATAGGGCTATGTATTCTCTTGGTAAATTCGAGAATGTTTCGGGCGGACGCGACGATGGTACTCCGAAGGCGTTACGGCCTTATTCCAATCTTGTTGCAAGCGTATACTCACGCCCAACCGATCCGATAGGGGCTAAACGGCAATGTTCATGCTGGACTATATCAGACGGATTTTTGCCTGGTGGCGGGATGAGTTGTCGAGTTTTGTACCGGTGCGGGTCCGCCGGTTGTTTTCGGGCTCCATCTCCATCGTTGCCGTGGACTACCTGTCGGACAG
>JBFFGE010000170.1:0-9905 GCA_041557595.1 Alphaproteobacteria bacterium
GATCAGGGCGATGTTGCCGGTGAATCCAAGCCCGACCATGGCCAGGCCAACCATAAACAGCGCGATCACCTGAAAGACGATACGACGTCCCGAGATGTCGACCACGGGCCCGCTGACCAAATTGGTGGCGAGCGAGCCGGCATAATAGACCGTGCCGATCAAGCTGATCGCAGCATAGGAAAAGCCGAATTCTTCGCGAATTTTCGGCAGCAGAAGGAAGAAGGTTCCGGTAATCCAATGCGACGCGCCATGACCGGCGCCAAGGAGATAAGCGGCGCCGAATGCACGCAGGCGAAACGGCGAGGGCGTGGCAGGACTGGACAAACTTGGGAAACCGCGATGAATGAGAGATCAGCGCAGAGTAACCGCTCTCCCGACTGAATGCAAAACGCGCCGCGCGTAACCGCCGGGCGGCTTAGCCCTTTTTGCTGTCGATCTTGAGCGCCAGGAAGCGCAGATCGCCGCCCTGATTGATCAGCAGCAGCACCGACCGTCGGCCCGCCTTCTTGGCGCGAACCACCTGTTTGTTCACTTCGGCGACCGACTTGACCTTTTCCTGGTTGATCTCGACGACCACATCGCCAACGCGCAGGCCCTTTTCCGCCGCCGAGCCTTCCTCTTCGACCTTGGTGACCACGACGCCATCAAGATCGTCGGCCAACTCATAGCGGCTCTTCAGGTCCTTGGTGATCGCCGACAGGGTCAGCCCGAGTTCCTTGATCTCCTTGCCGCCCTTTTCCGCGTCTTGCGGCGCGGCCGGGCTGCTCAACGAGGCCTGATCGACCTTCTCCAACTCGCCCAGCCGGACCGTCAAATTCGTCTTTCGGCCGTTACGCCAAACCACGACGCGTACATTCTTGCCGACATCCGTTTCGGCGACCATGCGGGGCAACCGGCGCGATTCGGAAACGCGGCGCCCGTCAAACGTCAAAATGACGTCGCCGGTCTTGAAACCAGCGGCTTCCGCCGGGCTCTTCTTCACAACGCCGGCGACCATCGCGCCATGGGTGGATTTCAGCCCGATGCTTTCGGCAATTTCATCCGTGACCGCCTGGATCTGGACGCCCAGCCAGCCACGGCGCGTGGAGCCGAAATTCCGCAACTGGTCGATTACGCCGGCGGCAATTTGCGACGGTACGGCGAAGCCGATGCCGATGCTGCCGCCCGATGGCGACAGGATCGCCGTGTTGATGCCGACCACTTCGCCTTTCATGTTGAAAAGCGGACCGCCGGAATTGCCACGATTGATCGGCGCATCCGTCTGAATGTAGTCGTCATACGGGCCGGAGCGAATGTCGCGCCCGCGCGCGGAAATAATGCCCGCGGTCACCGTTCCGCCAAGCCCGAGCGGATTTCCGATCGCCAGGACCCAATCGCCGACGCGCGCGCCCTCGGATTCGCCAAACGGCACGTAAGGCAATTTTACATTCGCCTTAACCTTCAGTAATGCGAGATCGGTTTTTGGATCCCTGCCAACGAGTTTGGCTTCGAATTTCCGACCATCCTGCATCACCGCGGTGATCTGGTCCGACCCATCGATCACATGATTGTTGGTGACGATATAGCCGGTCGGATCGATGATGAACCCGGACCCCAGCGATGTACCGCGCCGCTGCGGCGCTTCCTGGCGCTTGCGCTGGAACTGTTCGAAGAATTCCTTGAACGGAGATCCCGGCGGAAAGTCGAACTGCGGCATATTCTCGGAACGGCCGGCGGCTTTCTGGGTGGTGGAGATATTCACCACCGCAGGCAGGAGACGTTCCGCGAGATCGGCGAAACTGTCCGGCGCGCCGCGCGCCTCAGCCTGTGCCAGCGGGAAGGCCGCTATAAGGGAGACGATTGCTATAAACAGTCCGTAACGGACCGGCCTGTGCGCCCATTGGCCCACATTCGGCATCGGATGGAATGACTGTTTCATGCGCCCTCCGTCGGCGTCCCAAAGCGCCGGTCCGGAAGATCCGGATGGCGTCCGCTTAAGTCCATGTGGCACCGGCTGGGATCGAAGTCAATATAATCGACAATGCATATCGAAATAGAGGTAAATCTTCGTTAACAAACGAGTGTCGATGGATGATTTGACGACTGCCGTAAAAGCGGCGGCGCCGCTGCACCCGAATTTCCGCCGAACCTACCGGCGCACGAACCAGACGATGCCAAACCCGAGGACGGCCGCAAAGAGCCCGCCATTCCGCAATGACACCGGCGACATTTCCAGAACCTGTGCCATGACACGCTGCATGAACGCCGGAAACAGTGCGTACAACGCGCCCTCGAAAACGAGAACCAGACCGAAAGCGGCTAAGAAATCGTCCATCTGCGACCGCCCCGTTTCGGTCTCGCGCTATTTGCGCTTGACCTTCCCGTCCCCGTCATTGTCGAAGAACCGGTAGAACTCGCCCTTCGGCGGGCCGACATAGCTGGTGGTTTTGCCGTCCAGCCCGGTCCGCATCGCCTGCAGGGACCGATAGAAGTCGAAGAACCCGCGATCCCGGCCATAGGCATTGTTGTAAAGTTCCGTAGCCTTGGCGTCGCCCGTGCCTCGGGTTATTTCCGATGTCTTGCGGGCTTCGGCAATGATGACGCGCTGCGTCTTGTCGGCATCGGCCCGAATGCGGCGCGCATCCCGGTCGCCTTCGGCGCGGATGCGGCGCGCTTCCTGTTCACGCTGGGTCTGCATCCGGCGGAAGATCGCCTTGCTGTTTTCTTCCGGCAGGTCGACATGCTTGATCCGCACATCCACCACCTGAATTCCCAGATGACGGCTGCCTTCATCCACCAGCTTGGTGATTTCCAGCATCAGCTTCGAGCGTTCGGCGGTCAGCAGACGCGCAAGGCTCGCCTTACCGAACACTTCCCGCAGATTCGCGTTGATGATGTTGTTGAGCTGACCCTGAGCGACGGACTCATTGTTGACCGTCTTATAGAATTCGAGCGGATTCGTGATCCGGTACCGCGCGAAGGCGTCGACGACGAGTTGCTTTTGATCGAGCGTCGGAACTTCCGCCTTCGACGCGTCGAAGTCCAGGACCCGCTTGTCGAAGTAGACGACGTTCTGAATGAACGGGATTTTGAAATAATAGGTCGCGTCCCTATAGGTTTCCTTCGGATCGCCGAACTGCAACACGACCGCTTGCTGATCTTCCCGGACGATGAAGACCGCACTCAAGAGCGTCACGCCCACCAGGACGACCAGAATGCCCAATACCAGCATGCCGCGCTTCATTGTTTTTCTCCCGATGTCTCGGTCGTACCTGCCGGCGGTGTGCCGACTCTGTTGGGCCGAAGTTTGTCGAGCGGCAGATACGGCACGACGCCCGAGCCGCGCCCGGTGTCGTCCAGCAGCACCTTGTCCATGCCGTTCAGCACCGATTCCATCGTCTCGAGGTAGAGCCGCCGGCGGGTCACGTCCTTGTCCTGCAGATATTCGTTGTAGATGGAGATAAAGCGCTGCGTTTCACCGCTGGCGCGCGCCACCGTTTCCTGTTCGTAGGCTTCCGCCGAGGCGATAATTTGCGAGGCCTCGCCTTCCGCCCGTTGCGTCACTTCGTTTCGATAGGCGGTCGCCCCGTTCACGGCACGTTCCTTATCCGCCCGGGCCGCCTGCACGTCACGGAAGGCGTCGATGACCGCTGCGGGCGGGTCGACGCCCTGGATTTCGACCTGACGCACCTGAATGCCCGCGTCGTATTCGTCCAGCAGCTGCTGAATGAGCTTTGCCGTATCGGCAGTGATCGCTCCTCGCCCGGTGGTCCGGGCAAATTCGAATTCGCTCTTGCCGACGATCTCGCGCATCGCGCTTTCCGCGACCACTTTGACTGTCAATTTCGGGTTACGAATGTTGAAGAGATACTTGAAGGCGTCCTTGATCTGCCAGAACACCACGAACTGAATGTCGATAATGTTCTCATCGCCGGTGAGCATCAGCCCCTCGGTCGGTACGCTCCGAACGGCGCCCGCGCGGCGACCGCTGCCCGCGGATCGGAAACCGATTTCCTCGCGATTAACCCGGGTAACCTTGGGCGTGAACACCTCGCCGATCGGCGCAGGCGCGTTCCAATGCAGGCCCGGATTGGATTTCGTCCAGAATTTACCGAAGATCAGGGCAACGCCTTGCTCATCGGCCTGGACCCGGTAAAACCCGGTCGCGGCCCAAAGCGCCAGCAGGCCAATTATTCCACCGATGATCATCCCCTTGCCGCCACCGCCGGGCATGATCCTTTTCAGCTTGTCCTGACCGCGGCGCAGCATTTCTTCGAGATCGGGTGGAGGCGTGCCGCCACCGCCACCGCCCATGCCGCCGCCGCGTCCGCCCCAAGGGCCACCGCCACCGCCGCCGTTTTGATTCTGCCAAGGCATATGTTTTCCTCGCCGTCTCAGATTTCATGAACGGCTGTCACCCGCACGTCCAAACCAAGTCTTTCCAATCAGGGATTGGATCATATATGACAGAGTAGCCGGTCAAGCAAATGGGAATAATCGGCCATCCACCGCATATTGGGTCAAACAGGGAGTTTTCAACCATGGCGCAGGTATCGGAGACGGAAATCCTGGACGCGCTCAAAAGGGTCATGGACCCGGAAAGCGGGAAGGATGTCGTTTCCTTGGGGATCATCAGCGGCCTGGTTGTGAAGGACGGCAATGTGGGATTCGCATTGGAGGTTGCGCCCGACAAGGGCGCGCAAATGGAACCGCTCAGAAAAGCGGCGGAAGCCGCGGTCGACGCCGTGGACGGCGTCCTGTCGGTAACCGCGGTCCTGACCGCGCACCGCCCGGGCGGAGCCCCCCAGAGCGCGGGCACGCCACCCCGACACAACCATGGCCCGGAGGCCGGCGCCATCCCGACCCAACCGCTGGCGCCCGGCGTCCGGAACATCGTCGCGGTGGCCAGCGGCAAGGGCGGTGTCGGCAAATCGACCACCGCGGTCAACCTGGCGCTCGCGCTTGCGGCGCAGGGCCGTACGGTCGGCCTGCTCGACGCGGACATCTACGGCCCGTCGCAACCGCGCATGATGGGTATCGCCGGCAAACCGGTCAGCCATGACGGCAAGGTCCTGCAGCCCATGGAAAATTTCGGCATCAAGGTCATGTCGATGGGATTCCTGGTCGACGAGGAAACGCCGATGATCTGGCGCGGTCCGATGGTGCAAAGCGCCCTGCAGCAAATGCTGCGCGACGTGAACTGGGGCGATTTGGACGTGATGATCGTCGATATGCCGCCGGGCACCGGCGATGCGCAACTCACCATGGCGCAACAGGTTCCGCTTGCCGGCGCCGTCATCGTTTCGACCCCGCAGGACATCGCGCTGCTCGATGCGCGCAAGGGCCTGAACATGTTCCGCAAGGTCGATGTGCCGGTTCTCGGCATCATCGAAAACATGAGCTACTTCCTGTGCCCGAGCTGCGGCCATCAGGCCGACATCTTCGGCCATGGCGGCGCCAGGTCGGAGGCCGAACGCCTCGGCATCGACTTCCTCGGCGAGATTCCGCTGCATCTGGACATCCGCGAAACCTCGGACGGCGGACAACCGATCGTCGTCAGTAAACCTGACTCGGAGCACGCCGCCGCATACCGGGAAATTGCCGACAAAGTCTGGCGACAGCTTTCTGCGTCGGAAAGTCCCGCGGGTCGGGCTGCGCCCAAAATCGTGGTGCAGTGATGCATCCCGCGCGTCAACTGTCTCGACGCGAGTCGTTGGTGCGCCGGCCCCCATATTGCGTGCGCACCACCGCGCTCCTGGCCTGGGCCATGATGGCCGTGATTCTGCTGCTGGCGATAACCGGTACCGCCAGCGGCAAGCGACCGGACACGGATACGTGGCGGCTCGACATGCTTCGCCGACTGAATGCAATCAGGGAGCAGCACGGACTGACCGCGTTGCGGCTCGACAATCGCCTGAACAAGGCCGCGCAGCTCCACACCAACAACATGATCCACCGCGACTTCTTCGACCACAAGGATCCGGACGGCGCCAAGATGACCGAACGCGCCGATGCGTTCGGATACCGCTGGCGAAGGATCATCGAGAATATCGCGGCCGGGCATCCGAATATCCAGGAGGCGCTCAATGGTTGGATGGCCTCGCCCGAACATCGCGCCGCCATTCTGGACGTTCGGGTGCGCGATGCGGGCATCGGCTACAGCTACGCCCCGAACGACTGGGGCAACGTCACGAAAATCCATTATTGGACATTGCTGGTCGGCAGCGAGTAGCGGCGGCGCACGCCGCTTGCCTCATCCGCCAAGCTCTGACACGATTCCCGCCGAGAATTGCCGACCCAATCCAACCGCAAGATGAAGGAGGACTGGCACGATGCAGACGCGCGCCGCTGTCGCACACAAGGCCGGAGAACCGCTCAGCATAGAAACCGTGGAACTCGATGGCCCGAAAGCGGGCGAATGCCTGGTTGAAATCAAGGCGACGGGAGTCTGTCACACCGATGAATTCACACGCTCGGGCGAAGATCCGGAAGGCGTTTTTCCGGCGATCCTTGGCCATGAAGGCGCCGGGGTGGTGGTCGATGTCGGCGCCGGCGTCACAAGCCTGAAGCCCGGCGATCACGTGATCCCGCTATACACGCCGGAATGCCGGACCTGCGACTACTGCACCAGCGGCAAGACGAATTTGTGCCAGTCGATTCGCGAGACCCAGGGCCAGGGCGTGATGCCCGATGGGACGAGCCGCTTCAAACTCGGCAAGGACCCGGTCTACCACTACATGGGTACTTCCACTTTTTCCAACCACACGGTGGTGCCGGAAATCGCGCTCGCGAAAATCCGCGAGGACGCGCCTTTCGAGAAGGTCTGCTACATCGGCTGCGGCGTCACCACAGGGCTGGGCGCCGTGATGAACACGGCTAAGGTCGAGCCCGGCGCCAATTGCGTGGTTTTCGGGCTTGGCGGTATCGGCCTGAACGTAATCCAGGGCTTGCGGATCGCGGGCGCGGACATGATCGTGGGCGTCGACCTCAACCCGAAGAAAAAGAGCCTGGCCGAGAAATTTGGCATGACGCACTTCGTCAACCCGAGCGAGGTTGAGGGCGATTTGGTGCCGTATCTCGTCGATCTTACGAAGGGCGGCGCGGATTACAGCTTCGAATGCATCGGCAATGTCAACGTCATGCGGCAGGCGCTCGAATGCGCGCACAAGGGATGGGGCGAAAGCATCATCGTCGGCGTGGCGGGCGCCGGGCAGGAAATTTCGACCCGGCCATTCCAGTTGGTGACCGGCCGCGTCTGGCGCGGCACCGCATTCGGCGGCGCGAGAGGCCGTACGGACGTGCCGAAAATCGTCGATTGGTACATGAACGGCAAGATCAACATCGACGACCTGATTACCCACACCATGCCGTTGGACAAGATCAACGACGCCTTCGACCTGATGCATAGCGGCGAATCGATCCGCAGCGTCATCACCTATTGAACGGAGTGTCGCCGATGGCCCGCGCGGCGACTGACACGTCGACACGGCGGCGGCCCCGGACCGAGCTTGCCGGGAAAATACTGGACGCCGTGCTTGCCCTTGCCGAAGACGATGGCTGGTCGGCGCTTCGCCTGCGGACGATCGCCGAGCGGTTGGATGTTCCGTTGGGCGAAATCCTGGAACATTACCGCGATCTTGATGCGATCGCGGATGCTTGGTTCCAGCGCGCCTGGCACGCCATGCTGCAGCCCGTACCCGAAGACTTCGCGAGCCGGCAGCCGCCGGAGCGCATCGAGTTCATCATGATGCGCTGGTTCGACGCGCTCGCACCCCATCGGCGCGTCACCGGGCAGATGCTGGCGGCCAAGAGCTGGTATGCCCATCCGCATCACTGGGTGCCGGCGATCTTCAACCTGTCCCGCACCGTCCTTTGGCTTCGGGAAGCGGCGCGACTGGATGCGACCGGCCGTCAGCGCCAAGTGGAGGAAACGGGCCTCACCGCATTGTTTCTCGCGACGCTCGCCGTCTGGCTCCGCGACGAGACCGAACACCAGGAGCGCACACGGACGTTTCTGCAGCATCGGCTCGACTCCGCCGACCGCTTGATGCGGGCGTTTTGGCGGCCGCGGCAACCCCAAGGCGAGCCCAATCCAAGCGACGATACGCGGAGTCCTTCATGACCAAAACCGAGACGCCCAAGCCGCCGCATGCTGCGCGGCGCCTTACCGTCACCGAGCGTCACAGCAACCGGCTGGAGGACCCCTACGCCTGGCTGAAGGACGAAAACTGGCAACAGGTCATGCGCGAGCCGGAAGTGCTGGATGGGGAGATTCGCGCCTATCTGGAGGCGGAGAATGACTATACAACGGCGGTCTTGGCGCCGGTCGCGGATTTGAAGCAGCAACTGTTCGAGGAAATCAAGGGCCGCATCAAGGAAGACGATTCATCCGTCCCCGCACCGGACGGCGCCTTCGAATATTACCGCCGGTACGAGACCGGCGGCCAGCATCCGCTCTATTGCCGCCGGGCCCGGAACGGCGCCGACCGAGACGAAGAGATTCTCCTGCACGGCGACCACGAAGCCGAGGGCCACCCCTATTTCGACGTCGCCGCCTGCAGCCAAAGCCCGGATCACCGCCGGCTCGCCTATGCGACCGACCTGAACGGATCCGAAATTTATACGATCCAGGTCAAGGATCTGACACAGGACACGCTGCTCGACGATACGATCGCGAGCGCCCATGGCGCACTGGCGTGGGCCAATGACGGTGAGACGTTTTTCTACACCGTGCTCGACGATAACCACCGGCCGTCGCGGGTGTATCGCCACCGCATCGGCGACGATCCGGCCGCCGACGTCCTGGTGTACGAGGAACCGGATGCCGGGTTTTTCGTCAACATCGGCCGCACCGAAAGCCGGCGTTTCGTCGTCATCGACGCGCATGACCATGAAACCTCGGAAGTGCGCCTGATCGATGCGGCGCGGCCGGACAGCCCGCCCGTGCTCGTCGCCGCCCGCGAAACCGGCTTGGAATACTCGGTCAGCCATCACGGCGACCGGTTGGTCATTCTCACCAATGCGGACGGAGCCGAGGATTTCAAACTGATGACGGCCCCCGTCGACCGTCCCGGGCGGCCGCAATGGCAGGATCTGGTCCCCAAGCAGGACGGAACGCTGATCGTCGACTTCGAAGTGTTCGCCGATCATCTTGTCCGGCTCGAACGGCATGACGGCCTTCCGCGCATCGTTGTCCGGCGCCTGAGCGACGGCGACGAACACCGGATCGCCTTCGACGAAGCGGCCTATAGCCTGAGCCTGCTGGGCGGCCACGAATTCGAGACCGCGACCCTCCGTTTCGCCTACAGCTCGATGACCACGCCGGAACAGATCTTCGACTACGACATGACCACGCGCGACCGATCGTTGCGCAAAACCCAGGAAGTGCCGAGCGGTCACGATCCCGCCGACTATGTCACCCATCGGATTTTCGCCACCAGCCATGACGGCGAGACGGTGCCCGTCTCCATCCTGTTCGGCCGCAATACCAAGCTCGACGGTTCGGCCCCGCTGTTGCTCTACGGCTATGGCTCTTACGGCCATGCCATCCCCGCATCGTTCAGCGTGTCGCGCCTGAGCCTGGTCGACCGGGGTTTCGTCTATGCGATCGCGCATATCCGGGGCGGCACCGAACGCGGCTATGGCTGGTACCTCGCCGGCAAACGCGAAAACAAGATGAACACGTTTCTGGATTTTATCGCCGCGGCGGAAAAGCTCCGCGATGACGGCTACGCGCGTGCGGGCGCGATCGCCTGCCACGGCGGCAGCGCCGGCGGCATGCTGGTCGGCGCGGTGGCCAACCTGCGGCCGGACCTGTTCAATGCGGTGATCGGCGAAGTCCCCTTTGTCGACGTGCTCAACACGATGTGCGACGCCACGCTACCGCTGACGCCGCCGGAATGGCCGGAATGGGGCAATCCGATCGA
>JBFFGE010000171.1:0-9904 GCA_041557595.1 Alphaproteobacteria bacterium
CGGGGTCGGCGGCGCCGTGCAGGGTGCCGTCTTCGCCGATCAGGATCGCGTGCACGCCGGCGAAGGCGTAGGAGCGGAAGCTGCGCGCGGTCGGGTAGCCCATCTGGTTCAGCGCCGCGTCGGTGATCGACATGCCGAAATCGACCACGTTGAGGATCGCCTGCAGGATGCCCATGGCGATGAAGGTGCCGCCCGGCGCGCCGATCACCATGAACGGGTCGTCGCTCTTGAACAGCATGGTCGGCGACATCGAGGAAAAGCGGCGCTTGCCGGGCGCCAGTGATCCCGCCCGGCCGGGGCGTGGGTCGAACACCGCCATGCAGCCGTTGTACATGAAGCCCAGCCCCTCGGTGATCACGCCCGACGGCATGCCGAGCGAATGGGTGACGCTGACCGCGTTGCCGTCGGCGTCGAGCACCGAGATATGGGTGGTGTGCTTGGATTCGGGCGCGGCGTCGATGCGCTCCACATGCACCTTGTCGCCGCGCCGGATTTTCTCCGCGCAGCCCGCGGCGTAGTCCTTGCTCGTCAGCCGGTCGAGCGGCACGTCGACGAATTGCGGGTCGCCGACGTGATTGTCCTTGTCGGCGGTGGCGATCTTCATCGCCTCGGCGACGGTGCGGATGTATTCCGGCGTGTTATGGCCCATCGACGCCAGGTCGAAATTCTCCAGGATATTGAGCATTTCGACGATCATGACACCGCCGCCCGGCGGCCGGTTGGTGGAGAGGCGAAGGCCGCGATAGCTGCTCCAGAGCGGTTCGGTGCGCACGGTGCGATAGGCATCGAGATCCTCGCGCCGGAGGCGGCCTCCATTTGTCTGCATGTCGGCGTCGATCTGCTCGGCGATGTCGCCGCTGTAGAACACATCCGCACCACCCTCGGCGATGCGCTCCAAAGTACGTGTCATGTCGGGGTTCTCGATGCGCATGCCCGGCGTCTTCAATGCGCCGTTCATGGTGAAATAGATGCGCTCGCCGGACGGGGTGTAGCGCAGCTTGTCGGCCGCCGGCACGCGGCCGTAATCCTGATACTTCATCCAGAAATCGTAGACCTGCGGGCGGATGACGAAGCCTTCCCGCGCCTGCTCAATGGCGGGTTGGACGATGTCGCGCCAGGGCATGCCGCCGTACTCGCTGACCGCGTCGTGAAAGGCGCGCAGGCTGCCCGGCGTCATGACCGACTGGTAGCCCACCTCGTTGACCCGGTCTTTGAGGAAGAAGCCGAAGCCGTCGCGCGCCTCGCCCTCGATCAGATCCTGCCACATGTCCGGCGTGACCGAGGCGGGGGCGGTGGTGTGGAAGTCGATGCAGCCGTGGTAGCCGCGTTTCGGCAGATAGATTTGCATCGATCCGAAGCCGGCGATGCCGCACATTTGCGGGTCGACCACGGTCTCGACCAGCGCACAGGTAATCGCCGCATCGACCGCGTTGCCGCCCCGCCGCAGGCACAGCGCCCCGGCCTCGACCGCTTCCGGCTGCGGTGCGACGATCATTCCCTTGGGCATGGCGGTTCTCCGAAGCTAATTCTTACCGTCTCTTGCATTCCTTGCAGGATAAATTTCCGCATCCTTCGACAGGCTCAGGATGAGGAAATCTATTCGTCGCGGCTTGGCACAGTCGCCGATGTAGCGGCCTCATGCTGAGCCTGACGAAGCATGCGGCTGCGTTTTCGCTGAATATTCCTATTTAGGGCGAAATCACAGCACCTACGAACAGTGCATCTTCAAAAATTGGTCCAGCGCGCCGTTCCATTTGGCGGGCTCGGCGGAGGGCGCGCGGTGGCCGAAATCGCTGTCGACTTCGAAATAGCGGGCGTCGACGCCGACGTCCTTCAGCATGGCGACGGTGCGGGGGCCGAGTTCGGGCGGGAACAGCGTATCGGTGCGCGACAGAACGTAGAGCACCGGCGCCTTGATCGACGAGAGACGCTGCGTCACGTCGTAGCGAATGGCGGCATCGCGCAGGACGATCAGCGAATTGGCGTCGAACTCCTCGGCCCATTGCCGGGCCATCGTGTCGAGCCGTTTTTCGCGCTCCGCCGGATCGTCCACCGTCGCGGCGAGCTGTTCCAGGATTCCGTGATTGGTCAGCGTCTCCACGCGCATCCGCTGCAACTCGTCAAGCACGCCGCTTTCCTTCTTCCGGCCGTAGTAATGACCGCCGTTCCAGCCCGGGCATTTTGCGAAGCGGTCGCGTAGCGCCTGCACGCTGGAGGCGTCGCCGCGGCCCTTGATCGCCGAGACGACGGGCACCACCGCGCGCATCTTGTCCGGATGGCGCGTCGCCCATTCGTATGTAAGGTGGCCGCCGTAGGAATTGCCGACCTTGGCCGCCAATTGGTCGACGCCGAGATGGTCGATCAGCCGATGCTGCACCGCGACCATGTCGCCGGTGGTGATGCGCAGGAAATCCGGGCCGTAGGGCTTGCCGGTTTCCGGATTGGGCGTTCCCGGCGCCGTGCTGCCGTAGGACGAGCCGATCATATTCGAGCAAATGACATAGAACCGGTCCGTATCCATTGCCTTGCCGGGCCCGATCACGCCATCGAACCAGCCGCCGTCGCCCGCATGCTGATGATTGGTGTAGCCGTGGCTCAGCAGGATCGCATTGTTGCCGTCGGGCGCCAGCGCGCCATAGGTTTCGTAGGCGACGGTCACGTCCGGCAGCACGCCGCCAAGCTCCAACTCCAGATCGCCGGCGGCGAAGGTTTGCGATGTGGGCAGCAGCATGGATCGGTCCTCTTGAACGTGAATTGGCGGCCTGCATACTATCCTAGCGCGATTGGCGTCGGCATGGCACTGTTCCGGATTACGCGGCCGGATCGAACCGTTCCGGCCGGGGTGACCAGGAGCAGGAAATGAGCGAACCCGGATCCCAGCGGGCGCAGCCCATCTATCAGGATGTCGCGGACACCCTGATTGCCGAAGTGGCCGAGGGTCGTTTCGCGGTCGGGTCGATGCTGCCGACGGAATTGGAGCTCTGCGACCGGTTCGGCGTGAGCCGCTATACGGTCCGCGAAGCGTTGCGGCAGCTGGAGGAGATGGGGCTGGTGGAGCGGCGCCAGGGCTCGGGCACGGTGGTGCGGGCGGCGGAGCGAGCGGCTGCCTTCACTCAAACGGTAAGCTCGCTCACCGAATTGCTGCAATATCCCGTGGGCACGCAACTCTACCTCGATGAAACGGAAACCCTGAAGATCGATCGGGAGAACGCCGGTCTCTTGCGGGGCGAGATCGGCGAGGAACGGGTGCGCATCAGCGGCGTACGGCGCGTCGAGAAGTCGGGGACGCCGATCTGCTGGTCGGACATCTATCTGTGCCCGGAATATGCCGGGGTCACAGAGCATATCGGCGGCAGCAACCTATCGGTCTATGCCTTGATCGAGCGGGAATTCGGCGAAAAGATCGAGCATGTGTCGGTGGAAATGTTCCCGAGCACCATGCCGGAGCGGCTCGCGGGCCCGTTGCGCGTAGAGCCCGGCACCGCGTCGATGACGATCATCCGGCGCTATACCGGCATCGGCGACCGGGTCTTCGAGGTGTCGGTCAGCGTCCATCCGGAGCACCGGTTTACCTATTCGATCGAATTGACCCGATCCCTGCGGTTCGCCGGCAAAATTTAGGCAGACGCTTTCCGCGGATTTATCGGCCGGCGTTGACCGCCGCCACGAGATCCTCCAGCACCGGCGCTGTCGACTGCAATGCCGGATAGAATGCCAGCAAGATCTTATAGTGGCCGATATCCGGATAAACCGTATGGCGTACGCGCAGGTGCGCTGCCCGAAGCGCCGATGCGAGGCGTTCGCTGTTTTTCGGAAGCACGGTGGTGTCCGCCGCGCCGTGCAGCAACGTAAACGCGGGCAGATTGGGTTTGTCGGCATCGTGATATGTCGCAGCGAGGGCCGCCGGCCGGGCGTTGTCGATGTCGGCGGTGCCGGCGAAGACCGGGCGGGTCGACTTGATGGTGAGCGGATTGAAGGCGTACGGCCCGGAGATGCCGATCACGCTCGCGATAGCCGTCGGGCGGATGCCTTCGGCGTTTAAATAGTTTGGATCCAGCGCCAGTAACGCTGCGAGATGCGCACCTGCGGAATGTCCCGCGATGGAGATGCGGCCGGCGTCCACCCCTAGTTCATCGGCGTTCTCGACCACCCACCGGACCGCCTTTGCGGCGTCGTGCATGAAATCGGGAAATTTGACCTGGGGATACAGCCGGTAGTCGGGGATGACCGCGACGATGCCGCGCCGGGCGAGCGCCTGACCGACGAACCGGTATTGCGTGCGGTCGCCGTTCCGCCAACTGCCGCCGTAGAAAAAGACGACCGCAGGCCGTTTCTCCGTCGCCGATTGGGCGGGCGTGTGGATATCGAGGCGATGACGCGGTTCCGGCCCGTAGACGATCTCCTCCGTCGTGGAAACGCCATCTTCGTCCGCCAGAACGAAATTGAGCGTGCCCAGGGGCGAACACCCTGCAAAGAGCAGGGCGCTGGCAAGGAGAGCGCCGAAAATCCAGTAGCTGTGATTCATCGCCATACGCTTTATACGAACGTATCGGCATTTCGGTTCACCGCGGCCCATCGCTGGCGCGAATTTCGGCGGTGCCGCCGGTCAGGCGAGGCCGATTTCGTATCCCAATCGGGGAAAATTGATATGGAGGGCGCCGAGGTCGGGGGTTTCGCGGCGGAGCGTTATCGATTCCCGACCGCATGACACGACCACGCCCGTCACCGGATCCGGCCCATGATCCTCGGTGGCGACGGTGGCCACGGCGCCGACCGCCGGGTCGCCCGCATAGGATGGCGGTGCGGGCGGCACGGGTGCCGGGTCCGACGACCGCGCGGCGTCGAGTGCATCCCGTGCCGCGAATTCGCTTCGCTCGCCATGACCGAATGTGGCAAGCCGGCCCATCCACCGGCGAATGGCGGGGTAGGGGGCGAGTTCCGGCCGGTCGCCGCCGAACGCGCCGAGCCACCACAGCCGTTGGTAGACCGACAGGTCGCCGAACCCCGGCGCCGCCCCCAGCAAGTATTGTCGGCCATCGGACAGCAGGGTTTCGAGCCAGTGGAATTGTATGTCCATCTGCACCCGGTTGTGTGGCGCGGCCGCCTGGAGTTGTTCGGCGGTCGGCGGGGGATGGCCGCGCATCGCCGCGCGATCCGCGTGGAACTCGGGCGGCAGCGCGTCACTGTTCACGCCGGTCACGTAGCGCGCGGTCGGCCAGAACAGCGCGCGCTCGGCCCACATCGACAGCATCCAGCCGAGCCCGTCATGACCCGGGGGAAACAGCGTCGGCTCCGGGAAGCGACGGTCGAGCTCGGAGGCGATCAATGCCGTGTCGCAGTAGATATCCGCGCCGATCTGCAGCACCGGCGTGCGCCGGAAGCCGCCGGTGAGCGGGATCAGATCCGGTTTCGGCAGGATCATCGGCTGGATCACCGACCGCCACGCCAGCCCCTTGATTCCGAAGGCCAGCCGGATCTTCTCCGCATAGGGCGACAGGTCGTAGTGGTGCAGGATCAGCTCGGTCATGGAGGCTAGACCATTTCTTGTTCAAATTGACTCATATGAAATGGTCTATCTCCTGGTTTTTACGCAAATGCGTCGTCGCGAACCGGTTCGGTTCGCTCGGGATTTGCCCTAGCGGTCCGGTTTCGCACTACTGCGACCGTACTGCTTATTTCCAGGGTAGAAGCGAGACATGAATGACGCCTTCGCTGCTGCCCACCGCCTTGATCGCGGCGTCCGTATCCTTCAACCCGAAACGGTGCGTGGTGATCAGGTCGAGCGGAAAACGGTCCGACGCGAGCTGCTGCAGCGCCAGTTCGCAGGACTGATAGTTGTGGCCGCGCGCGCTCTTGATGGTGATGTATTTGTTGGTGAGCTTGCCGACCGGGAAGTCCGGAAATTCCGCCACTTCGCCCTGGATGAGCAGGGTGCCGCCCTTGCGCTTCAACGCGTCGATGCCGAGCAGGACCGGCGTGGTCCCCGCACCCGTCGTGCAATCGAGCGAGACGTCGACGCCGTCACCGCCGGTGATTTCCATGATCCGGGTCAGCGCGTCCTCCGCCTCCACGTTGATGACATAATCGGCGCCGAGCTTGAGCGCGACGTCGAGCCGGGCTGCGTCCTTGTTCGTGCCGGTGACGATGATCAGCGAGGCGCCCGCCTGCTTGCACGCCACGGTCTGCGACAAGCCTTGCTGGCCGGGCCCTTGCACCAGAACGCGCGAGTTATAGCCGACCTTGCAGTCGAGCAGCGCCCATTGGATGCCGTTGGCCATCGGCGTGACGACGCCGGCCAGTTCCGCCGAGACCCCCGCCGGCACCTTGTGGACGATCGCGTTCCAGGGCAGGTACATATACTGCGCGAAGCCGCCCCACAAATGCGGCGCGTGGTCCGACGACGTGTAGCCATAGCGCCGCGCGTCCGGGTTCTTGCGCCAATCGGTGTAGTTGCAGAGCCGGTAGTCGCCGCGGTGGCACCATTCGCATTTGAAACAGGGCAGGTAGTGCTCGACGAAAACGAGATCGCCTTCCTGCACGCCCTTGCGCTCGACGAATTGCGGGCGCGCCTTGACGATGGTGCCGATATTTTCGTGCCCCATGATGACCGGCGCATCGGTCGGCGGCTTGCCGTACAGCTTCACGTCGGTGCCGCAAATGCCGGCGACTTCCATCTTCAGCAGCGCGCCGTCCTCGGGAATTTCCGGCATCGGAAATTCGCGCAGCTCGGTCTTGTGCGCGCCCGTCCGCACCGCCGCCAATACCTGTTCCACCATGCCGAACGCCTCTCTATGAATTCATCGCTATCTTAGTGCCGTCCCGGCGGTTTGGAAATTGCCGCGCCGCGACGGTCATTGCGAGGATCGTCAGGGCACGATCTTCACCCGGCCGTCCTCGACCGTCACCGCGTAGGTCTTGATCGGGATCATGCAGGGCGGCACGGTCGGCGCGCCGGTGCGGATATCGAAGCAGCCGCCGTGAAAATCGCACTCGATGGTATGCCCTTCGAGAAAGCCTTCCGACAGGGAGCCGGGGCCGTGGGTGCAGCGGTCGTCGGTGACGTAGAATTCGCCCGCGACATGGTAGACCGCGACGACGAGGTCGCCGGCCTCGACCTTCAGCATGTCGCCGTCGGCGATATCGGCGGTTGCGCATAGATCGATCAATTTCGAATCCCTGATCCTCGCCTTGATTCAGCCGTCGCGCGCGGTTGACCTCTCCGTCGCGGCGACCTAGCGTTTTGCGACGTGTGGGAAAAGCCTTCCCGACGAAAGAAGTGCGGGCCAGTTATTGTTGGCCACCACCATCGGGTCAAGAGGCCGCGGATCGAGAGCGTGCGAGGAGGATTGCCGTGCTGCGCAAAGAGGTGAACGACCTGCTGACCCTGACCGGTCCGGGTACGCCGATGGGCGAGATGTTTCGCCGCTACTGGCTGCCCGTGCTGCTGGCCGAGGAACTGCCGGAAAACGACTGCCCGCCGGTCCGCGTCAAGCTGCTCTCCGAGGAATTGATCGCCTTCCGCGATACCGGCGGCCGCTACGGCTTGATCGAGGAATTCTGCGCCCATCGGCGCGTGTCGTTGTGGTTCGGCCGCAATGAGGAGTACGGGTTGCGCTGCCCCTATCACGGCTGGAAATACGACGTCACCGGGCAATGCGTCGAGGTGCCGTCCGAACCGGCGGAGAGCGGCTTCTGCGGCAAGATCAAACTGACCGCATACCCGCTGATCAAGGTCGGCGAGGTGCTGTGGGCCTATCTCGGCCCGGAGGAGCACCAGCCGCCGCCGCCGGAATGGGAGTTCGTCCGCGTGCCCGCGGAACAAAGCTTCACGTCCAAGCGCCTGCAGGAATGTAACTGGCTGCAGGCGATGGAGGGCGGCATCGATTCCAGCCATGTCACCTGGCTGCACGGCAGCAGCCTGAAATCCGATCCGCTGTTCAAGGGCGCGAAGGGCAACCGGTATAATTTCAGCGATGCGCAGCCGGTCTTCGAGGTGGCGGCGTGCGATGGCGGCCTGCTGATCGGCGCTCGTCGCAATGCCGAGGACGGCAAGTACTACTGGCGCATCACGCCCTGGGTTATGCCGTGCTTCACGATGATCCCGCCGCGCGGCGACCATCCGGTGCACGGCCATTTCTGGACGCCGATCGACGACGGGAATTGCTGGGCCTGGAGCTACGACTATCATCCGGTGCGCGCACTGACCGCCGGCGAACGGCAGGCGATGGAGGAGGGGCAGGGCATTCATGTCGCCTACGAGCCCGGCACCTATCGGCCGCTGGCCAACAGGGACAACGACTACCTGATCGACCGCGCCGCGCAGAAAGCGGGCCGCACCTATAGCGGCGTCGCCGGCATCGCCATGCAGGATGCGTCCCTGCAGGAAAGCATGGGACCGATCGTCGACCGGTCGAAAGAGAATCTCGTCTCCACCGACAACGGCATCATCATGGCGCGCCGCCGCCTGCGCGAAGCCGCGCTTGCGCTCAAGGACAACGGCGTCACGCCGCCGGGCGTCGACCCGGCGCACCACCGCGTGCGCTCCGTCTCCGCGGTCCTGCCGCCGGACGAGGTGTTTCAGGAGGCGTGCAGCGAAGAACTGACCGCGCGGCCGGGGGTAGCGCAGGCGTCGGTGTGAGAAATTAATGACAAACGGCCCCTGTTTTCCGTCGCGTTCGTGCGCATATCAGGACGAGGACAAATGAAACCGGAGGTTCGCAATGGCCGATCAGGCTCTCCCGCAGAACGCATTCGTCGTTGTCACGACCGGCGCGGAAGCAAAATTTTACCGCAACCGGGGACAATCGGGGGACATCAGCCTCGAGGCGGCCGGTGACCTGTCGCCGAAAAATCTGGCCGAGCAAGGCCCATCCGGCAAGCAGCCGCCGGAATCCTCACCGCGGGAGACCGACGAGGGCACCTTTTCCAAGCAACTTGCCCATCACCTGTACAACGAGGCGCATGCGGGCAAATTCGACAACCTCGTCCTGGTCGCGGATCCGGATACGCTGGGCGAACTGCGTCCTATCCTGCATCGGGTCGTCACAGACAAATTGGTGATGGAACTGGGCAAGACGCTGATCAACTCGTCGACGCAAGACATAGAGAAAACGCTGCGCAAGGGGTGACCCTCGCTCGTTAGCTCGGCGCCATTGATCTCGGAGCTTGACGAAAAGGGCCGCGATTAGACAACAGTATACAGTTTCGCCTCCCTGCCGCCACAACCGGATGGCCGGATCGGCGCGGGGTGCGATCAATCCAACAGCATCCTCTTTACGCCACCGGCACGGTATCGTTGAACACCTGCGTGCGTTTCATCAAACGGCGCTGCGTGTCGGGGAACGGCTCGCGCCGATGCATCGTTGCCCGGTTGTCCCACATGACCAGGTCGCCGACCTTCCAGTGGTGGGTCCAGATGAATTGCGGCCGGGTCTCATGCGCGAACAGGGTGGCGAGCAGGGCCTGTCCCGCGGCCGCGTCCATGCCGACGATCGTCTTGGCGAAGTAGGGGCTGACATAGAGGGTCTTCCGGCCGGTCTCCGGATGGGTGCAGACGACCGGATGATCGACAACGGTTTCGGGGTTTTGTTCCGGGATGAAGTGGCGATGGGTCGCCCGCAGTCCGGTCAGGCGCGCCTTGAGGTCGTCGGCGAGGCCGTCATAGGCGGCGTAGAGATTGCACCATGAGGTGGCGCCGCCGTCCTTGGGCACCTCGACCGCGTACAGCATCGAGATCGTGCCGGGTTTCGGCATGTAGGACAGGTCGGAATGAAATTCGATCTCCCGGTGTCCGAGCGCGCCAATCGGCCGGCCGTCCTTTTTCAGGTTGGATACCACCATGATTTCGCTGGTCGCGCCCGCCGCCTGCTTTCGGACGTGCACCACCGGCTCGCCGAAATACCGC
>JBFFGE010000172.1:0-9827 GCA_041557595.1 Alphaproteobacteria bacterium
CAGCGGCCGCGGACAAGGCGGCCGCTCCCCGCGCGCGATGCTGGGAACGGTGTGCGAACCGGCGCGGGACATCCCTATCTTCGCCAGTACGGACGTCCTGGTCGTCGGCGGCGGGCCCGCGGGGACGACCGCCGCGATCGCCGACGCCCGACTCGGCGCGGATGTCATCCTGGCGGAGCGCTATAATCATCTGGGCGGGCTTTCGACCGGCGGGCTGGTCATCTGGATCGATCGCATGACCGACTGGAACGGCGATCACCTGATCCGCGGGCTTGCCGAAGAACTGCTCGACCGCCTGCCCGAGGACGCGATCCTCGGCCCGCCGAAAAAGGATTGGGGGTCGCGCAACGAGCGCCTGGCCCATCATTGGGGCCAGCGGCACAGCGCCTTCCATGGCACGGTGACCTGGGCGCCGATGATCGATCCGGAGTGTCTCAAGCTTGCCTCGCTCGACATGGTGCGCGAGGCCGGCATCGAACTGCTGCTGCACAGTTGGATCGCCGCCCCGCTGGTCGAGGAGGGCAAGGCCACGGGCGCCATTCTCGAATCCAAGCAGGGCCGCATGGCGGTGCGCGCGCGGGTGGTAATCGACACCACCGGCGACGGCGATATCTTCGCCCGCAGCGGCGAGGACTACGAGGGCGATATCGATCAGGACGATATCCACCACTGCGCCAATACCGCCTCGCTGATGGCGGGCGTGGACACGGCACGCTGGCTCGCCTTTCAGGACGCGGAGCCCGAGGCCTGGCGCGAGATCATCGCGCTCGGCCGGAAGAAGACCCGGCATTTCATCCAGCCGTTTCCGGGCTGGCGCAATGATGTCGTCGTGTTCATGGGGCCGCGGTTCTCGGGTTTCAGCGTGCTCGATATCGACGATCTGACCGCGGTGGAAATTCTGTCGCGGGAGAGCATTGTCGAATTGCAGAGTTTCTATCGCGCCCATGTGCCGGGGTTCGAGAGCGCCTGGCTGATGCTCACCGGCCCGCAGCTCGGCGCGCGGCACAGCCGGCGGCTGGTCGGCATCGGCCGGATGACCGGGGAGGAGACCAAGACCGGCCGGATCCTGGCGGACGAGATCGGCGTGAGCCCCAGCACGAATTCGAACCGGCCCTGCGTGTCGGTGCCGTATGGCGCGCTGCTGCCGCGCCGGACCGACAACCTGCTGGTGGCCGGGCGGCATATTTCGACCGACGCCCAGACCCACACCTATATGCGCGAGATCCCGCAATGCTGGTTGACCGGCCACGCCGCCGGGGTCGCCGCCGCGCTGAGCGCGAATGCCGGAGCATCGCCGCGCGACGTTGCCGTGGCCGAACTCCAGGCGTCGTTGCGGAAACAGGGCGCGTATCTGCGGCAGGCGGAGGAGCGCTGAGCGCCGGAGTGGAGATTTCCCGATCGTCGCCGCGCGCTGGCCGGAATGACACCTAGAAATTGAATGCGCGGTTTCCGCTCAGTATTTTTCCAGCCATTCCCGATACTGGGTGCGATCCTGTTCCGTGATCTCGACGCGCAGTTCGGCGTCGCAGCAGGCGATCAGTTTTGCCTGGTTGGGCGCTTCGGCCCATGCGAGCACGTCGCGGAAATCCCGCAAGGCGGCGTCCACATACTCGGTCGGATCAGATTTTCCCTCCTCGTCGCACAGCTTCAGGATGGCGAGGTGAACCCGATCGCGGTTCGTGTCGCTGTAGCGGTCGAGCGCCGCCTGTATTTCATCGGGGGGCCAGTCCGGAAAGACCTTCTCGATCTTGGCCAGTACCATGTCATGGTCGGCCTTGGTCATCGGTCCGGCCGCAGGGTCTGCGCCCGCTCGCGCAGCAGGAACTTCTGGATCTTGCCGCTTGGCGTGCGCGGCAGCGCGTCGAGGATCACCAGTTTTTCGGGCAGGTACTGAACCGCCATGTCCTGGCCGCGCAGATAGTTCGTCATGTCTTCGAAGGACAAGGTGTGTCCCGGTTTCAGCCCGGCGAACAGGCAGGCGCGTTCGCCGAGCCGGTCGTCGGGCATGGCGACGATGGCGCATTCATGGATCGCCGGGTGGCGGTACAGCAATTCCTCGACCTCGACGACCGGAATGTTCTCGCCGCCGCGAATGATGATGTCCTTGGCGCGGCCGGTAATGCGGAGGAAGCCGTCGTCGTCCATACGGGCGAAATCGCCGGTATCGAACCATCTTTCCGCATCGACCGCATAGGCGTCCGGCCGTTTCAGATAGCCGACAAACAGGGAGTTGGATTGGACCTTGAGCTCGCCTTCGGTACCTGCCGGCACGGGTTTACCGGCGGCGTCCGTGATCCTGACCGCACAACCCGGCAGCGCATCGCCATCCGATCCGAAGATCTTTTCCGCCTCGCCGCCCGGGGTGCAGGCGGTCGCGGCGCCGACTTCGGTCATGCCCCAGCCGGACAGGACATGGCATTTGAGCCGCTCGGTCGCGCGTTCGACCAGGCTGCGCGGGATCGGCGCGCCGGCCGACAGGAAAATGCGGAAGTGCGACAGGTCATAGTCGCCGAGCGTCGCTAAGTCCGCCAGGTCGGCGAGAAACGGCGTCGACGCCAGGGTGAAGCTACAGCCGTTGTCCTGAATGATCCGGGCCGCGTCCGCCGGGTCCCACACATCCTGCAGCACCGTCGGCACGCCCAGCATGATCGGCAGCAGCATGCCGTACATGAAGCCGGTTTGATGGGCCAGCGGCGACGCCATGAAGCTGCAATCCTGCGCACCGAGGCCGAGCCGCTCGGCATAGGGCGTCAGCGTCGCGAACAGGGTGTTCGCCGTGTGCATCACGCCCTTCGGCTGGCCGGTGGTGCCCGAGGTGTAGAGAATCTGGGTGACGTCGTTCGGTCCCGGCCGCCGCCTGCCGAGCCGTTCATCGGCGTCGGGCGCGGCCTCCCGTTCCGCATCGAGGAAGAATTGTTCGAACCCCGCATCGTCCGCCGCGACCAGGTAATAGGCGTGTTGCAGCGCGGGCAGCGCGTCCCGCAATCCGTCGAGCATCGCGCGGTGGTCGAAGCCGCGAAACCGCTGCGGCGCGATGAAGAGTTTGGCCTCGGCAAATCCCAGCATGAAGCGGAGCTCACGCTCGCGGAAGATCGGCATCAACGGGTTCGTGATGGCGCCGGCCCGGACACAGCCGAGATGCAGGGCTGCGAACTGCCACCAATTCGGCAGTTGGAAAGACACCACGTCGCCGGGCTCGATACCGAGGTCGATCAGCGCCAGCGCGATGCGCCTGCCATACCGGTCGAGCGCCGCATAGCTCAGCGTCGTCGAGCGGCCGGTTTCCGTGTTGTGGTCGGTAAGGGCGCGCCGGTCGGGGTCGACGGCCACGACCGCGTCCATATGGTCGAGCACGGTCCGGTTCGACCAGTCGCCACGGGCGACCATCGCGTCGATGCGATCCTGGGTCAGTCGAACGCCGAGATCCATTGCGGGGCCTGCCGGTTACGGGTTCATCGATCCGGTCCTAGTCGACCATCGTCAGGCCGCCGCTGACGCTCAGCACCTGTCCCGTGCAATAGCTCGACCGGTCGCTGGCGAAGAACAGGATCGCATCGGCGATTTCCGTTGGCTCGGCGAGCCGTCGCATCGGGATGGCCTTGATCAACGCTTCCTTGAGCCGCTCCGGATTGGCGTGGAACAGCGGCGTGTCGGTCGGTCCCGGCGCGACGCAATTGACGCGGATTCGATAGCGCGCCATTTCGCGCGCCAGCGACTTGGTAAAGCCGATTATGCCGCCCTTGGCGCCCGAATAGACCGTTTCGCCCGAGCTGCCGACCCGGCCCGCGTCGCTGGAGACGCTGACGATGGCGCCCGCATTGGCGGCGATCATAGGATCGAGGAAGGCCCGGGTCAGGTTGATGACGCCGAGCAGGTTGATCTCGATGACCTTGCGCATGAAGTCGCGCGTGTTCTCGATGAAGGGCTGGCCGATATCGAACCCGGCGACGTTGGCGAGCACGTCCGCCTTGCCGGACCGACTGTGCAGCGCATCGGCGAAGGCGTCGATCTGATCCGTATCGGTAAGATCGAGCGGGTGAAAGGTGGCGCTGCCGCCGGCTTTCTCGACCAGCGCCACCGTCTCCTGCGCGCCGTCCGCGTTGAGGTCGCCGAAGAAAACGTCCGCGCCCGCCGCTGCAAATCGCTGGACGGTCGCGCGTCCGATGCCGGACGCACCGCCGGTCACCACGACCGTCTTGCCGCTAAAATCCATGCCTGTCCCTTTCGTTGGCAAGTCCCCTGTTTCGCTCGATCTTGCTGGCCGCGGCGGCCCGAGTCAATTTGGCTTACCGTTTGACAGGGGCGGAAGGAGTCGGGTTCAATTTAACGACAGGGAGAAAAACAAAAGGAAAAATATCATGTTCCGCTGCTGCATGGGGTTGCTGGTAGCCTCGTTCGTGACTGTTGCGATGGTTTCCGTGTCGACGCCAACCCGGGCGCAGACGAGCTGCATGCACTGCAACTTCGCCCATGGCAAATGCAACATGTTCAAGCCCGGTCAGGAGGCGGTATGCGCGAAGGAGCGGGAAGACTGCATCCGGCAGTGCAAGGCGAAAGCCGCGAGCAAACCCGCCGCCCAGAGCAAGGCGAGCGATAAGAAAGACAAGAAATAGGTTGGGTCAAACGCGTGGGTGTGAGGCCTGTGTAGCGCCGCAACGCTTTACCACGCCGGCGTTACGGGCTCGCCCTGGAACTGGCTGCGCCACATAACGCGCCGTTGCGTCGAGTTCACCGGATCCCGGTAATGCTGGGCGCAGCGGTTGTCCCAGACCAGGAAATCGCCGACCCGCCATTCGTGGGTCCATTTGTATTTGTCTTGCGTCGCGTGCGCCCATAACCGGTCGAGCAGGGCCTCGCTTTCGTCATTCGGGTAGCCTTCGATGTATTGCGACGGCCAAATGCGACGGCGTCCGAGATAGAGCGCGTTGCGGCCGGTCTCCGGATGTTTGCGGACCAGCGGATGCATCGGCCCGGGCACGTCTTCGGGCCGTTCAGGCTTGGTCACGCCCGGGCGCAGCACGCCGGCCGAATTGCGTGTCGCATCCTGTTTCGAGCACTTGCCCCAGATCGCATCGCGAAGATCGTCGGGAAGGTCGTCGAACGCCATATATTGATTATTGAAGGATGTCTTGCCTGTCGCGTCATCGGGGATTTCCAGCGAATAGAGCGTGCTGCCCGCCGGCGGCTTTTCGATATAGGAATTGTCGGTATGCCAGATAACTTCAAGGCTGCCGAGACCGTCGTTCTTTTCCGTCGGGTTGCCGTCCGCATCCAGGTTCGAGAGGATCGAGATTTCCGGCACGGGTAGCGTATGCATCTGGCTGATCTTGCCGGTCTTTTCGTAGTAGGCGCGGGCGGCGCCGACTTGCGGGCGGCCGAAAATACTTGCCGCCTCCAGATATTGCTCCGGCGTGATCGATTGTCCGCGAAACAGGATGACCAGATGATCGTGCCACGCCTGGCGAATCGCCGCCTTGACGTCATCCGGGATCGGCATCGAGAGATCGACGCCTCTGATCTCGGCGCCGACCGCCGCGCCGGTAGGGACGATTTCCAGCTGCGCGAGCGAATTGGCGGGGCCGGTCGGACGGGCGTCGTCGGTTTGGGCAATCGTCATGTGCATATCGGGTCCGGTCGGACCCGCTCCTCTCATCGGCGTTCTGTCGGGACGGACGCGCGGACTATACGTCTTTCGCGCAAGATGCGCACGTCTTCGAACGGCGTTCGAAGATGTCTTCGCACCGGGGGAACCGGAGTGCATCGGGGAGCGCGGCCGCCATTCTTCCCTTGTTTGCGGCCGGATGACAGTGTAGGCAAATCGTAAATGTCCGCGAATACTTCAACTGCGTGCCAATCCTCATGAAGCTCCACGACGTCGCCAAAATTCTCGACGCCGATGTGGTGGGAGACGGTGCGATTGAAATCGCCCGGGTGGTCCATCCGAGCGAGGCCACGTCACCGTCCGATCTTGCCCTGGCGATGAACAAGGAAATGCTGGCCGCGTTGGAAGGGTCGGTATCGCGGATTGCGGTGCTGGGCGACGATACGGCGCTTCCCGAGGGCCGCCTGGATGGATACGTCCTGGTAACGCGCGGGCGCTACGCGATGGCCGGGCTGACCAAGGCGTTCGACAAGCCCGTTCATGCGCCGTCCGGCATACATCCTTCGGCCGTGGTCGAAGAAACCGCCAACCTCGGGAACGATGTGTGCATTGGGCCGTTTACCTATGTAGGACATGCAGCGGTAATCGGAGCGGGCACGGTCTTGATGTCGAATGTTACGGTGGGGGCGGAAGCGGTGCTCGGCGATCAGTGTCTGATCCACGCCGGGGCGCGGATCGGCGAACGCGTGCGGATCGGCGACCGGGCCATCCTGCATCACAATGCCAGTCTGGGCGCCGACGGATTCAGCTTCGTGACTCCGACGCAAAGTTCCGCCGAGCAGGCGAAGGAAAGTCCGAGCACCGATACGGTGGATGTACGCAACACGACGATTGTCCGCATCAATTCCATCGGCACGGTGGAAATCGGCGACGATGTGGAAATCGGGGCGTGCACGTCAATCGACCGGGGCACGATAAGCGCGACACGGATCGGCAGTGGCACGAAGATCGACGATCTGGTCATGATCGGCCACAATGTCGTCGTCGGCGAGAACTGTATGATTTGCGGTCAGGTCGGTGTCGCCGGCAGTACCGTGATCGGCGATCGCGTGGTTCTGGCGGGTCAGGCGGGTATCGCGGATCACATCACTATCGGCAGCGACGTCGTCGTCGGCGCGGGATCCGGCGTTGGGGCGAATATCAAATCGGGCATGGTGGTGCTTGGTTATCCGGCGTTGCCAAAGAGCAAGACGACGGAGATAGTCTTGAATATGATGCGGCTCAACCGATTGTTTGAAGAGCAGTCGAGTCTTAAAAAACGGCTCACCGCTATTGAGTCGGGAAACGAAAAAGGCTAAGGACGCGGGCCAATAGTAGCGATTTCCGTGGTGGAGTGTAGCAATGTCGAGTGTTGAGAGCGATGTCTTCGACATCATTGCCGAAAAATCGGCGGTCGAGTGCTCGAAGCTCAGCTTGGATGCCAAGTTGAAGGATTTGGAAATCGAATCGCTGGACGTCGTCGAAATCGTCTTTGCCGTGGAAGAAAAATTCGACATTCACGTGCCGTACAACGCGAACGATCAGGAACTCGAGTTCGATACCGTTGGCGATGTCGTAACGGCCGTTCAAAAACTCGTTTCCGAAGAGCACGGTTAAGTCCTGCACGCGATGGCGACAGCCGTAGCCAAATTGTATTGTCTCTTGAAATGAACAGAGTTGTCATAACCGGACTCGGCGTGTTCAGTGCGGCCGGTAAATCCATCGCTGAATTCTGGGAGAACGTCCGCGAGGGCCGGTCCGTGATCGGGCCGTTGACTATTATCCCGACCGACGACCTCAACGTAAAAATCGGCGCGGAAATTCGGGACTTCGATCCGAAAGAGCACTTTCCGTCCAAACAGCTCGCACTGCTCGATCGGTTCAGTCAACTTGGATTGATGGCGTCGCGCCAGGCGATCGCGGATGCGGAAGTCAGCTTCGACGGCGAAGAAGGCCATCGAACCGCCTGCATCATCGGATCCGGTGTCGGCGGCCAGCAGACGCTCGACGAAGCCTATTATCGAATTTACGCACAAGGCCGCAAGGGCCTGCATCCGTTCACCATTCCACGGCTGATGATAAGTGCGGCGTGCAGTCAGATTGCCATGGAGCACGGCATTACGGGCCCTGCCTTTTCCATCGCCAGTGCTTGTTCTTCCTCCACCCATGCCATCGGACAGGCTTTTCACATGGTCCGGAGCGGCATGGTGGATTGCGCCGTGACCGGCGGCACCGAGGCCTGTATCGCCACGGGCACCATGAAGGGTTGGGAGGCCATTCGGGTGATGGCCCTGGATACGTGCCGGCCCTTCTCGAAAGGCCGGACCGGAATGGTGCTGGGCGAGGGCGCGGCGGTACTGGTGCTCGAATCGCTGGAGCACGCCAAGGCGCGCGGCGCGAAAATATATGCGGAAATGGCGGGCTTCGGCATGAGTTCGGACGCCATGGACATTACCCTGCCGGATGCCAAAAGCGCGGCGCGCGCCATTTCCGGCGCCCTCGCCGATGCGAAAATGAACCCGGACGACATCGACTACATCAACGCGCACGGGACCGGAACGGCGGCGAACGACATGACCGAGACGCGCGCGCTGAGGATCGCACTCGGCGACAGCGTGGCCGAGAAGGCGGCGGTTTCGTCCAGCAAGTCGGTATTCGGTCATGCGCTCGGCGGCGCCGGCGCGCTTGAGCTGGTGGTCACGATCTGTGCGATCGGCGACCGGGTCCTGCCGCCCACCGCGAACTTCGTCGAGCCCGATCCGGAATGCGATTTGGACTACGTGCCCAATCAGCCGCGCGAGCGTGAAATCAAGGCCGCGATATCGAATTCCTTTGCCTTCGGCGGCTTGAACGCCGTACTCGCCGTCAAGCCCTTCGACGGCTGAGCCAGATCAACCTGCCTTTAATTGGAATCAATTAAAGGCAAAATATGTGATCGATTCTATAAAGCTAAAGCAGCCTGTTCGGCGATTTTTCGGCCTGAATCGGTCACTTTTCGCCAAATCGGGCGGTCCTTAAAACTTTGCTAACTTTCTCCGCCCTACAGTGCGGCTCACGTGTCGTATGGGGGCCGTTCGCGATCAGGCGTGGCGCCCGGGAACAGAGAAAACAGAATGTATCGCCGGACCGCTGTCACGCTCATCCTGCTGGGCATTTCCACTATTTTCTCGATTTCGGAATTGGCTGCCGCCAAGCCGAAGAAGGGACGGGTTTGGACGTGTGCGGCCCAATATCAGCTTCGCTATAAAGCCCAGGTAGCGTCGGTCAATATCCAGGACTATCGCGAGAAGTTTCTGGTCGATGGGCGCCGGCCGATACGGCGCGCCATGTTCGTATTCCCGACCTTTTACAAAGCCATGCGCCAGCACATTCGCTCGGTCGTGAGCAAGCGCTACGGCATCAAGACGATGGCCGAAAAGGAAGCCACGACATTCGACGAGATATATCTTTCCCGCGCCGCGGCGAGCATCGTCACCGTCCGCTCCCGTGGCAAGAAGGATTTGGCGAAGTTGCAAACCGGGAAAAACGAGAAAAAGATTAAGGACATAGGCTTAAAAAGCGAGGGTATTGCCGAGACGCTGATCGTCACCGGCGACTACAACACGGTCCCGTCCAAGGAAGGGTGGTCGACCCTGTCGATTCGCATCCTGAATGGGCAGCAGATCCTTGGCACGGACAGCACCATCGTAATCCTCTCGCGCCGGGACAACCATAAAGAGCCGGGCATGCTGCCGTTCACCAAAGACCTGATCACCGGTAATTTCGTGACCGGCACGGAATTCTCGCTGATGGAACGGTTGGGCCGGCTATACCGGGTACCCTTTACCATGACGGCGCTCGGCGGCGCCAAACCGCTCTATGCCTATCCCGACGCGTGGAAAGAGGCCAAAGCCTGGTTGAAGGGCTATTGGGAAAAGACGAAAACCTCGGCGCCCGGCGAACGCGCCGTATCGGCGAAACATCCGGGCCGCTGCTGACACAATTGTCGCGACGGCCCGCGGGCTCGACCATTTCTCGTTTCAATTGACGCATATGAAATGGTCTATCTTGGTTCTTACGCAATTACGTCGTCGCGAACCGCTCCGGTTCGCTCGGGATTTGCCCTAATCCGGACATCCTTGCAGCCATTCGTCCCGGACCGCCGCATCGGTCTCCTGCGGCATGTGCTGCGCGCGCAGCGCCCGGA
>JBFFGE010000173.1:0-9724 GCA_041557595.1 Alphaproteobacteria bacterium
CGACCTTTGGTGGTTTTCCGGCTTTGGTGAGCTGCTGATATTTTTTCTTTAAGTCCGGATTGAATCGGGTCGCGACGAGGGCGGGCATGTAGAGCGCGTGGCGCAGCGGGGCGCGTCCTCCTTTGATTGACGCCCGGCCACTCCAGGTTCCCGATTGTTTGGTGACCGGAGCAAGGCCTGCCAGCGCGGCGGCTTGTTTGGCTTCGAGGGTTCCCAGTTCAGGCATGTCGGTGAGCAGAGCATAGGCGGAGAGCTTGGCGACGCCCGGGATACTGGTGAGGATTTCGAGCCGCGCGGCGAGTTCGGCATGGTGCGCGATAAGATCGTCGATCGCCTGGTCTATGGCCTCGAGTTGCGTCTCGATCTGCTTCAGGCGCTGGAGGGCGTGGCGCGTCAACAGCGGCAGGCGCAAATGTTTTTGCCTGTTCATGGCGGCGGTGCGGTCCTTGACCAGAGCCCGGCGGGCGCCGTGCAGATCCTTCAGATCTTCCAGGACCGGTTCTTCGCCCGGCGTCCGCGTCGGGGGCGCCACGGCGCGGCCGAAGCGGGCCAGCATGGCGGCATCGGCGCGGTCGGTCTTCGCGAGTTTGCCGGTCGCTTCGGCGAAGCGCCGGGCCTGACGCGGGTTGATCCTGGCCAGCGGTAACCCTGCCTGGCCCAAGCTGTGTTCGAAGGCTCGGTGATACGGGCCGGTTGCTTCGTAGACGATCCGCTCGACCGGCCCCCCGGCAAGCCATTTGATCAAGGCGCGGTGCCCGGCCCGGTCATTGGGGAAGCGCTTCTCCCTTTTTCCCGGGAGACGGTGAACGTCGAGATGGTCTTTCGAGATGTCGATTCCGATGATAGCTTGGGTCATCTTTTCCGTGTCCTCTGCTTGTCATCCGGGCCACGCGCCCGGGTATCCGTTCAGGCCCCTGGAAAAGACGGGAGCGATCACACTCTAACTCGGTCCATGATGACCGGCAGCTTTCCGATCCATCTCCCGCCGCTACCGGCGAGGGGCCACTCGCCGGTAGCGGTCCATCTTTAACCAATGGACCGTCTCTGTCATAAGACAAGCAGCTTATGTGCGCCCAAATGGGCGCACGCTGCTCTAGCGAAACTGACGGAAGCCCGGTTCCACCGCCTCGGTGATCGCTACTTCGCTCACGGCGGTGACCGAAGCCATCGGCGGCCCCTGCCAGCAGCCCTCGACCATCGCCCGAACCGACTCCTGCGGCCCGCTGAACACCGCTTCCACCGATCCATCGGCGAGATTGCGCACCCAGCCATCGAGACCCAGCAAGCTCGCCTCGCGCGCCATCCAGTAGCGGAAGCCTACCATTTGCACCTTGCCTTCGATAAAGACCCGGACCGCTGTTTCTCCCATGCCCCTACTCGAATTCCAGAATCGATTGATCGACCGCCAGGCTATCTCCGATGCCGGCATGAACGACCTTTACGATACCATCCCGCTCGGCGCGGAGCACGTTTTCCATCTTCATCGCTTCGACCACGGCCAGTTCCTCGCCCGCCTTCACCTCCTCGCCCTCGGCGACGGCCAGCCGAATCAACAGACCGGGCATGGGCGACAACAGGAATCTGGACAGGTCTGCCGCGTCTTTTTCCGGCATCTGCGCCAGCAATTCGGCTGCGCGCCGCGGCAACACGGTGACCAACGCATCGACACCGCGGTGAAACAGCCGCCAGCCGATCCCGTCGCGCTCGACCTGAAAACACACGTCGCGATCGCCAATCCGTCCGTTCAACAGGACATTGCCGACACGCCAACCGCTGCGAACCGCAAGGTTATGCGTCTTGCGGCCGAGTTTAAATTGGACGCTGTATGCGTCTGATTTGACGGAAATATCCAATGGAAAGTCTTTTCCGTTCAGGCGTGCGACACAGGATTGCGCCGTCGCCGACGGTCGATCCGGACCCCGCCGCGAAATCCCTGTCTTGCGCGACTCGGATTCAAAATGCAGGACGCCGGCGACCCCGAGGAACAGCGGAATTTCGTCGTCGGTCAACGGGCGTTCGCCGTATCCGTCCGGGAATTCTTCGTCGATAAACGCCGTGGAGAGCCGGCCTTCCACGAAGCGCGGATGCGCCAATACCGCGGCCAAAAACGCCAGATTGTGCGAGATGCCGCGAATGTGGAAGGCGTCCAGCGCCTCCAGCAAACCCTCGATTGCCGCATCCCGAGACGTGCCGGCGGCGACGAGCTTGGCGATCATCGGATCGTAGAACATGGAGATTTCGCCGCCCTCGAAAACCCCGCTGTCGATCCGCAATTGCGGCCCGGCCGCCGGTTCCCGATAGCGCACCAGCCGCCCCGTGGACGGCAGGAAATTGCGCCGCGGGTCTTCCGCATAGAGGCGCGCTTCGATCGCCCAGCCGTCGAGCTTTACGTCCTCCTGCCGGAACGACAGTTCTTCGCCCGCCGCAACGCGGATCATTTGTTCCACCAGATCCAATCCGGTCACGAACTCGGTCACCGGATGCTCGACCTGCAGCCGGGTGTTCATCTCCAGGAAATAGAAATTCCGGTCCTTGTCGACGATGAATTCCACCGTGCCTGCAGATTGGTAGTCCACTGCCTTGGCCAGCGCCACCGCTTCGGCCCCCATCGCGGCCCGCGTCTTGTCGTCGATGAAGGGCGACGGCGCTTCTTCGATCACCTTCTGATGGCGCCGCTGGATCGAGCATTCCCGCTCCCCCAGATGAACGATATTGCCGTGCCCATCGGCCAGCACCTGAATTTCGATATGGCGCGGCTGCTCGATGAATTTCTCGATGAAGATCCGGTCGTCGCCGAAACTCGATTTGGCCTCGTTTGCGGCCAGTTGGAAGCCCTCGCGAACCCCCGCATCGTCATAGGCGACGCGCATGCCCTTGCCGCCGCCGCCCGCCGACGCCTTGATCATAACCGGATAGCCGATTTTCGCCGCAATCCCCGACGCCGCCTTCGCGTCGGGAACGATATCCGGATGGCCCGGCACCGTGCTGACGCCGGCCTTCTGCGCCAGGCGTTTCGATTCGATCTTGTCGCCCATCGCGGCGATCGCGCCGATCGGCGGACCGATGAAGACGATCCCGGCCGCACCGAGCGCTTCGGCGAAGGCCGGATTTTCCGACAGGAATCCGAAGCCCGGATGGACCGCTTCCGCGCCCGAATCCTTGGCCGCCTGCACTATCCGGTCGATGACAAGGTAGCTCTCAGCCGCCGGGGACGGTCCGACCGGCACCGCGTGATCCGCCATGCGAACGTGCAGCGCGCCTGTATCGGCCTCCGAATAGATGGCGACCGTCTCGATGCCCATGCGTTGCGCCGTGCGGATGATGCGGCACGCGATTTCGCCCCGATTGGCGATCAGTATTCTGGGAAACACCGGCCAAGCCTTATTTTGTTATTATCTTTCAGATAGTTCCATTGCGTCCTGGAATCACGGGCGAAATATTAGAGTCGGATCATGCCGCCGCGGACTCGACGACAACCGTGGACAGCGTTTCCGCCGCTTCGGCGAGCTGTTCCCGCGACACGTCGAGATGGGTCACCGCCCGCATGCTGCTGCCGCTCGACGCGCCGATCCGCACGCCATGTTTCAGCAGCCGGTCATGCACCTGACCCGCACTCAGCCCGGTCCCTTCGACTTCGAAGAATACGAGATTGGTCTCCACCGTGGCTGGATCAATCGTAACGCCCGGTATATCGGCGATCCGTTCGGCAAAAAAGCGGGCGTTTTCGTGATCCTCGACCAGCCGCTCGACATTGTTTTCCAACGCATAGATGCCGGCGGCGGCAATCACGCCCGACTGCCGCATGGCGCCCCCCATGCGCTGTTTCCACTGCCACGCTTCGTCGATCAACGCCTTGCTGCCGAGCAAAACCGCGCCGAACGGGCAGCCGAGCCCCTTGCTGAGATCGAGCCACATCGTATCGAAGGGGGCGGCGAAATCCCGCGCCGATACATTGCTGGCGACCACCGCATTCAACACCCGCGCGCCATCCATATGCATCGCCATGCCGTGACCGCGCGCCGCCGCCTCGACCTCTCGGATCGTCTCCAGCGGCCAGACCGTGCCGCCGCCCAAATTCGACGTCTGCTCGACCACCAGCAGCCGTGTTCTCGGCGTATGACGCCGTACGGTTCGGACCGCCGCTTCGACTTGGCTGGCGGTAAAGATGCCGCGCTTGCCGTCGAGCGGCGAGATCATGGAGCCCGCGAACACCGCCGCGCCCGCCCCTTCGAGGTTGAGAACATGCGCCGTCTTGTCGGCCAGCACCTCGTCGCCCGGCTTGCAATGCAGCATCATCGCGATCTGGTTGCACATCGTACCCGATGGCAGGAAAACCGCATCCTCCTTGCCGAACAGATCGATCGCCATCTCGAGCAGGCGGTTGACGCTCGGGTCCTCGCCCTTCTGCTCGTCGCCGACCGGCGCCTCGGCCATCGCCTTGCGCATGCCCGGCGTCGGCCGCGTCTGCGTGTCGCTGTGCAGCTCGATGCGGATATCAGTCATGCCCGGTGTCCCTTGTTCGCCTGAAAATCTGGTCTCGCTGCGCGAGTATATCAAATTTAGCCGTCGCCCCGTGAGCAGGAAGTGACCGAACCCCGACGCGACGACAACTTTGTTGCCGAATTATTCTTTCTGTCGTCCGAATTTCTTGCCCGCCCACCAAACCGCAACGCCGCCGACTGCGACAATGAGACCGATCAGCGGCCAGGTCCATTCGCGGCCCGGACCGAAATCATAAAAGGACGGGCCGCCCAGGAAAGCAACGGCCCCCAGGAAAACGTCGAAAATCCCGATCGATTGAAGGATTTTACCGGTCCGCGCGCGGTGTTCCGGGCTCATCGATGTCTGTGATTCATTCGCCATGGAGAATGTCTTTTCTTCAATCTCTTGGAATCACTTTTTACAGCGGAATGTTACCGTGCTTTTTCCACGGGTTTTCCAGCTTCTTGTCGCGCAGCATACGTAGCCCGCGGCAGATCCGGCGGCGCGTGTTGCGCGGCATGATGACGTCGTCGATGAAGCCGAGCGACCCGGCGACGAACGGATTGGCGAATTTCTCGCGATATTCGTCGGTGCGTTTTTCGATTTTCGCCGTGTCGCCGATGTCCTCGCGGAAGATGATCTCGACCGCCCCCTTCGGCCCCATCACCGCGATCTCCGCGCTCGGCCAGGCATAGTTCAGATCGCCGCGCAGGTGCTTGGAGCTCATGACGTCGTAGGCCCCGCCATAGGCCTTGCGGGTAATCACCGTCACCTTCGGCACCGTCGCCTCCGCATAGGCATACAAAAGCTTCGCGCCGTGCTTGATGATGCCGCCGTATTCCTGCGCGGTGCCCGGCAGGAAGCCCGGCACGTCGACGAATGTCACGATGGGAATGTTGAAACAATCGCAGAACCGGACGAAGCGCGCCGCCTTGCGCGCCGAATTGATGTCGAGACACCCGGCCAGCACCATCGGCTGGTTGGCGATGATGCCGATAGTGCCGCCTTCCATGCGCCCAAAGCCGGTCAGGATGTTGCCCGCATAGTCCGGCGCGACCTCGAAGAAATCGCCCTCGTCGACCACCTTGGCAATCAGCTCGGCCATGTCGTAAGGTTGGTTCGGGTTTGCCGGGATCAGGCTGTCGAGCGACGGCTCGGCCCGGTCGAACGGGTCCGGCGTCGGCAGGACCGGCGGCTTTTCGCGGTTAGAGCTGGGCAAAAAGTCGATGAAGCGACGCAGCTCGATCAGCGCTTCGACATCGTTCTCGAAGGCGCGGTCGGCGACGCCCGATTTGCCCGTATGGGTTACCGCGCCCCCCAAATCTTCGGCCGTCACCTCTTCATGGGTGACCGTCTTCACCACATCGGGTCCGGTCACGAACATGTATGAGGTATCCTTCACCATGAAGATGAAATCGGTCATGGCCGGCGAATACACCGCGCCGCCGGCACAAGGCCCCATAATCATGGAAATCTGCGGGACGACGCCCGACGCCAGCACGTTGCGCTGAAAGACGTCGGCGTATCCCGCCAGCGAGGCCACGCCTTCCTGGATGCGCGCACCGCCGGAATCGTTCAACCCGATGACTGGCGCGCCGACATTCATCGCCTGGTCCATGACCTTGCAGATCTTGCGGGCATGCGCGGCCGACAACGACCCGCCGAACACCGTGAAATCCTGACTGAAGACGAAGACCAGCCGCCCGTTGACCGTACCGTGGCCGGTCACCACGCCGTCGCCCGGGACCTTTTGCTCGGCCATGCCGAAATCGTGGCTGTCATGCTCGACGAACATGTCCCATTCCTCGAAGGACTCCTCGTCGAGCAACACCTCCAGCCGTTCGCGCGCGGTCAGCTTGCCCTTGCCGTGCTGCGCGTCGATCCGCCGCTGTCCGCCCCCAAGGGCGGCGCGGCCGCGTTTTTCCTCAAGCTGCCGGATAATATCGCTCATCGCCCCGTCCTTAGTTGCCCGCGCCCGGCATAACACCGGCAGTCTATCCCTTCAAGAGCGCGAAAAAGCGGCCGATGGCATGGATATCGTCGCGCATCCGCGCCCGGCGCGCCTCCGCCTCCGGATCGCGGCCCCAGATTTCAGCCTGCCACTCCTCGTCCAGGAAGCTCGCCGCACAAGCATCGTCGACCGCAATCGCGCCATTGCGCACCGACAGCGCCACAACCAGCGATCCCGTCGACGTGGTCAGCCCATGCAACCCCGCCAAGGCGAATTCGTCATGCGAGGCGACCGCCCGCCGCAAGGCCGCGACCGCGTCGCCAGGCTGGTCGATGGGAATGACGCCCGATGTCACGGCAAGCGCCGCATCAAGTTCCAGCGCGGCCCAATCGAGCAAGGGTTGCCAGAGAGCGGACTGCCGCGCCACCAGGGATTCCGGCGATTCCGCGCGATAGCACAACAGGTCGGTCCGCGCATAGCCGGCGATTTCATCGATCACGGCCTGCCGCTGCGGCGCGACCCGGTCGATCGCCGTACTCGCCAGCCGCATCATCGGCATGCTCTCGGGCTCGACCTTTTCCGCCTGGTCCGCCCATTCGGCTGCGACCGCCTCCGCAAGGGCTTGTGTCGGCAGCTCGAAATTCAGCCTCGCGGGCGTCCGCACCGCGCGGCCATCCAAGGCAACCCCGTAGACGTCACCGTCAGCGGTTACCGCCGCGTCCTTGTAAAAACGCTTGAATGTCATCAGCGGCCGAACAACCCCTTCAAGCCCTTTTCCAGCTGCTTGCCGATATCCTTGGCGTTCTTCTTCAAATCCTTCGCGGACGGGACCTGCGCGGGTGCTTTCTTCACGGTGCTCGGCTGGGCGCTCGGCTGGGCGCGGCCACCGTCGACGCACGCATTTCCGGTCGCCGCGGCGCTGCCGCCGTCGGTGAGGCCCGGCACCTGCTTGCCGGTCAGCGCGCCGACGATGCCGCCGATCCGGCCGATCGCGGCGGCCTTGTTGAGGGCGTAGGTCGGTTTGGCCAAGGTGCCCCGAACTTCCAATGGCACCGGAGTGGCGCTGAGCTTACTGGATTTCGGTCGCGGATCGACGTCGAACGCGATTCGCTCCGTGCCGAGATTGATATTCCCCTTACCGAAAATCGACGCATATTCCGTGTCGAAAACAGTCGTCCGGCTGGTGGCGACGCCGTTCTTCACATCGAATTTATTGATAAAGCAATTGATGACCGTGTATTCGGATTTCTTGCCAACCACCATCTGCGTCAGGGCCTTGCCGGCGCCCCCCAGAAGGCCGTCCAGCGCGTCGCTTTTCATCCTGCCCTTGCCCATGACGATGCTGGTGTTTCCGTCCAGCCCCGCCATCAGCGCCCGAACCGATTTGCCGCTGCCGTTTACGTCGATATCCGCATCGATCGCACCGATGACCACATCGGTGACGCCCAGCTCACCCAGCAGCGTGCCGATATCCACCTTCTTGCCGGATAATTTGACCGACAGAACCGGCGTCGCCGGCTTTGCGTTCAGACGAATTCGGCTGTTGATCGTGCTCTTGGCCACATGAACCGAAAGCGGATCGAGCGACAGATCGCCGTCGCGCAGCCGCAGCTTGACGGTGAGATCCTTGATCGCAACCTTCTGCCCGGCCACCTTCTTGATCATCAAGTCCACCGATGCGTCGGCGGCGCGCAATCCCTCCACCGGCAAGGGGTCATTGGAAAACAGCCGATCAGATGACGTACTTTTCTTGGCCGCTGGCTTCTTGCCTTTCCCTGCCGGAACGGTCTGTGCCTTTGCCCCATTGGCCGGCTTGAGGAAATCGTCGAGATCGAGCAGGTCGGACCGCATGGTGGCCGATATCGCCGGCCGGCCCTTGAGCTGCATTTCGGCCGCGCCGGTCAACGTGCTCTTGCCGATTTTCGCACTCAGGTTGCTCACCTTTACCGCAGTATCCGCCTGTCCCGTGACGACGCCCGAGATCGCATAGGGTCCTAATGGCGGGACCGGCGCGCCGGCCAATCCCTCGAGCTTGGAAAGATCGTCGCCCGCAACCGAAAAATTGACGTTCAATGCCGCCGCTTCGAGCGGTTTCGCGACCGTCCCCTTGACCGTCACCGTCGCCCCGCCGGCCTTGGCAACAACATCCAGCGGCCAGGGTTTCACGGCTTCCAACAGATGCGACAGCGACCCGAACTTTCCATCGACGTTGAACGGCGCCGTGTTGTAGTCGCCCGTCATCTCGATTTTCAGCGGGTCATCCGTGCCGCCGCTCAGCCGCATCGATTTCACGCCGAGAATCAGCGGCTTGGCCGCCGCGGCGTCGCGATAGGTCAGCACGGAACGCTCGATCCTGACTTCTTTGATTCCAATCGACTGCAAGTCACCGGACTTGGAGCGCCCTGCCGGAGGTTTTTCGCCCGCCTTGCTTGAATCTTGCGCCTTCGGTTGCGCCGCCGCCGCCGACTTGAATTCGTAGTTGCCTTGCCCCGCCTTGTTTTTCTCGATCAGAATATTGGCGCCCGACAGCACGACCCTGTCGACCGCCAATTTCCCGTTCAACAGCGGCAGCAAATCCACCTTCACCTCGAAACGCTCGATCTGCGCCATATCCGGCCGCGATCCCCAGGGGGCATTCGCGAACCGAACGCCGCCGACCGTAAGGCCGGGGCTCAAAGTGAACAGGTTGAGCTTCAGGTCGCCGGCGATTTTCAGTTCACGGCCGGTCGCCTTTTTTGCTTCCGCGGCAATTTGTTCCTTGTATTCGTTGAAGTCGAGATTGAGCAGAATAACGACGCCGGCCACCAGGATCAGTACGACCGCCAGAAAACCGATGAGTAGTATCTTTCCGAGTCGCATCAGGCAGTTCTCCATAATGTGTTAAGGACGGCGGGAACCGCGTCGAAGTGAGACACGACGTGGTGGGCGCCCGCTTCGGTCAGTTCCCCGACCTCCTGGTAGCCCCAAGTCCACGCCCACCGCGAAAGCCTTCGCCTGGCGCGCCATCGATATATCAAAGACCGTATCGCCGATCATGACCGTCGATTCGGGAACCGCACCCGCTTCAGCGATGGCGTCCAGCATAATTCGCGGATCCGGCTTTCCGGGCCCGTCATCCGACGTCTTGGTTATAAGGAAACGCCCTCCCAGCCCATGTTGTTCCAAGGTAAGCGCCAGACCGCGCCGCGAACGACCCGTGGCGATCCCGACGATGACGTCCCATTCCTCCAAAATATCGAGAACTTCCCGTACGCCCGGGAACAGGGGTTCCTCATGCTGACCAAGATCGCG
>JBFFGE010000174.1:0-9683 GCA_041557595.1 Alphaproteobacteria bacterium
ACCGATGAGGTGTTCGGATCGCTCGGACCAGAGGGGTTTTTCAACGAGGACACGCCTTATGCACCACGCTCGCCGTATTCGGCGTCGAAAGCCGCATCCGATCACCTTGTATCGGCCTGGGGGGAGACCTACGGCCTGCCCGGTTCGATCGTCAACTGCACGAACAATTATGGGCCGTATCAGTTTCCCGAGAAATTTATTCCGCACATGATCATATCGGCACTCGAAGGGCGTCCGCTGCCGGTTTATGGCGACGGCAGCAACATTCGCGATTGGCTGTTCGTCGACGATCATTGCGCGGCGATCGAAACGGTTCTTGAATGCGGCGTGGCCGCGCGGACTTATTGCGTCGGCGGCGAGGCCGAACGGAGCAACCTGCAAGTGGTCGAGGCGCTCGCCGACATCCTCGACGCCCTTGCCCCGGCCGCGACCGGAAAGAGCTACCGCGATTCGATCAGTTTCGTAACCGACCGGCCGGGTCATGACTGGCGCTATGCGATGGATATCGGCCGCATTTCGGACGAGTTGGGATGGCGGCCGGCACGGGACTTTTCGGAAGGTCTCCGCGAAACCGTACAATGGTATCTGGCGAATGAGGCTTGGTGGCGCCCTATTCTTGCCGATGGACAGGGCGCCGACCGTCGAGGATTGGAACGAAAGCGATGACAACGCGTAAGGGAATTGTCTTGGCGGGCGGCAACGGGTCACGCCTCTATCCGGCGACGTTGGGCGTCAACAAGCAGCTTCTGCCAGTTTATGACAAACCGATGATCTATTACCCGTTGTCGGTCATCATGCTTTCCGGCATCCGCGAAATTCTGATCATCTCGAATCCAAATGACCGCCCGATTTACGAGAAGCTTCTTGGCGATGGGGCGCGGCTAGGGCTGAAACTCAGTTATGCGGAGCAGGCGTCACCCAACGGATTGGCGGAGGCCTTTCTCATCGGCCGCGACTTTATCGCCGGTGAATCCGTCGCCATGGTTCTCGGCGACAACCTGTTTTTCGGTCACGATCTGACAACCAGCCTCGAAACCGCAGCGAGCCGGCCGCAGGGCGCAACCGTATTCGGTTATTACGTCGATAAACCGGAAGCCTATGGCATTCTCGAGTTGGCGGCGGACGGGCAGTGTCTCGGCATCGAGGAAAAACCGGCCAATGCAAAATCCAACTGGGCGGTCACCGGCCTCTATTTCTATGACAATGACGTTGTCGATATTGCCGCGGGCCTGGTGTCGTCTCGACGCGGCGAACTGGAAATCACCGACGTCAACAAGGTTTATCTCGAGCGCGGCGACCTGCATGTCGAATTGCTGGGCCGAGGGCTCGCCTGGTTCGATACCGGCACGCACGAAGATCTTCTCGACGCCACTCATTTCGTCAGCACGATCCAACGGCGTCAGGGGCAGTTCATCGCCTGCCTCGAGGAGATCGCCTTTAATCTCGGCTACATTTCAGCGCAGGATCTACGGGAACTTGCAAAACCATTGGCACAGACACCGTATGGCCGATATCTGGCCGAACTTTCGAAACGGCGCAGTGTTTAAACGAGGCAATCGGGCTAGATGTTGATGAGGAATGGACATCGTCATGTCAAACCAGAACCAAATTGATCGAGTTACGCTCAACGACATTACCGTCGAGGCCGCCTCGGCAAACGCCGCGGCAATCGTGTCCTTGCTGGAACGATACGGCGTCGCGGTCGTACCGGGCTGGGTCGACGGCGAAACGACTGCGGGGCTTTGCTCGGAGCAGGATTACATGTGTGCCCACGAGGTGCCGGGGGTAGACATGGATCATCCGGCGAAGGGCGGTCGTGTCATCCGTCTCCGCCGGGAGCGGATCGATCCGGGAATTATGCCGGCGACGGCTGCTGTCTTCGGCAGTTCCTTGTTGGCGGAGATCAGCGAAGGCTATCTGCATGCGCCCTACATTCTCAACCGTGAAATTTTCGTCAGCGACCACGGTTGGGACGACACACCGATTTTGCCGCTGCATTACGATCAGCTCCAATGTCTGAAATTCTACGTTTATCTGGCGGACACCACGGAACAGGATGGCGCCTTCACGGCCGTCCCGGGTTCGCATCTCTTCGTGCGGTCTTTGCGCGAACACTATCTCTCGCGCGGCATGCCGACCCGGGCCTTGCCGAACCGTGAGATCCCGGACAGTTTGCCGGACGCGATTCCGATCACCGGCGTGGCGGGCACGCTGATCGTATTCGACACCGATGCCTATCATATGGGCGGCACCGTCGCCGAGGGACACCGGCGGCGCGTCATGCGTGGGCACACCCGGAAGCTTCCGATGGAGATCCACGGAGCCAGGCGCTTTAGCCGGCAGTGGGTACGGGAGCATCCGTTTAATCCCACAACGGCGATGCGACGGGGTTTGGATCGGTTGACCGGTTCCAATCCGCCTTCGCTCACCTAATGGCAACCGGCGACGGAATCCTGCGCCTGGCGCACCATGCTGTTTAATTCGACGGTCTTTATATTTCTGTTCCTGCCGCCGGTCATGGGGCTCGCCTGGTGGCTGGCTCGGCGCTCGCCGGTCGCGTATTTCGGGTTTCTGTTTATTGCGTCTTGCGTCTTTTACTCCTGGTGGCGGTTCGATTGGATCTTCGTTCTCCTTGCCTCGATCACGGTAAATTATGCGTTGGGCAGTCTGCTCTTCGTATCCTCGAAGGCGCGAAAACGGGTGTTGCTGATCGTCGGTGTTGCCTTCAACCTGCTGCTGCTGGGCTATTTCAAATATATCGATTTCGCAATCGGGACGATCAACGACATCGCGGACAGTTCAATTCTGGGCTTGGCGGTGGCGCTGCCGATCGGCATTTCATTCTTCACGTTCCAGCAGATCGCGTATCTGGTCGATATTTCGCGCGGCCTCGAACGGGACCGGAATTTTCTGCGGTATGCGGTCTTCGTCAGTTTCTTTCCGCAACTGATCGCGGGGCCGATCGTCCATCATGCGGAAATGATGCCGCAATTCCGGCGACCGCGGGTGACCTTGTCCGATGTGGAAATCGGGCTAACCTTTTTTGCCGCCGGATTGTTCAAGAAGATCGTTATCGCAGATTCGGTCGCGCCCTATGCCGACCCGGTGTTCTTGGCGGCGGTACAAGGGTCGGGTGTGTCGATGATCGAGGCGTGGTTCGGTGCGTTGGCCTATACCTTCCAGCTTTATTTCGATTTTTCGGCCTATTCCGATATGGCGGTCGGCATCGCGCGCCTGTTTGGGATTCGACTGCCGGAGAATTTTCGGTCTCCGTACAAAGCACTGAACATAATAGAGTTCTGGCGTCGATGGCATATAACGCTGTCTCGGTTTCTCCGCGATTATCTCTATTTCGCATTGGGTGGCAACCGTAAGGGAGAGGTCCGGCGCTGGGTAAACCTCATGATGACGATGCTGCTCGGCGGTCTTTGGCACGGCGCCGGTTGGACATTCGTCTTATGGGGCGGTCTGCATGGATTGTACCTAGTGATCAATCACGCATGGCGTCATTTCACTCGGCATTGGGAGAAGTCCAACGTGGCGTGGCGTATCTTCGGTCACCTGTTGACCTTTACGGCGGTCGTTGCCGGTTGGGTCGTCTTCCGCGCTACCGACTTGGATTCTGCGGCCTATATGCTCGGCGTCATGTTCGGGGCCGATGGGTTCGGGCTCACGCAAGGTGCGATTGCGGCACTCGGCTATCTGGGCGATGCGCTGGTTTCGGCGGGCGTCGTGCACGTCGATCCGACCGCGTTGGCCCTGACGACGGGTATCAATGAAGCGCTGCTTCTGCTGCTCCTCCTTGCGACCGTTTGGTTCGCGCCGACGATGCAGGAACTGCTCGCAAATCGAAACCCGCTCATCGCATCGCAAACGCTTCCGCCGCTGGAATGCCCGCGCCTGATGCGTTGGGCCCATCCGGCTTTGGTCGGCGCGGCGGTTGCCGTCTGCCTTCTCGTGTCCATTGGATCGATCAGTGAAGATTCGCCGTTTCTTTATTTCCAATTTTAGCCGGGTTGACGGGGGCGGCCGAAAACCGCAGCCGAAGGCGTTTGTTGTCTGCTTCGCCTGGGTCTTCGGCGGCGGGCTCGCGCTTCTGGTGGCGGTCAACTATTGGGCCGATACCGCAAATGTCTTTCATCGGAAGCTCGATGCGGCGGATCGTGCGGCCGAGATTTTGGCCGCCGGTCGAAATCTCGGCATGGCGAGAAATTTGGACGACCGCCTCGTTCAGCGAGAATATTTACAACGCCTCGAGCGCACGCCCGAGGTGATATCTCTTGGGTCGAGCCGGAGCCGAGAGATATCGGCCGCCGTAGCGCCCCCAAACCTGCGGTTCTTCAACCATGGCGTCAACGGCGGCGGCCTGGAGGACGTTGTCGCGGTGCTCGGCCTTTACATGCAGCGGCGGGCGCTTCCGGCATTGATCATTTGGTCGGTCGATCCGTGGGTTTTCAATCCGCAGTTTTCCGACCCTCGTTGGCGGAGCCTGGCCGACTCATATCAATTTGCCGCGGCGAAGATCGGGATCGACCGAAAGCAGCAATCGCCGGCGGATCGCCTGAAGGATATCGGGGTTCGCGCCGAGCTATTGCTGCGGCTGGATTCCGCGATCGAAATCATCGGGAATTTCATCGACGGCAAGGGTCCGCATCAGATGCTGGCGCAGAAAGTGAAGGCGGTCGACGGCGATACTTGGGACCGGCTGCTTGTTTACAGCGACGGATCGTTCCGATGGGGTCCGTCCATTTTGCAGCGTACCGCCGATGAAGTTGCGCGCTACGGCAGGGAGGCGGCCGAAAAAGGATTGCTGCGCTCGATCCATGATTATCGCCAGCTCGATCCGAACGCTCAGGAAATATTCGAAAAGATCGTTCAATTCCTGGGCGCGAATGGCGTTCAACTCGTGCTCTTCCTGCCGCCGTACCAGCCCGATGCCTACAGCGGCATGCAAGCCCGCGGCGGGTATCAGGGCGTCGGTCGAACGGAAAATTGGTTGCGTGCGATTGCGCGGCGGCGCGGAATCCCATTGCTCGGATCATACGATCCGAAACGGGCGGGGTGCGGTCGTGGCGATTTCGTCGACGCCCATCACCCGCGCCGGCGATGCATCAATCGGATATTAGGCCCAGTGGCGACCCGGTTCGGGCGCTGATCGAAAATGAACGAATACTCGACGAACGAGTCTCTCACCCCAGGGCGACCTGAACGCGATTTGGAACACCCCTTGGTGGTCGGCGTCCAGATCCTGGACCATGACGCCTGGATGGGTGGGACCATCTACGTTCGAAACCTTATCTATGCACTGGACGCGGTCGACCCGGCGGAGCGTCCGTCGGTTCAATTGATTGGTTGGGAACATGCCCGCGAAACGCTGGTAAATGAACTGGCTAGTTTCGATTTCGTCGAGACGCCCAAATCCCGGACAACACTGACGTCGCGCGCCGGCCGTGCGGCACGCCGGCTTTATCGGGGGGTCACCGGAACGCCGGCGCCAGGTCCCTTCGACGGCGTCGACATTCTATTTCCGTCGCTGCATACCGAAGCTTCCGGCAATGCCAAACAGTTGTTTTGGATCCCGGATTTTCAACACGAGCACATGCCGGAATTATTCTCGGCGGACGATCTTGCCGCTCGGCGCGCGAAGGATGCCGCGATCGCCGATGCAGGGGGGCATTTGGTGCTGAGCAGTCATATGGCGCTGGACGATTTCCGCCGCTTTTATCCCGGCTCGCGCACTGTTCCGCACGTATGGTCCTTCTGTACGACCCTGACCGAGCATGAGCGGAACGGCCGCGACCCGCAGGACGTCTACGGACTGCCGGGAAAATACCTCTACATCCCGAACCAGTTTTGGGCGCACAAGAACCATATGACAGCCTTTCAGGCGATCCGGGCACTGTCGGACAAAGGAATTGAAATAGACGTGGTCTGCACCGGTTATGAGGCGGATTCCCGGAACCGCGACCACGTGACCGGCCTGAAGCGTTTCATTGCGGAGGCCGGGCTGACCGAGCGCGTTCGCTTCCTCGGCTTGGTGCCGCGCAACGATCAGATTGAGATATTCCGGCATGCCGCGGCAGTGCTGCAGCCGTCCTTGTTCGAAGGGTGGAGCACCGTGGTGGAGGACGCCAAGGCGGTCGGCCGCCCGGTCATCGCGTCCGATTTTCCCGTTCACAAAGAACAGCTCGGCGACAGCGGGCATTTCTTTCCCGGACGGGATGCGGATGCGCTTGCCGCGCTTTTGGAAGGCCTCTGGCCGCGGTTGCGGGAAGGACCCGATCCCACTGCCGAGGATGGGGCTGCGGCGGCCGGCATGCGTCGGCGCGCGGAAGCGGCGCGCGCCTTTCTCGATATCGCGCGGCAAATGTGCGTCCCGGCCGTGGCGCCATGACCGCGCCGATCGCTCTCTTCGTCTATCGGCGGCCCGGCTATACGCGCCGCGCCGTCGAGGCGCTCAAGGCGAATCCGGAAGCTGCCGTCTCGCCGCTCCATGTCTTTTCGGACGGAGCCGCGTCGGTGCAACACGAGCCGGCCGTGCGCGAGGTCCGCGAATACATTCGCGGCATCGACGGGTTCGCCTCGATCAACATTATCGAGCGCGACCGCAACCTCGGTCTCGCCAAGTCGATTGTCTCCGGCGTCACGCAGCTGTGCCGCGACCACGGCCGCGTCATTGTCGTGGAAGACGATCTGATTGTGTCCGCCGGTTTCCTCGACTATATGAACGGCGCGCTCGATCGATATGCCGACGACGAGCGGGTGATGCAGATCGCGGGTCATATGTTCCCCGTCAGCTTTGCGGGTGTTCGGAGCGACGCGGTTTTTCTGCCGATCACCACCTCCTGGGGTTGGGCGACATGGGCCCGGGCGTGGCGGTACATGACACAGGGCCGGGAACTTTATGATTGGATCGCCGATAGCGAAAGCCGCCGCCGGCAATTCGATGCAAACGGAAGCTTTCCCTATTTCGAAATGCTAGAAAAAAATGTCGAGGGTCAAATTAGTTCTTGGGCGATCGAGTGGTACGCATCGGTGTTTCGGAGAAAGGGCATGACATTGTTTCCGGTCCGGACGCTGGTTTCGAATACCGGCGACGAGGATGCCACGCACAGCGTCCGGCCCGAATTCTGGGCGTCCCAGCTCGATCCTGAATTCCGGGTGCGGACTTTTCCGGCGCCGGAAATCAATGGCCGTGCGATGGGAATGCTGGAACGCTATTTTCGCAGCCGGGACGGCGGCCGCCACGGCGTCGGACGGTATCTGAAAAATGCCTTCGATCGCTTCACCGCAACGATTCGCGCCTGACCGGTCGGCGCATAGGTCAAAACGAACAATGATTTCCTTATTGAAAAGCGTCATTCCGAACCCTGTTAAGGCGTGGCTGAAACAACGCCTTCGGTCCACACCGGAACCGGTCGCGGCCGGACCCAACGCGGGTTCGCCCGACAAGCAAGATCTCGATATTTACTGGAATCCAGAGTTCGCGGACATGCTCGAACATTGGGGAGAGGGCAACGCCTGGCATGAAATCCGGTATTTGACGGCGTTGTTGCACGGACCGGTCTTGGACATTGCTTGCGGCACCGGCCGTGTGATGGAAATCCTCTCGACCGATCTCGGAAAGGATGTTTTCGGGTGCGACATTTCGGAGTTTCTTCTCTCCAAGGCCGAGGAACGCGGCATTGCCCGCGACAGGCTGTTTGTCGAGGACGCCACCGCGATGTCGTTTAAGGACGATCAGTTCGCCTATGGTTATTCGATTGGCTCGTTGGAACATTTCACCGAAAGCGGGATCGGGGAATTTCTCCAGGAGTGCGCCCGGGTCGTCGAAAAACAGACCTTCCACATGATTCCCGTCTCCCGGTCCGGAACGGACCAAGGCTGGCTCAAGACGCAACAGAGCTTTTTCAACAATTCGGTCGATTGGTGGCTGCAGCGGTACCGGGCTTCCTACCCGGTCGTGCAGGTTATCGATTCGCTGTGGGCCGATGAAATATCCGTAGGGAAATGGTTCGTTTGCTCAAAAGAATAAGCGCTCGCCTCGGCAATCTGTTTCTTCGCTTGGCGGACGGCCCTCCGGATGCGCCGCCGCTTGCCGACGGGGTGGAGCTTCCGTCATCGAGCGACTTGCTTGGCCAGGTGCTGATCCGTAAGCCGGGCGGGCGCATCGTCATTGGCGAGGACTCGCTGGTTGAAGGAACACTGGTCGCCGAGACGGCGACTGCCGTTATCGCCGTCGGCCGCAATACCTTCGTCGGTGGCCAGTCGCTCGTCGACTGCGTCGCGAATATTTCAATCGGAGACGACGTATTGATTTCGCATGGTTGTCTGATCGCTGACAGTGACAACCACAATATTCATTACCGGGTACGGCAAAAGGACCTTCGGGATTGGCGCGATAACCAAGACCACGACTGGTCGACGACGCAAACGGTTCCAGTGCGCATCGAAAATGGAAGTTGGATCGGCGCGAGGGCAATAATTCTCAAAGGTGTAACGGTCGGCGAAGGTGCGGTTGTGGCGGCCGGAAGCGTCGTCACCAGGAACGTGCCTCCCTATACCGTTGTCGCGGGCAATCCGGCGAAGGTCGTGCGAGACATAGAGCACGATGGCTGAGATCACCATGACTTGGGAAGAGGCCGTGCGGTGGCTCCGCGAACAGCCGGAGCAGCAGGACCTGGTGCGTGCCTGTTTCTTCGACGATCCGATCGAGGCCGCCGCCGACCGCTATCGCCATAGTGGCGAATGGCAGGCGCTGCGTGAATTTCTGCCGCCACCGCCGGCGCGCGTGCTGGACGTGGGAGCCGGCCGCGGCATCGCCGCCTATGCATTTGCGTCGGAGGGATATCCGGTCACGGCCTTGGAGCCGGACAACAGCCCGCTCGTGGGCTCAGGCTGTATTCGAAAATTGGCCGAAAACACTGGGCTGCACATCGAGATCGCCGAATCCCATGCGGAGGATTTATCCTTCGAGGATGAGACCTTCGACATCGTCCATTGCCGCCAGGCGTTGCACCATGCTTTCGATCTCCGAAGGATGTGCCGGGAATTGGGCCGCGTGCTCAAGCAGGGAGGGTTGTTTATCGCGACCCGCGAGCATGTCATATCGAAACCGGACGACATGCAGGTCTTTCTCGATGCGCATCCGCTGCACCGATTCTATCAGGGGGAGCATGCATATACTTTGAATGAATACCGGGCAGCGATCGGGGCCGGCGGCATCCGCCTCGATACCGTACTCAACCCGTATGCGTCGGACATAAATCTTTTTCCGGAATCGTGCGACGCCGTAAAACAGCGCGTTGCGGCGCAGTTCCATTGGCCGTTTCCGAACCTCGTTCCGGCCGCTTTCGTCCGGTATATGGGCGACCAGGACGAGACGCCCGGACGACTCTACTCTTTCATCGGCCGGGCCGTCGGTCGGGACTGCTGACATGGCGGCAGGCAAGCAAAGCGTTTGGGTTACCGGCGCGTCGGGATTCCTCGGGCGTTACGTCGCGCGTTGTTTTGCCGATGCCGGCTGGACCGGTGCCGGATTGGGCCGTCGCGGCTGGGATGCCGAAGCGTTGCGCCGGTGGGGCATCGAAACGTGGCAAGAATCCCCGGTCGATACGGCCGCCCTCGAGACGCTGGCGGGCACGGCCGCGTTGCCCGACTGCGTATTTCATGCCGCGGGGGCC
>JBFFGE010000175.1:0-9673 GCA_041557595.1 Alphaproteobacteria bacterium
GCGAAGGCGCGGCCGAAATCGGTGTCGAGCCCCATGACTTCGCCGGTGGACTTCATTTCCGGCCCCAGCACCACATCGACGCCGGGGAAGCGCGCGAACGGGAACACCGCTTCCTTCACCGCGACGTGGCTGCCGACCGGGACGGGTTGCAAATCGAAGGCCGAGAGCGATTCGCCGGCCATGATGCGCGCGGCGATCTTGGCGATCGGTACGCCGGTCGCCTTGGCGACGAAGGGGACCGTTCGGCTCGCCCGGGGGTTCACCTCGATCAGGTAGACCTCGTCATCCTTGATTGCGTACTGCACGTTCATCAGACCGACGACCTGCAGCGCTTTCGCCAGCGCCTCCGTCTGCCGGGCGATTTCCTCGACCACCGCCTCGCCCAGGGAGTAGGGCGGCAAGGAGCAGGCGCTGTCGCCGGAATGGATGCCGGCTTCCTCGATATGCTCCATGACGCCGGCCACATGAACCTGGCTGCCGTCGGAGAGCGCGTCCACATCGACCTCGATGGCGTCGCGCAGGAAATGATCGACCAGCACCGGATGATCGCCCGATACCTGAACCGCGGTCCGCATGTAGCGCTTCAGGCCTTCGACGTCATGCACCAGCTCCATCGCCCGCCCGCCCAGCACATAGGACGGGCGCAACAGGACCGGATAGCCGATGTCGTCGGCGATGCGTTGCGCGCCTTCCAGGGAGGTTGCGATGCCGTTCGCCGGTTGACGAAGGCCGATCCGATCGACGAGCTGCTGGAATCGTTCGCGATCCTCGGCAAGGTCGATCGCGTCGGGCGAGGTGCCGAGAATGGGAATATTCTCATCCTCCAGCGCCTTCGCCAATTTCAATGGGGTTTGACCACCGAACTGAACGATGATTCCCTTCAGCGTGCCTTTCTGCTGTTCGACCCGGACCAGCGAAATCACGTCTTCGGCGGTCAGCGGCTCGAAATACAAGCGGTCGGAGGTGTCGTAGTCGGTGGATACCGTCTCCGGGTTGCAATTGACCATGATCGTCTCGTACCCGGCCTCACGCAACGCGTAGACGGCGTGAACGCAACAATAGTCGAACTCGATACCCTGGCCGATCCGGTTCGGACCGCCGCCGAGGATGATGATCTTGTTGCGATCGCTGACCTCGGCCTCGCATTCGGGCGGGTTGAAGCCGTCGCCTTCATAGGCCGAATACATATAAGGCGTCTGCGACGCGAATTCGGCAGCGCAGGTGTCGATCCGCTTATAGACCGGCGTGACCGATAGTGCGTGGCGCCGTGCCGCGACATCTCGTTCGGTGCGGTCCGTCAGCGCGGCGAGCCTTGCGTCGGAAAAGCCCTGCTTCTTGTATTTTAACAGGCCCGGCGTGTCTTCCGGCAGGCCATTCGCCGACAGGTCCGCTTCGCTTTGCACGATTTCCTCGATCTGGCGCAGGAACCAGCGGTCGATTTTGCAGGACTCGTAGATTTCTTCGACTGTCAGGCCGTGCCGGAAAGCTTGCGCCACAAGCAACAATCGATCCGGGGCGGGAATGCGCAGCGCATTCGCAACCGCCTCCTTGCCGTCGCTGTCGACACCGTCGACGTCGACGGGATCGAACCCGGTGAGCCCGGTTTCCATCGACCGGAGTACCTTCTGGACGCTTTCCTTGAATGTCCGGCCGATCGACATTGCTTCGCCCACCGATTTCATCGCCGTGGTGAGCAGCGGTTCGGCGCCGGGAAATTTCTCGAAGGTGAAGCGCGGCATCTTCGTGACGACATAGTCGATGGTCGGCTCGAAGCTGGCCGGCGTTACCCGGGTGATGTCGTTGTCCAATTCGTCCAGCGTGTAGCCGACCGCAAGCTTGGCGGCGATCTTGGCGATCGGAAATCCGGTGGCTTTCGACGCCAGGGCGGAAGACCGCGATACACGGGGGTTCATTTCGATCATCGCCATCCGGCCGGTGTCCGGGCAGATCGCGAACTGCACGTTCGAGCCGCCGGTATCGACGCCGATCTCGCGCAGGCACGCGATCGAGGCGTCGCGCATGATCTGGTATTCCTTGTCGGTCAGGGTCAGCGCCGGCGCGACCGTCACCGAATCGCCGGTATGGATGCCCATCGGATCGATGTTTTCGATCGAACAGATGATGATGCAATTGTCCGCCGAGTCGCGCACCACCTCCATTTCGAATTCTTTCCAGCCGAGTACCGATTCCTCGACCAGGACTTCCTGGACCGGGGATGCGCGCAGGCCCGAGGTCAGCAATTCGATATATTCGTCCCGATTGTAGGCAATGCCGCCGCCGGTGCCGCCGAGCGTGAAGGAGGGCCGGAGGATCACCGGCAAGCCCACCTCGTCGAGCGCCGCCGCGCCATCCTCGATGGTGCGCACCAGGACGCTTTTCGGGCATTCCAGATCGATCGCCTTCATCGATTCGCGGAACAGCTGGCGGTCTTCGGCCTTGGCGATGACGTCGGCCTTGGCGCCGATCATCTCGACCCCATGCCGGTCGAGCGCGCCGTTCTCCCAGAGCGACATCGCGGTATTCAACGCCGTTTGGCCGCCCATGGTCGGCAGCAGCGCGTCCGGACGTTCGCGGTCGATAATCTTTTCGACGGTTTCCGGCGTGATCGGTTCCACATAGGTCGCGTCCGCCATGTCCGGATCGGTCATGATGGTCGCCGGGTTCGAATTTACCAGGATCACGCGGTAGCCTTCTTCGCGAAGCGCTTGGCAGGCCTGGGTGCCCGAATAATCGAACTCGCACGCCTGTCCGATCACGATCGGTCCGGCGCCGATGATCATGATCGATTTTATGTCGGTGCGCTTAGGCATATGCCAAACCGTTTCCGAAGGTGCATAGACGAATTCCCTCCCCCCAGCGTGGGGGAGGGTTAGGGAGGGGGGGCGATACGCTAATCGCGATGGTTGAGAGTGTCGCGAATTTTCTCCAACACGCCATCCGTGTTGCTAAGTACGTCGTTATTCCAGAACCGCAAAATGTCGTATCCTTGGGACACAAGCCAGCTGCTTCGACGATTGTCTTCGTTTGTCCGCTCTGCATGCTGTCCGCCGTCGACTTCAATAATGAGCTTTTTCGAGAGACAAGCGAAATCAACGATAAAAGCGCCCAGCGGCACTTGGCGGCGGAACTTATAGCCGTCGAACTGTCGACGGCGCAGCCGAGCCCAAAGGCGTTGTTCCGCTTCGGTTTGGTTTCGTCGCAAACGTCTGGCAATCGGCGAGGCCATTGCGGCAATCCCGTTTTCGCCTCCCATGAGCGTAGCGCAGATTGCCCCCCACCCCAACCCTCCCCCACAAGGGGGGAGGGGGTTGAAGAGTCCAAGCTCTTTCGCATGGCAGGTGATCGGATGTCGGTGCGCTTGGGCATGACTCTCGTACGACTCTTTGCCTATTTCTCGTCGATCATCGCGACGAACCGGTCGAACAGGTAGTGGCTGTCCTGCGGTCCGGGCGAGGCTTCGGGGTGGTGCTGCACGCCAAATACCGGTCGGTCCGCGACGGCGATGCCTTCGACCGTGCCGTCGAACAGCGACACGTGGCTAACGGACACGCTGTCCGGCAGAGAGTCGGCGGCGATAACGAATCCGTGGTTCTGACTGGTGATCTCGACCTTGCCGGTGGTCAGATCCTTGACCGGGTGGTTCGCGCCGCGATGGCCGTGATGCATTTTTTCGGTCTTGGCGCCGAGCGCCAGCGCAAGCAACTGGTGGCCGAGGCAGATGCCGAAAACCGGCAGCCCGGTCTCCAGGATGCCCTGGATCATCGGCACCGCGTATTCGCCGGTCGCGGCGGGGTCGCCCGGCCCGTTGGACAGGAACACGCCGTCGGGTTCGTGGCGCAGCACATCGTCGGCCGTGGCCGTTGCCGGGACCACGGTAACCCGGCACCCGAGATGCGCGAGGCTGCGGAGGATGTTCCGCTTGGCGCCGAAATCGACCGCCACCACGTGCCGCCGCGGCGACTCGAGCGCGCCGTAACCCTGTCCCAGCGTCCAGCGGGTTTCCTGCCAATCGTAGCTTTGCGTGCAACTCACGACCTTTGCCAGATCCATGCCTTCGAGGCCGGGCCATTCGGCCGCTTTCGCGATCAGGGCGGCGACCTCGAAGCGGCCGTCCGGCGCGTGCGCGAGGCAGCCATTGGCGGCGCCCAAATCTCGCAGTCGCCGCGTGAGTTGCCGTGTATCGACGCCGGCGATGCCGATCAGGCCGTTGGTTTTCAGCCAGGCCTCGAAATGCTGCAGCGCGCGCCAATTGGAGGACTCGGTGATATCGGCGCGCAGGATGCAGCCGAGCGCCGCGGGGGTGGCCGTTTCGAAATCTTCGGCATTCGCCCCGGTATTGCCGATATGCGGGAAGGTAAAGGTAATGATCTGCCCGGCATAGGACGGGTCGGTCATGATTTCCTGATACCCGGTGATCGAGGTATTGAAGCAAACCTCGCCCACCGCGTCACCGGTCGCGCCGACTCCCTTGCCCCAGAAAACAGTGCCATCGGCCAGCGCAACGGCGGCCGTGGCACCGGGCGGCGGGGTAGGCGTTTTTGAGGGCGTATCCGCCATCGGCTCGATGATTTCCTTGGGCCAGGCTGGAAGTTTAAGGCGAGTCTCCGATGGAGCGCCCATGGCGTTGTGTAAATTGCGGTGGTTCTAAGCAATAGTCGTGACGCCGTCAAGGATTCATTAACAAATAAAATGTTTAATTTCAATAAGTTAACTTATCGTTTCCTATTGCGTTAACGATTATCTTTCGTGTACGGTTGCTGCTTGTCGCGAATTACGGGCAAGATTGGAGCAATGTTGCGCGAAAATTTGAGCGAGTCGCTGAAAGAAGCGACCCTGGCGAAGGATTCCTGCGCGACGGCGACGATTCGCCTGATTCTCGCCGCGCTCAAGGATCGCGATATCGCGGCCCGGTCGAAAGACAACACGTCCGGAATCAGCGACGAAGATATCCTGGGATTGCTGCAGACCATGGTGAAGCAGCGCCGCGAAAGCATCGAGATGTACGAAAAGGGCAATCGCCCTGAACTCGCGGAACGTGAAGCCCGGGAGATCGAGGTCATCCAGCGCTTCCTGCCGGCGCAGATGGACGATGCGGGGATTGCCGAGGCGGTGACGCAGGTGATCGCCGAGACCGGCGCCGGCGGCCTCAAGGACATGGGCAAGGTCATGGGCGCGCTGCGCGCCCAGTTCGCCGGCCGGATGGATTTCTCCAAGGCCAGTGCGGCGGCGAAACAACAACTGTCCTGAGGCGCCCAGCCGATGGCCTTCCCGCCCAACTTCCTGGATGAAATCAAGAGCCGTGTAGCGGTGTCGGATGTGTGTGGCCGCAAGGTGAAACTGACCCGCCGCGGCCGGGAATTCGTCGGCCTCAGCCCGTTCAACAACGAAAAGACGCCGTCCTTCACCGTCAATGACGAGAAGGGCTTCTACCACTGCTTCAGCAGCGGCAAGCACGGCGACATTTTTTCCTATGTCATGGAAACCGAGGGGATCGGCTTTCTCGATGCCGTCGAGCGGTTTGCCGAGGAGGCGGGGCTGGAGATGCCGCGCCAGACCCCGCGCGACCGGGCTCTGGAGGAGCGCCGCAAGGGGCTGCATGACGTGCTGGAAGACGCCTGCGCCTGGTTCGAGGCGCGTCTGCGCGGCGGCGGGGCGGGCGCGGCGGCGCGGGACTATCTGGCCGGGCGCGGCCTGGACGACGCGGCGATTCGCGCCTTCCGGCTCGGCTATGCGCCGGACGGCCCGGCATTCATCCGGGCGATGCAGCAGAAGGGCCACGACGAGGCGATGCTGGTCGAGGCGGGCTTGCTGCGCCGGCCCGATGACGGTCGGGCGGCCTACGCATTTTTCCGCGACCGGGTGATGTTCCCGATCGCCAACCGGACCGGCAAGGTGATCGCCTTCGGCGGCCGGCTGATGGGCGACGCGAAGGCCGCGAAATACATCAATTCGCCGGATACGCCGCTCTTCGACAAGGGGCGGACGCTGTATAATTTGGGCCCGGCGCGGCAGGCGGCGCATGAAACGGGGCGGCTCCTGGTCACAGAGGGCTATATGGACGTGATCGCGCTGGCCCGCGCCGGCTTCGCCGAGTCAGTGGCGCCGCTCGGCACCGCGATGACCGAAACGCAGTTGCAGGAGGCCTGGCGCCTGGCGCCGGAACCGATTCTGTGTTTCGACGGCGACGCGGCCGGCCAGCGGGCGGCGGAACGCGCGGCCGAACGGGCGTTGCCCTTGCTGCAGCCCGGGAAATCGCTGCAATTCGCCTATCTGCCGGCGGGCGAGGATCCGGACAGCCTCCTTCAGGCGCAGGGACCGGCCGCGATGGATCAGGTGGTGCAAAGCGCCCGGCCGTTGGTCGATCTGGTCTGGACCATGGAAGTTCAGGCGCGGCCGATCGATACGCCGGAACGGCGCGCGGATCTGGAAACGCGGCTGCGCAAGCGGATCGGGCAGATTGCCGATGCGACGGTACGTCAGTACTACTCCGAAATGCTGCGCAATCGGCTTTGGGAGGCGTTCCGGGGCCAGCGGCGGCCCGACTCAGTCCGGCGCCGCCAGGCGGGTGGTCAGCCCCGCCAGGGCGCCCAGTGGGAACGGCGCAGCAATTTGTCGAATCCGACCCATTCGGCGGCGCGGCGGCGGCAGCAGGTTTTGCTGGCCGCTATGGTTAACAATCCCGGCCTCTATGAGGAATTCGCGGAATCCCTTGCACAGGTGGAATTCGACTCCGATCTTGACAAATTCCGCCAGGGTATTCATGACGTGCTGTCGTCGGCGCCAGACCTTGACTCTGAGGGTCTGCAGCGCCACCTCTCTGACACGGTATATTTGCGCATTCTTAAGAGTTTGCTTAGTAAGGATGTGCTAGTACATGCTTCCCGCCCCGGCACGCCGATCGACGAGGTGCGAACCACTATCCAGGAGCTATTAGCTCGGATGCAGGGGTCGATACAGGGACGGGAGTTGCGGGAGCAGGGCCGAATCGCGGGGACGGAGGGAACGGCGGACGCTGAAGCACGGTTTCTGCGCCTTCGCGACGAAGTTGAGCGGGTGGAAAGCGACTTAAATAAGCTGGAAGACTGACGGATATTCATTGAGATAGCGCCGGCGCCGGAACAATTCGGCGCATTATCGCGCTTAATCGACAGGAAAATTTGGGGGCGATCGCCAATGGCAGCCAAAGCAGTGCGGGAAGTGAGCAGTTCGGAGCAGGACGACGAGCAGGGGGACAGCCCGTTGCTCGACAGTGTAAGCGCAGCCGTCAAGAAACTTGTCACCAAGGGCAAGGAACGCGGCTTTATCACGATCGACGAACTCAACGCGGCGATGCCGCAGGAACAGGTCTCCTCCGAGCAGATCGAGGATACGATGACGATGATGTCGGTACTCGGCATCAACGTGGTCGAAAGCGAGGATGCAGATGACACCGCCGAGGCCAAGCCCGGCGAAAACGGCACCGCCGTAACCCGCGCCAGCGGCAATCTCGACGACGACGATATCGGCCGTACCGACGACCCGGTCCGCATGTATCTGCGCGAAATGGGCAGCGTCGAATTGCTGTCCCGCGAGGGCGAAATCGCGATCGCCAAGCGAATCGAGGCGGGCCGCGAAAAGATGATCGGCGCGCTGTGCGAAAGCCCGCTGACCATGCGCGCGATTTCGCGCTGGCACGATGCGCTGGTCAACGAAGATATTTTGTTGCGCGACATCATTGACTTGGACGCCACCTATGGGGGCACGCCCGAGGATCACAGCGCCAATCCGCCGATGCAGCAAAATCCGAACGGCGCGAACGGCGCCGCGCGTCCCGGAGCGAACGGGGCTGCCCCGGCGGGAACCAATGGCGCGAACGGCGCAAGCCCGGCCAAGACCGCGGCCGACGGCAAGACCGCCGAAAGCGCGGACACCGACGACGACGAGGATGACGACGAGGAAGCCTCGGTATCGCTTGCCGTGATGGAAGCGGCGCTGAAGCCGGAGATCATCGAAATCTTCAAGAACGTTGCGGCGACCTATACCAAACTGCAGCGGTCCCAGGACAAGCGCCTGACGGCGCAGCAGAAGGGCGAGGAAGTCTCCAAATCCACCGAGCGCACCTATGAGCGCCATCGCCGCGAGCTGATCGAATTGCTCGACGGGGTGCGGCTCAATAACGCGCGGATCGAGCAGCTCGTCCATCAGCTTTACGACTTCAACAAGGCGCTGACCCGGAACGAAGGTCGCTTGATGCGGCTCGCCGTGGATTGCGGCGTCGACCGCGAATCCTTCCTGGAACATTATTTCGGTTACGAACTGGATCCGAACTGGATCGAGCAGGTTTCCGAGTTGAGCAAGCGTGGCTGGAAGTCCTTCGTCAAGAAGCGCCGCAAGGAAATCGAAGAGCTGCGGGGCGAAATCGCCACGGTCGCCGGCGAGGCGAACATGCCGATTGCCGAATTCCGCCGCATCGTCCAGGCGGTGCAGCAGGGCGAGCGCCAGGCCGGCCGCGCCAAGAAGGAAATGGTCGAAGCCAATCTGCGGCTGGTGATCTCGATTGCCAAGAAATACACCAACCGCGGCCTGCAATTCCTCGACCTGATTCAGGAAGGCAATATCGGTCTGATGAAGGCGGTCGATAAGTTCGAATATCGCCGCGGCTATAAATTCTCGACCTACGCCACCTGGTGGATCCGTCAGGCGATCACCCGCTCGATCGCCGATCAGGCGCGCACCATCCGCATTCCCGTGCACATGATCGAGACGATCAACAAGCTGGTGCGGACCTCGCGCCAGATGCTGCACGAGATCGGCCGCGAGCCGACCCCGGAGGAGCTGTCCGAGAAACTGCACATGCCGCTGGAAAAAGTGCGCAAGGTGCTGAAGATCGCCAAGGAGCCGATCAGCCTCGAGACGCCGATCGGCGACGAGGAGGACAGCCATCTCGGCGACTTCATCGAGGACAAGAACGCGGTGCTGCCGTCGGAAGCGGCGATCCACTCCAACCTGCGCGAGACCACGACGCGGGTGCTGTCCAGCCTGACGCCGCGCGAGGAACGCGTGCTCCGCATGCGCTTCGGCATCGGCATGAACACCGATCACACGCTGGAGGAAGTCGGCCAGCAGTTTTCAGTCACCCGCGAGCGCATACGCCAGATCGAAGCCAAGGCGCTGCGCAAGCTCAAGCATCCGAGCCGGTCGCGCAAACTGCGCAGCTTCCTCGATTACTAGATCAACCTGTCTTTAATTGGAATCAATTAAAGACAGAAAAGTTGAACGATTCTAGAAAGATAGAGCAACCTATGTGCGCCCAAATGGCGCACGCTGCTCTAGCGCATCGGCGGCGGCCGCCGCCGGACGCGCAATTTCTTGACCTGGACGGGCCGGGGCCGCAAAGCCCTTGCCCGCATCCGCCCGGACGTGATATCGCCCGGCAGTGGGGAAATCCCGCCGCCCCGCCCGATGCGCGCGGCCGGCCCCCCGGGCCCGTAGTTCAGTTGGTTAGAACGGACCGCTCATAACGGTCATGTCGCAGGTTCGAGTCCTGCCGGGCCCACCACGCACCCCCATAACTGTAGGCGTCCAATAGCTGTGACGTGAGAACCGGCGGTTTTCCGGGGCTTCGCCCGGCTTTCGGCGAATATCGACGGTGTGGAGACGGCCCTGGCGGCGTTCCCCCGGCCCATTTGCGCGA
>JBFFGE010000176.1:0-9623 GCA_041557595.1 Alphaproteobacteria bacterium
CAGTGTGCTCCGCTTCTTTTTTACGGGCTTTTTCTCGTTCGCTCAGAGCCTGTTCGTATTTTTTTTGGTTGGCCCTGAATTTCTCCTCCGCTTTCGATCGTACTGATTTCAACATACCGGCAATCCTCCTGCTCTATTCGATGATTCATGGGTGGCCGCCGCGCCATCCGATGCGCAATCGAGGCATGCGTTTTTTGGCTGCCTCGGCCAAGTTGGCGTTTCTATGAAGGCGCAACAATCAGTTCGGTCGGTCCGCGGCGTCGTTGGCCGGCACGGATATATGAGACGGCAGATAGCCGTTGCGGTGCGCCCAGATCGCCGCCTGCGTCCGGTTCCTGACCTTGATTTTGCGCAGGAGGCTCTTGATGTGAACTTTGATTGTCGCCTCGGTGATGCTCAAGCGGCGAGCGATGAGTTTGTTCGATTCGCCGGAAAGGAGGCATATCATGGTTTCGATCTCCCGGTGGGAGAGGCCGTGTTCGTTGTCCTCCGGCGCGGTATTTGGCCGCTGTATCCGCACGTTTTCCACAAGCATCCCGGCCAGATAGGTCGGAAAAACCGTTTCCCCCAATACGACCAGCTGCAATGACTTGAGGAGTGCCTCGGGCGCGATATCCGTTGTCAGGAAGCCGCTAACCCCGGCTGCCAGACAGGCGGCCAGCGTTGCCATGCGGACCTGACTGTCCAGGACAACAAGGGGCGTTTCGGGGTAGATCGCGCGAAGCCGCTCCAGGGTATCCAGGACGGCTTTGGGATCGCGCGGACAGTCCAAAAGAGCAACGTCCGGTTCGGGTGCGGCATCGGGTTCGATCATGGCGACGTCGGAAACTTCGCCGATCACCGAGAACGGCGACCCTTCAAAAATATTCCTGAGACTCGCATGGGACAATTTGTTGGGACCGACCAGCAACAATGTGGAAGCGTGCATGATGGCCCTTTCAATGTTGCGGTCGTCGGCGGTACGTCCCTTCCTAACTATATGGAGTTTCTGTTTGTATAAGCAAGAATTAGATAAATATAATCCTGTTGAAAGTGTCCGATGCAGGAATAAAAATAGAATTCATGATAATAAATATAGCTTAATAATTTTAATTCTATTATGTATAAATAGTTTATTTTTTCCGTAATGGTGAAGTATTAATCTGTGTGTTCTGTGGGTATCGAAAAGAATATGGATAAATTTCGAATTTCATCTTGATTTTCGTTTCTGGTGCCGACACGCGTGGTTGATCCACATCGCCCTCGGTCGTGCGCCCGGTCCGCAGTCTGCTAAAGTTGAATGCGCCGGCGCGTACGATGCACCCTGTGCCATCGCCCGGACATCACCGGACCAGCACATCGAAAGGCACGCACGATGAACGACCTGCCCGACATTCTCGAGACGGCCGATGCGGAGCGGCATGCGACAGGATACGTCTTCACCGAAGGTCCTTTATGGCACCCGGACGGGTTTTATTACTTCAACGATATCCATCCCGGCGCCTTGTATCGGCTGAAACTCGGCGATGCTCCCGAGCTGATCCGAAGAACCGAAGGCGGCAACGGCATGACCTTCGATCTGCAAGGGCGCTTGATCCATTGCGAGGGGTCGGGCAATCGGGTCAGCCGCACGGAATTGGACGGCACGGTGACGACGCTGGTCGACCGCTTCGAAGGCGGACGCTTCAACCGCCCGAACGACGTCGTGTGCCATTCGGATGGCAGTCTGTATTTTACCGATCCGTCGATGCGCGTTCCCTTCGCGAACCGGGAACAGCCGCGACCCGAGGGCGAAGACGGCGTCTGGGGCGGCGCGCGCGTCTATCGCGTAGGCCCGGACGGCGATATTTCCGCCGTCGTAAGTGGCGAATATCCCAACGGTCTCGCCTTTTCGCCGGATGAGCGCACGCTGTATATCGCCAATACCCGGTGGACGAAATACATCCTCGCGATCGATATCGATCCCGCCGGCACCCTGCTGCGGCGCCGGATTTTCGCCGATCTGAGCGCGGGCGACGCACCGGGCGCGCCGGACGGCATCAAGGTCGATACGCTGGGCCGTGTTTTTTGCACCGGTCCCGGCGGCATCTGGGTCAACGAGCCGGATGGCCGCCATGTCGGAATCATTCAACTGCCGGAGCAGGCGGTCAACTTCACTTTCGGCGGGGAGGATCAGCGTACGCTGTTCGTTACCGCGGTCACTTCCGTCTACACCATGCGGCTCAAGACGCCGGGCCTCCCGCACCCATGGTATCGGCTGTACAAGGGCTAGGCATGCGTCGACGGTCGGAGTCTTGCTCAAGGAGAAGTAATTCGGGGATACTATTCGACGCTTGAAAAAACCAACGGAGAACGTGGGAGTTCATTAGGATGCAGGCGAGTGGCGTGCCTACGGATCGCGGATACGCGGGCGCTGAGACGTATCGGATCGGGCCGATTACCGTCGATCCGGCGACGCCGGCGATCGGCGCCGAAATCCGGGATGTCGATATTTCCCGTGCGCTCGATGCGGAAACGGTCGTGGCGATCAAGCAGGCGTGGCATGCGCATCTGGTTCTGTTGTTCCGCGGGCAGACGCTGACGCCGGAACAGCAAATCCACTTTTCCTCCTATTTCGGCCTGCCGCAGAGCCCCAATCGCACGTCCTACACGCCGATGACCGAGCAATACCCGGAAATTGTCGAGGTCATGAATGTCGGGATGGACCAGGAGCGTCTCGACCGGAGCCTGGGCAGTGCGGAGGCCTTTTGGCACACCGATATGTCGTACAAGGAAATACCGCCCGCCGCGAGTGCGCTGTATTCGCGGGAGATCCCGCCGTCGGGCGGCAATACCTGCGTGTGCAACATGTACATGGCCTATGACGATTTGCCGCCGGATCTGCTCAACCAGATCGAGGGACGCAAGGCGGTGCATGACGCCAGCCGCAACAGCGCCGGCCGGCTTCGCCCGGGTTTCGAGGATGAGCAGGATCCCCGCAAGACGCCGGGGCCGCATCATCCGCTGATTCGCACGCATCCGGAAACCGGACGCAAGGCGCTGTTCCTCGGCCGCCGGCCCTACAGCTACATTCCGGGACTGTCGCTGGAGGATAGCGACGCCCTGCTCGATCGGCTGTGGGCCCATGCAGCGCAGGAACAATACGCCTGGTGCCATTCCTGGGCGGTCGGTGATTTGTTGCTGTGGGACAATCGCTGCGCCATGCATCGGCGCGATCCGTTCGACATGAAACATCGTCGGGTTATGCACCGGACCCAAATCGCCGGTGTCCGGCCCTATTGATCCGGCGGCGCCCGGCCAGAACGACACGCAAGGGAGGCTCTCGTGACGGTAGAAATCATTCCAACGGATGCAAAACTCGGCGCCGAAATCCGGGGTATCAACATATCCGAGCCCATCGCCACGGATGACCAGGCCGAACTGCGCGCGGCGCTGGCCAGACACATGGTGCTTATTTTCCGGAACCAATCCGTTTCGGTGGATGACCATATCCGGTTCGCGCAAGTCTTCGGCGATCTTGGCGCGATTGCCGACACGTTGCTCGGGATCGGAAGAAGGCCCTATCAGCCGGACGAAATACCGGAATGCATGAGCGTCATTTCAAACATCAAGGTCGACGGCAAGAAAATCGGCAGCCTCGGCGACGGCGAGTGTTTCTGGCACACGGATAGCTGTTTCGCGGATACGCCGCCATCGGCCAGCACGCTCTATTCGGTCGAGCTGCCGCCCGAAGGCGGCAACACCGCGTTTCTCGATATGGTCGACGCGCTCGAAACGCTGCCGCAAGCCTTACGCGCCCGGATCGAGGGGCGGAGCATTCGCCATTCCCAAGTCTATGACAGCACCGGCGCGAAGCGTCCCGCCTTCGACGAAGTATCGGACATCACGAAGGCGCCCGGCCCGGTGCATCCGATCGTCCGGACTATCCCGGAAAGCGGGCGGCAATGCCTCTATCTCGGCCGCCGGTTGGGCGCCTATGTGGTCGGGCTTCCGGTAGAGGAAAGCGAAGATCTGCTGGACGAATTGTGGGCTCACACGGTGCGCGACCAGCGGGTCTTCTCGCACCGCTGGAACCTGGGCGATCTGATCGTCTGGGATAACCGCTTCACGATGCACCACCGCGATCCGTTCGACCCCAACGCGCGCCGCCGCCTGCACAAAGTCCAGGTCGCCGGCGAACGGCCGGTTTAGCCCGAACGAATCCGGGACGACGCGTGGTCAGCGTCGATTTATCGTCCCGCCGCCATGACCTTTCGAACACCGGCGACGATCTTGTTCCTGTCCGGGAAAACGTGGTCTTCCAGACCGGGACTGTAGGGGATCGGTACCTGCAGCGCGCAGACCCGTTCGACCGGCGCCTTGAGCGCGGCGAAGGTGTCGGCGTCCTCGGTCGCCAGGGCCGAGATTTCGGCGGCCGCGCCCGCGGTCGGTCCGGCTTCGTCGGCAATCACCAGCCGGCCGGTTTTCCGCACCGAGGCGCGAATCGTCGCTGCATCCATCGGCACCAGGCTGCGCGGGTCGACCACTTCGGCGGAAATGCCGTCGCCGGCCAGCGTTTCGGCCGCCGCCAACGCCTCGTGCACCAGCCAGGCAAGCGCCACGATGGTGACATCGCTGCCTTCCCGTTTGATGTCGGCCTTGCCCAGCGGAATGGTGTAGTCGTCCTCCGGCACGTCCCCTTTCAAATTGTTGAGCCTGCCAGACTCGAACAGGATCACCGGGTTGTCGTCGCGAATGGCGGTCTTGAGCATGCCCTTCATGTCATAGGGCGTCGACGGCAGGAGGATTTTCAGCCCCGCGACATTCATGAACATGGAATAGGGGCTTTGCGAATGTTGCGCGGCGCGCCGCGTGCCGCCGCCGACCGAGGCGCGGTACAGGATGGGAAACTTCACCTGGCCGCCGAACATGTAGTGGATCTTGGCCGCCTGATTAACGATCTGATCCATGGCGACGAAGGAAAACGTCACGCTGCTCCAGTTGACGATCGGCCGAAAGCCGGAGCCGGCGGCGCCGACGGCGATCCCGGTCAACGCGCCCTCGGCAATCGGCGTGGCGCGCACGCGGGACGCGCCGAATTCCTCGACCAGCGGCCGCGGCGCCTCGGTGGAAAGATGGAAGACTTTCGGATCGCGCCGCATTTCTTCCGCGACCGCGTCCATGCCGGCCTGTGCGTAGCTGATTTCAGCCATGGTGCGCCTCCGTATTCTCGGCCGCGAACAAATCGTCCAACGCCGCTTCCGGGGGCGGGAAAGGGCTTGCCTGCGCAAAGGCGACCGAGGCTTCGATTTCCTGCAGGATCTCGTCGTCCATCGTTTGCCATTCTTCGTCGCTGAGCTGTCCCTGCTGCTGCTTGAGGTGCTGCACGAGCCGGTCGATCGGATCCTTCTGCTTCCATTCCTCGATTTCGGCCGGCGGGCGATAGTCGGGCTGATTCACTCTCTCCGTATGGGCGCGCCAGCGATAGGTCTTGCACTCGATCAGGGTCGGGCCGTCGCCGGCACGGGCGCGGGCGACGGCCTCCGTTGCCGCCTCATGGACCGCGAAGATGTCGTTGCCGTCGATCACGACGCCCGGAATGCCATACCCGGCGGCGCGCGCCGCGACATCTTGATACGCCAGGGTCTGCGTCGCGGGCGTTTGCGCCGCGTAGAGATTGTTCTCGCAGACATAGACCATCGGCAGCTTCCAGGCCGCGGCGATGTTGATGGATTCATGGAACGGACCGGCGTTCGATGCGCCGTCGCCGAAGAACGACACCGCGACGCGGCCTTTGCCCTCGAGCTGCGCCGCCAGACCGGCCCCGGTTACAATGGGAATGCCGCCGGCGACAATGCCGTTGGCGCCCAGCATGCCGATGCCGAAATCGGCAATGTGCATGGACCCGCCCTTGCCCTTGCAGTACCCGGCTTCCCTGCCATAGAGCTCGGCCATCATGCGGTTGAGGTCGGCGCCCTTGGCGATGCAATGGCCGTGCCCGCGATGCGTGCTGATGATCTGGTCGTCGCGATTGAGCGCCGCGCAAACGCCGACGGCGACCGCTTCTTCGCCGATATAGCAGTGCACCACGCCATAGATCGAGCCGTTGTGGAAATCGTCGGATGCGCGCTCCTCAAACCGGCGGATGGTCTGCATCTGGCGCAACATATCGCGCTGCTGTTCAGGAGAAAGGCTCATGGCGGCTATACCTCGATTGGTCGCACGGGATTTTCGGCTCGGTCTAGACCATTTCTTGTTTAAAATGACTCATGTGAAATGGTCTATCTCTCGGTTTTTACGCAAATACGTCGTCGCGAACCGTTTCGGTTCACTCGGGATTTGCTCTAGCGTAGTCCGCGCAGGGCATTACGGGCAAGCCGGGCGGGGCGCGTCCGGCCGATGGCGTACGGCGCAACGGGGTGTCACCGCCAGTCTTTGGCGTGTCCGGCTTCGACGATCAAATCCGCGATATTGTCCTCGAAATAGTAGCACTGCGCGATCGTCCGGCTGCTGCTCTGCGGCATGTTGCGCTTGTTGCAGGACGCGCCCGTGCCGATGGGGACGCAGCGCACTTCTTTACCCTGGATCAAGGCCTGCAGGAATTTTGCCGATTGGCGATAACCGGGTTTGCCCTGTTCGGGGGCGTCGATGCCGCATAGCCTGATCCGGGTTCGGCCGACGAAAAAGGTATCGCCGTCCACGATGTGACGAACCGGACCGATAACCGTTGTGGTGGGGGGTTGTTCGCAGCCGAAAAGCAGGGACATGAGCCCGGCCAATACGGCCACCTTCGAGAGATTCAGAGACGGCATGGGCGGAGGGTATCCGATTTCGCCGCTTCGGGTCCATATGGCGATGGACCGGAGCGGCCGTTGCCGATCGCAATGCGGGACGCGAATGATCTTGAGTGTTCAGCTGGAGCAGCGCGCGCCAATTTGGGCGCACATAAGCTGCTCTATCTTTATAGAATTGATCAACTTTTCTGCCTTGAATTGATTCCAACTAAAGGCAGGTTGATCTAGGCTACTCTCACCTGTGCGGTGCGGCAGAAAGGAAGACGCGTGACGACCATCGGTGTTATTTCCGACACGCATGGCCTCATGCGTCCGGAAGCGGTACGGCTTCTTACGGGGGTCGATTTGATTCTCCACGCGGGCGATATCGGATCGCCGGATGTTATTTCCGCGCTTCAGGCGATCGCGCCCGTGACCGCCATTCGCGGCAACAACGACCGGGGCGGATGGGGCGCCGACTATCCCGAAGACATCATGCTGGAAGTCGAAGGCCGGACCTTTTACATGCTGCACGATCTCAAGGAACTGACACTGGATCCATGCGCGGCGGGGTTCGATGCGGTGGTTGCCGGCCATTCGCACAAGCCGAATATCGACCGGCGTGACGGAGTGCTCTACCTTAACCCCGGCAGCGCCGGTCCGCGCCGGTTCACGCTGCCAATCGCATTGGCCACGCTGGAAATCACGGACGGCGAATTGCATCCCCAAATACACGAAATCGACGTGTGATCGTCTTCAATCCAGCGGCGGCCGGCGCAAATGCCAGTCGGTTGCGTTTTCATAGGCCCAGCCGATCCGCAAGGCCGTGGTCTCGTCATGCGCGGCGCATACGATATGCAAGGAGGAGGGCAGTCCGCCGGCGGTAAAGCCGTTCGGCAGCGCCAGGGCGCAGCGGTCGAGCAGGTTGACCGTCCGCGTAAACGTCGCCGGCGTGCCGCCCTGATCGATTGCGTCGACGGCGGGCGCGGCAGTGGCGATGGTCGGAGTCAGCAAGGCGTCCGTATCGCCAAGCGCTGCATCGAAGTCGCGCTTGATGGCCTCGCGTTCGCGCAAGGTGATCAGATAGTCGCGCGCCGACATGCCCTTGCCGATCTGAATACGCGGCCGAACGTCATCGTCGACCGGTTGCCCAGGGTCGTCCACCAGGTCGCCGACAAAGGAATATCCTTCCGCGCCGATGATCCGGCCGGTAACGCCGGCAAGCGAGTCGAACGGGCGGGGCAGCGTCACCGGGACGATTTGCGCGCCGAGTCCGGCCAGTGCCTCGACCGAGGCGTCGTAGGCGGCCAGCACATCGTCGTCGATGCGGCCACGTTCGTCGTCGGGCAAGACCGCGAGGCGCAAGCCCGCGACGCCCCGTTTCAGGACCGGCATCGGATCGTCGAAGGGGCGACGCAGCGTGTTCGCATCCATCGGGTCGGGGCCTTGCAGCACGCAATAGAGCAGTGCCGCGTCCTCGACCGAGCGGGTCATCGGGCCGGGCGTGTCCAGGGTCGTGCTGAGCGGCAGCACGCCATGGGTGCTGATCCGGCCGACCGTGACCTTGAGGCCGGTAATGCCGCACCATGCCGCCGGCAGGCGGACCGAACCGCCGGTATCGGTGCCGATGGCGCAGGGCGCCATGCCGGATGCGACCGAAACCGCGGAGCCCGCGCTGGAGCCGCCCGGCGCGCGGTGGGTTTCGGGATCCCAAGGGTTCCAGGGCGTGCCCATATGCCGGTTGGTGCCCCAGGCGCCCATCGCGAATTCGACCGTATGGGTCTTGCCGATGACGATCATGCCGGCCGCAATCAGCCGCCGCGCAAGGGTGGCGGTAACCGGGGATACCCGATTCGCCCACGCCTTCGAACCGCCGGTGGTAATCCGGCCTTCCAGATCGATGATATCCTTGAGTGCGATTGGAATTCCATGCAGCGGGCCGACCGCGTGTCCCGCGCGGATCGCCAATTCGGCGGCTTCGGCCGCGGCTTTGGCGTCATCGCCGTAGACGGCGATAAATGCATGCAGCTTTTCGTCGTATGTGGCGATGCGCGCGAGCAGCATTTCGGTCAGCGCAACCGGTGACAGGCGCCCGGCGGCAATGTCGGCGGATAGCGTGTGTACCGGCAGATATGCCAGATCGGTCGTCGGCATCGCATTCTCCCCGGATCATCCGACGGCGGTCCTGTCGTCGAGGATCGTCAGGGTCGACTCTGCGAGGAGACGAAAGCGGGCGCAAGCGCCAATTAGCGCCAACTAGCGGCAATCGGCGGTTCGCACGGGAGCGGGGCAGCCATGCCCCGTACCGGCCGTCGGGGTAACGATGCGGAAGAATCGCGCGCGAAGCGCGGATGCGGAATCCAGCGCGGCGAGGTTGACGGTGGTCAGGTCGACCAGGCTGATGACGTCTTTGGCCAGATCGTATGACACGCCGATGCTCTTGCCGGTTTGGTCGGCGTGGCGCTGCGCGCGCACGATCATCGCCTGGATCGACATATGCGCGGTCGGCGGCGTGCCGCCGTCGATGGCGTTTGCCATGGTACGACTCCGTTTCGATGCACGGGAGGTCTCTCCTTTGGTAACGAATGGAATCGGGATCGGGGGTTTTGAGGCCATGCATTTCTTTTGCCGCGGCAATTCGGCGGCTCAGCAATTCGGTGCAAGCGGCCCGCCGAGCCTGTAGCCTGTTGTGCATTCGTCGGACGGGCGAAAGCCCAATTTCCGGGGTCGAAAATACGGGATTGGAGAACAGGTCATGGCAGAGAAATTCGACGCGATCGTTATCGGGACCGGCCAGGCAGGTCCGTCGCTCGCGACACGCATGGCGCGGGAAGGCATGAAGACCGCCATCATCGAGCGAAAGCTGTTCGGCGGCACCTGCGTCAATGTCGG
>JBFFGE010000177.1:0-9603 GCA_041557595.1 Alphaproteobacteria bacterium
GTCGACGGATGCCATGAATTCCGCCTCCGAAATCGTCCCGTTCTTATCGAGGTCGAGCGACATCGGAATAGGGCGTTGAGTCGAGCGTCGGTAGCGGTATCCGCTCCGCCGGGATTTGCTCGCCTCGTTCTTGGCGTGTTCGAGGATTTCCTCGAAGGTGATCGTGCCATCGCCATTGCCGTCGGCGACGAGCTCTTTCGACACCAATTTTTCCAGGATCTGGGCGGCTTGCTCCGGCGACGGCGAAAAGTGAACGCCATGATGTTTGATCGGCTTGCGCGCCGTTGCCCCGAAGTAAGCGTCCAGTTCGGCCCGCGTAACGTCGCCGCTGGCGTCGAGATCGTAGGAAACCCATTTCGAAATCGTCCGATTGCGGCGCTTGGCCAGCTCGGTCTGGTGCCGCAATTTGAAATCCGATTGCGAAATGCCTCCGCCGTCGAGGTCCTGCGCCAAATAGATGACCAGCATCCTGTGGCGGACGTCTTCCCACGTGATTTTACCGCGGATGACGCCTTGCAGCGTCAGGCTCAGCCAGTTGTCGGTTGCGGGCAGTGGCGGATTCTGCGCCGCGGAGGGACTGGCCAGCGCGGCCAAAATCAACATCGCGACGGCGCAGTGAGTGAGTTTGTGTCCCATAGTTACTTTCCCGCTGTCGTGTCGGACCGGAATTCGATCGGGCCGCGCGCCTGGTGCGCCCCTGCGGCGGAGACTTCTTCCGTGCGTCAACGTCCATTTGTAGGAGGCTGTTGTTTCCAGAGTCTTAAAACAGGTTCCGGGTCGGCGACGCCAACGGTAATGCCTTGTCCTTAGTGGAGATTTCCGCTGCCCAATTGCAGAAATATTGACCGCTAACCCGCCACCACACCCGATGGCGGTGTCATCGTATGCGGCATGCCCTGGAATTCTCCGCTTGCGGGGTCGCGCAGCACCGCGTTGGGGCAGGCATAGTGGTGCGGGTACAGCGCATTCTCGCCCATCACGATTGGCATCAGCGCCTCGACGGCGCGCGTCACGTCTTCTCCCAGCTCCGGATCGACGGTACAGCGGCCTTCGCCGCTGACGTCGATGCGCGGGTGATGGCAGGCCTCGTCAAGTGTCATGCCGTGCACCACCAGCATCGACAGGACCTGGAAGACCGCAGGCATGATGCGTCGCCCGCCGGAAGCACCGACCGCGAACCAGGGCTTGCCGTCGCGGGCGACGATCACCGGGCACATGTTGGAGAGCGGACGCTTGCCCGGCTCCAGCGAATTCGGGCTGCCGGACCGCGGATCGAACCACATGATGCCGTTGTTCATCAGAATTCCGGTGCCCGGGAACACGACCTTGCTGCCGAAGACGGACAGCAATGTCTGCGTCAGGCAGACCATGTTGCCGTGCTTGTCGGCGACGGTCAGGTTCGTGGTCGAGGCGGGATCGCGACGGTCGTCCACATCGCCCATCGTCCGGAACCGTTCGTCATAGGCATCGGCGAGCGCTTTTGCCCACACGCCGTAGGTCGAAGCATCCGGCGCACCGGGCGCGCCGGCGTGGCCGTCGACCAGCTCCAATACCCGCAACAATGTGGGACCCGCGGTCAGGCCCGGCGCCGCGTGCACCGTGCCATGACCGTAGTCGCGCGCGATCGTCGGCCCGTCGGTCGCCTCGTAGGCGGCGAGGTCGTCACGGTCGAGCGGGCTGCCGCCGGCCTTCGCGTCGTGTTCGATCTCGGCGGCGATATCGCCGGTGAAGAAATCCGCGGGCCCGGCTTCCGCCAGACGCTTCAGCGTGTCGGGCAGGCGTCCGAGCGGCCGGTAGGGGATCGGCTGGCCCTGCGACGGCATCGGCGGCAGTCCATCCGGTAGATACACCTCGCTGCTGGCCGGGAATTGTGCGAGTTCCCGGGCCGCGCCCAGGGTTCGGAGCGCCATGTACCATGTCGCCGGGAGTCACTGTTCGGCCATGGCGATCGCCGGCGCCAGCAAATCGGCCCAGGGCATGCTGCCATAGCGTTCCCAGGCGAGCGCCATGCCGGCGACATATCCGGGCACGGCGATCGAGAGGTATCCGGTGATGTTGCGGTCGTCGACCACCTGCGGCCAGGCGAACAAATCGCCGGCCACGCCGCCGCCTTCGGCCAGGGGGTAATCTTCGAGCCGCAACCGCTTGGGCGCGACCATGCCCATGTTGATCGTGCGGAAGGCACCTTTGTCGGCCAACCCGATCTGCATATAGGCGCCGCCGCCGAGCCCGCTCATCCAGGGCTCCACCACCGAAACGGCAAACGACGTGGCGACCGCCGCATCGACCGCATTGCCGCCCGCGCGCAACACCTCCGCGCCGACCTCGGCCGCGGCCTTGTGCTGGCTCGCGACAAGGCCGTTCGCGCCGGAGACCACCGGCTTGCGAACCGTCCAGTTCTGTTGGAATTGCGTGTCGGGCAGAGTGTCTGAATGCATGGCGATTTCCTCCAATTCCCAGTATTCACGTGAAATCCGGTGTGGCACAAGCCTTCCGGGCCGGAATTCACCCGATCGCGTGGCCGCTGACGCAAGAACGACATCCGAATGCCTATTGGCGACGCAACCGGGCGTTTGATCGATGCGGTGAGGGGACGCCATTAATTCCGCATTAAGATGTCGATGTTGTCATTTCCAGGACGAATGGCGCCGTATCGCCATCGTATCGACCTTGAGAACGCTTGTCGGGAACGTCACCCGCAATCCGGGAGCAGCAATGTCTGGTACGGCACCAAAGCGCGTCTATCGTGTTACCGGCAATGCCCGGCGCGTCATCGCACCGGTGATGATCGTCATCGGGTTCCTGGTCCTCTGGTTCACTGTCGAACTGATCGTGGAACATGCCAACGATTGGCTCTGGCGCGCAGGGGGCGTCGCGATATTGCTGCTGATCTGGTGGGCGCTGGATTCGGGTTTGACGTCCCGATTTATCCAGGCGCTGTCCGACCGGGCGGTCAAGAACGACATTACCTGGGCGGTCGTCTCGACTGTCCTCCGCAATTTCCGCCGTCTTCGGGCAGCAATCGTCCCGATTTTCGATACTGCACTCTTCCGGCTGCTGGGCCGCCTGGCTCTACCGGCGGGCATCGCTTTGACGGCGGCGATGTTCTATCGCGCCGGAGCGATCTTGGCGCTGTGGTCGCGTGACATTGCCGCCTCGGGCACCGAGTTGGCCGCCCTCGTTTTGGACTGGCTGCTGTTTGGATTTGGCTACGGAGTTGTCGGAATCGCCGCGCCGGTGGTGGCCGTACTCCTTCTGGTGCGCCGCCGACGGTCTACTTTGGGAATTGCGATCGGACTTCACATTCTGGCGGTGTTCGGTGTGTCGATTGCGTATCTGCGCATTGCCCTCGGGGCGATCTGGGGTGCGCCGGACATCGACGCTGTAATCGAGCACCTTGTGCATCCGGCATTCGCGGAGCCGCAAGAAACGTCCTACGTCGTGAAGCTGCTCTTCTATGAGTTCCTGGCCAATGTCGTCGCCGTATTCGTGCTGCTCCGACCGCGCGTATTGCAGTATTTCGACGTTCGGCCGACCATGCCGGACAGTGCGTCCGCTTCCGACCCCCGCTGAGTGGGATTTAACGCCGGGCCTCGTCCTCCTGCCAGCGCGAAGTTGAAGCGTGACGCCCAAGTACCGCTCCCTTACAACGCCGGATCGTTGACGCCCGCTTCTTCGAAGCCCTTGGCGCGCAAGCGGCAGCTGTCGCAGACGCCGCAGGGGCGGGGGCCGGCGGCGTAGCAGCTCCAGGTCAGTTCGAGCGGCGCATCGAGCTTGCCCGCCAGCCGGACGATGTCGGCCTTGCTCTTGTCTATCAGCGGCGTTTCGATGCGGAAGGGGATATCGTATTGCGTGCCGATCTTGCTGCCGAGGCGGAGCGTTTCGGCGGCGGTCGTATAGAATTCCGGGCGGCAATCGGGGTAGCCGCTGTAGTCGAGTGCGTTGGCGGCGATGTAGAGCACCGCCTCGATGGTTGCGGGGGTCACACCGTTTTCCTCGATCTGGTGCAGTACCCGGCTCTCCAGCGCGGCGGCGGCCATGGTCAGAAAGAAGGTATTGCGCATCGGCACATAGGTCAGCGGAATGTCGTCGGCCATCTCGGCAGTGTCGCGTTCCGACGGCAGGTCGAAGCGGTCGGCGTTGGTCAGCGCCGAATGCGCCGCGAGGTCGCGATAGAAATGCACGTCGACCGCCCGGTGATCGAGTTTCAGCACCTCGGCGACCGCCCGTGCGGCATCCAGTTCCAGGCGCTGGCGCTGACCATAGTCGAGGGTCAACGCGATCAATTGATCGGTCTCGTTCCTTGCATGGACCGCAAGGGTGGTTGAATCGAGCCCGCCGGACAGCAGCACAACGCCAATTCGCATCGCCCTCAAGCTCCCCCGTGCGCCAGGATCGACGCGATCGCCGCCGATGCCAGCCGTGCTTCCGGCGGATCGGCCCGGCTGGTCAGGATTGCCGGCACCTTGGCGCCCAGCACGACGCCCGCCGCACAGGCGCTCATGAAATAGACCATCATTTTGAACAGCGCGTTGCCGGTTTCGATATTGGGGACGACGATAATATCCGCGTTGCCGGCGACCGGGTTGTCGATCCCCTTGACCGCGGCGGCGTCTGGCGACACCGCAAGATCGAAGGCGAGCGGACCATGGATGTCGGCATCCGGTAGTTCCTGCCGCGCGCGCTCGGCGATCTCGGCCGCTTCCAGGCTGCTCGGCATCTTGGGCGTTACTTCCTCGGTTGCCGACAGCACGGCGACTTTCGGCCGCTCGATGCCGAGTGCCCGACAAGTGCACCGCGCTTTTCGCAGCCTGAATGCGGGTGGTGACGTCCGGCGCCACGTTTACCGCTGCGTCGGTGATCAACAGGACTTTCCCGTCGCCGGGGATGGTCATGTGAAAGATATGGGTCAACCGGCGGCTGGTGCGCAATCCGGAACTGCGTTTCAGCATGCCCAGCATGAAGGCGTCGGTGTGCAGGTGTCCCTTCATCAGCACGCGCGCATCGCCGTCGCGGCAGAGCGCGGCCGCGGCGTCGGCGGCATCTTCCTCGCTGCCGGCGGAAACGACCTTAAGCCCGGAAATATCCCAGCCGATCCGCTCGGCCTCGGCGGCGATGGCATTGGGGTCCCCGACCAGCAAGGGGTCGATGATTCGGGCGTCGCACGCCATCCGCGCGCTTTCCATCGGCAGGGCGGCGCCGGCATTGGCGATTGCGGTGGGCACCGGCGGCAGGGCTTGCGCCCGCGCCAGCAGCGCCGCCGGGCATTCGAACGGCCGCCGGCTCAGCATGTCACGCGGGTTCCCACATGAGCGCGCCGAGGCGGTCTGCGGCTTGCCGCAGCGTCGCTTCGTACTTGAGGATTTCCGTGGCGTCGAGCCTGGGCTCCGGCGCATGGATCGCCAGCGCGGCGGCGAAACTGCCATCCTGTTCCGGGTTCGGCACCGGCACCGCGAGGCCGACCAGCCCGACCATATATTCCTGGTCGTTGACGGCGACCGCGCGGTCGCGAATCGTCATGAGTTCCGCTTCGAGCGCGGCGGTATCGGTGATCGTGTGATCCGTGAACGCCTCGAGGGCGCCGGCGCTGTACAAGCGGTCGCGCGTGCGTTTTGGCATCTGGCTCAGGAACAGTTTTCCCATCGCCGTGCAGTGTAGCGGGACATGGCTGCCCACCGAAAGCTGCAATCGGAGCGGCCAATGGGTTTCCACGCGATCGAGATAGACGACCCGGCTGCCTTCCAGGGTGCCGAGGTTGCAGGTCTCGCCGGTGTCGCGCGCCAACCCCTCCAACACCGCATGCCGCGGCGCCCGCTGGGCCGAGGTCGCCAGGGTGTCGATGGCAAGACGGTTCAGCCGCGGGCCGATGGTGAAATGTTTTCCCGCCGGCTCGCGGGCAAGCAGCCCGTCCGCTTCCAGCCGGCTGGCCATCCGGTGGACGCTCGGCTTTGGCAGCGAGAGGCGTTCGGCCATTTGCGCGAGGCTCATGGGCCGGTCTTCGGCGACGATAATCTCGATGAGGGCGAAGGCGCGCTGCACGGCGGAGGTGCGATCCGGATTTCCGTTACGTGCCATCGGTGTCAATGCCTTCGCCATGTGCCGTGTTCCGATCAGGCACCGCGTTGGCGCGTCAGATGGCGCGGGTGGCCGGGGCGGCGCGATTTTTTTTGTATAGGATGACAATATGAGTCGACAAGCAACGCTTTATTTGAGACGAATCGGTATCATTTTTTGAAAATCCCGCACGGACGGGGGAGCCAGGGAGAGTAAGACCATGGAGATGACGTCGCAGGAAGCCTTCGTTGAAACGCTGCGCGTGCAGGGGGTGAAGATTGCCTTCGGCATCGTTGGATCGGCCTTCATGCCGGGGCTGGACGTATTCGAACGGGCGGGCATTCGTTTTGTCGACGTTGCGCATGAGCAGGGCGGCGCGCATATGGCCGACGGTTATACGCGTTCCGGCGGGGAAATCGCCGTCTGTATCGCCCAGAACGGGCCCGGCATCACCAACTTTGTCACCGCCGTCGCGGCGGCCTACTGGAACCACACGCCGATGATCGTGGTGACCCCGGAAACCGCGACGCTGACACAGGGGCTTGGCGGTTTCCAGGAAACCCGGCAGCTGCCGGTGTTCGAGGAGATCACCTGCTATCAGGAGACGCTCGCGCATCCGAACCGGATGGTCGAGACGCTGACCCGGTGTTTCCAGCGCGCGCGCCAGCATTCGGCGCCGGTGCAGTTCAACCTGCCGCGCGACATGTTCTGCCACGTCATCGATGTCGAGATCCCCGAGCCGATCCTGCCGGGCCGGCAAATGGGCGACGAGGCGTCGATCGACGCGGCGGCCAAGCTGCTCGCGGGCGCCAAGTTTCCGGTCATCGTTTCCGGCGCCGGCGTGGTGCTGAGCGACGCGGTCGAGGAATGCAAGCAGCTCGCCGAAAAACTCGGCGCGCCGGTGGCCAACAGCTACCTGCACAATGACAGCTTCCCGGCGAGCCATCCGCTCGCCGTCGGCCCGCTCGGCTATCAGGGCTGGGAATCGGCGATGGTGCTGGTCAAGCAGGCCGACGTGATCCTGGCCCTCGGCACCCGGCTGAACCCGTTCAGCACCCTGCCGCAGCACAACATCGAATACTGGACCGGCCAGGCCAAGATCGTGCAGGTCGACGCCAATCCGGATCAGCTCGGCCTCGCAAAGCCGATCGATATTGGCATCTGCGGCGATGCCCAGGCGGTCGCCAAGCAGCTTATCAAGGCGCTCGAAGGGCATGACGCGGGCCAGGCGGGCAAGAAGCGGATGGACGAGATCTCCACCCGCAAATCGGCCTGGCTGCAGAAGCTCGCCGGCTGGGATCACGAGGAAGACGATCCGGGCAGCACCTGGAACAAGCGCGCGCAGCAGGACGAGCCGGAGAAGATGGCGCCGCGCCAGGTCCTGCGGGCAATCCAGGACGGCTTGCCGGCCGACGCCATGGTGTCGACCGATATCGGCAACATCTGCGCCATGGCCAACAGCTACCTGCCGTTCGAGAAACCGCGCAGTTTCTTCGCGCCCGGCATGTTCGGCAATTGCGGCTACGCCTTTCCCGCCATCATGGGCACCAAGCTCGCCAACCCGGACCGCCCGGCGGTCGCCCTGGTCGGCGACGGCGCCTTCGGCATCAGCCTGAACGAGCTGCCGACCTGCATCCGCATGGAAATCCCGGTCACCGTGGTGGTGTTCCGCAACGGCCAGTGGGGCGCGGAAAAGAAGAACGACATCCTGTGGTTCGATGAGCGCTTCGTCGGCACCGAGCTCGGCGACGACTTCAGCTACGCCAAGGTCGCCGAGGCATTCGGCTGCAACGGTGTGCGGGTCGAGACGATGGAGGACCTGACCAAGGCGATCAAGGAGTCCTGCGCCGCCCAGAAGAAGGGCGTCACGACCCTGGTCGAAGTGGTGGTGAACAAGGAACTCGGCGCGCCGTTCCGCCGCGACGCCATGCAGGACCAACGCTGCCTGCTGCCGCGCTACAAGGACCTCACCGTCACGCACTAAGGGCGGGGATATCGGGCTTTACGCAGCGGGCGCCGGAGAAATTCGGCGCCCGTTTTGCGTGGGCGCTACTGGCCTCGAAAATACGGCCGGTCGCCCTTCACCGTGACCCGGCGGCCGGTGCGTTTGTCGGGCCAGTAGTCCCACAGCGCCAGATGCTGGGTGCAACGGTTGTCCCAGAACGCGATGTCGTTGTCGCGCCAGGTGAAGCGCACCTGGAAGCGCGGCTGTGTCAGGTGGCGGCACAGGAAGGCGAGGATCGCGTCGCTTTCTTCCTCGGCGAGGCCGTTGATCCGCGTCGTGAAGGTCTCGTTGACGGAGAGCGCCTGCCGGCCCGAGACCGGATGGGTGCGCACCACCGGGTGCTCGGCCGCCGGGAACGCCTTGCCGCGGTCGTCCATGCCCCGGTTCGCATAGCGGCCGCGGAAAGCGCGTTCCGGATCGTGGGTCGCGGTGAGTTCGCGCAGCATCGCCTTCATCGGGTCGGAAAGCGCGTCATAGGCGGCGTACATGTTGGCGAACAGCGTGTCGCCGCCGGAGCGCGGCGTGCGGTGGATCTGCAGGATCGTGCCGAGCGGCGGTTCCGCGTCGCTGGAGACATCGGTGTGCCAGTCGCTGCCGTTGTTGACGATCGAATTCTCGTCGATGTCGATCTCCATGATCGGCGGGTAACCGTCCATATGCGGCGAGGCCGGGTGCACATGCAGGTCGCCGAAATTGCGGCCGAAGGCGATGTGCTGCTCCGGCGACAGCTCCGGCTGGTCGCGGAAGAACAGGACGTTGTGGTTGGCCAGCGCCCGGGCCAGATCCGCCACCTGTTCCGCCGGTACCGGCCGGGTCAGGTCGACGCCCGTCACCGCGACGCCGATCACCGGCGTCACCGGCGCGACGTCGATGGTGTCGTATACGGCCTCGGCGCGGGAATTGGACAGGCCGCGCGCCTTGTCCGCCTTGGTGTGGTAGGTCCTGGTCTCGATCATCGCCGATCCTTCCCGTTCGTCCTGAAGGTCGTCCGTTAAGTGTATTCGCTGAGCGTACGGATCGGAACCGCGCTGTTGCCGAAGTGCGTTGGCTTCCCTTTTGCCGCGTCCCGGGTCCGATGATAAAGTGTCGCCATCTTCGACAATATGCTCACTAACGAACGAGGAAACGATGGCCCTACCAGAAGTGGGAAACACGGCGCCGGCCTTCACCTTGCCCAATCAGGACGGGCAATCGGTGAGTTTGGCGGATTACGCGGGAAAGAACGTATTGGTCTGGTTCTTTCCGCGCGCCTTCGGCAACGGGTGAACCAAGCAAGCCAAGGGGTTCCGTGATCGAACCCAGGATTTTGCCGACAAGAATACCGTATTGCTGGGCGTGACCTTCAGTCCGGCGGATGACCTCAAAGAATGGAGCGGCGAGGTGGGCCTTACGTCGCAACTCCTGTACGACGCCGACCGGTCGGTCGCCATGGCCTATGGCGCGGCGGCCAGCGCGGACCAGGAAAGGGCCACGCGGGTCTCGGTCCTGGTCGGGCCGGACGGCAAGGTGATGAAGACCTACGCCACGCCGGACGCCGAAGGCCA
>JBFFGE010000178.1:0-9506 GCA_041557595.1 Alphaproteobacteria bacterium
ATGGCCATACAGAAACCCGGCGGCGAACTGGTCGCCGGCGCCGGTGGTGTCGCGCAACCGCTCGATCGGCGCGGCATCGACCACATGGACTTCGTCGCCCGCGACGATCACCGCGCCTTTTTCGCTGCGGGTCAGGCAAGCGATGGCGCAATCGCCGCGCACCTTTTGCAGCGCATCGTCGAACCGCTCCACTTGATACAGCGAACAAATTTCCGCTTCGTTGGCGAACAAAATATCCGTGTGATCGGAAACCAGCCCGCGAAAGGCATCGCGGTGACGGTCGACGCAAAACCCATCCGACAGGGTGAGCGACACTTTGCGCCCGGCGCGGTGCGCGATCTCCGCCGCGGTGGTGAAAGCCTTCTGCGCTTCCGGCCGGTCGAACAGATACCCTTCCATATAGAGTACGCCCGACGCGGCGATCGCCGCGGCGTCCAGATCGTCCGGCGTCAGCAGCGAGGCGGCGCCCAGAAACGTGCACATCGTGCGTTGCGCATCCGGCGTCACCAGGACCAGGCACCGGCCGGTCGCCGGGCCGGAGGACGATGGCGGCGATCCGAAATCGCAGCCGATAGCGCGCATGTCATGGCGAAAAACCTCGCCGAACTGGTCGTCCCGAACCCGCCCGAGGAAGGCGCCGCGACCGCCAAGCGCCGCAAATCCGGCCATCGTATTGGCGCAGGATCCGCCCGAAGATTCCAGACCGGCGGGCATCGCTCCATAGAGCGTCCCGGACCGGGCGTCGTCGACCAGCGTCATCGCCCCCTTGGCAAGGCCGTTGGCCTCCAGGAAACCCTCATCCACTTGCGCCACCACATCGACCAGGGCGTTGCCGATGCCGATAAGATCGTATTCAGTCATTCTGGGATCATGCCGGCGATCGCCGCCTCTTGCCGTTGGCTGGGCGGCGAGTATAGCCTCGGCGGCGCGGCCCGCAACCCACGCCGGGGTAAGCCCGCCGCCGGCATCCACAACGTGAGAGGTAGAATGCTCGGATATTTCATGAAGGCCGTGTCGCAGCTGGGCGACCCAAGGCTTCGCCGCGTTATCTGGTTCGGCGTTCTGCTGTCCCTGCTGGTGTTCGCCGGGTTGTGGATCGGGCTGTGGTTCCTGGTCACGATCATCCCGGCCGATGCGGTACCGGGCCTGACCTGGCTGCAGGAAGGGCTGGGCGAGTTCTTCGACTGGCTCGCGGGTTTTCTTTTCGTCGGAAGCCTGCTGATCCTCACCCTGATGCTGTTTCCCGCGGTGGTTACAGTGGTCGTCGGGTTCTTTCTCGATACCGTCGCCGAGGCGGTCGAGGCGCGGCACTATCCGGCGCTGCCGGCGGCGCGCCAGCAGAGCCTGTCCGAAACGGTCATGAATACGGCAAAATTCGCGGGCGTCGTGGTTCTGGTGAACCTGCTGGCGCTGCCGTTTTACCTTGTGCTGATATTTCTGCCGCCGCTGAACGTGGTACTGTTCTACGTGGTCAACGGGTATCTGGTGAGCCGCGAATATTTCGAGATGGTGGCCTATCGCCGCCTCGATCCGGCCGAGGCCAAACTGTTGCGGCGACGGCATCGCGGCCGGCTCATGCTGAGCGGCATGATTCTCGTTCTGCTGATGACGATTCCGGTGATTAACCTGCTGACGCCGGTGCTCGGCACCGCCTTCATGCTGCATGTCTTCCAATCATTGCCGGGTCGGAGCGATGGGACGGCCAATATTCGCCCGACGTGACGAAGTACTGGTTGCCGGAGCGAAAAGACGTATACTGATCACAGAATGCCTTCGGAAAAAAGGCCTGCGGGACGGGCGAGGTCTCCCTCCGCCAACCAATCACAGGGATTAATCATGGCCGAAGAACGAAAACCACCGCCGCAATACCCCTCCGAACTGTCGCGGCGCGTCATCAGCATGCCCGGCGGCACTCCAAATGACGGCCTGCACAGCGAATCGAACAAGAAGCTCGTGGTCGGGCGCGATATTTCGCTTTCCGGTGAAATCACCGATTGCGATGTCCTGATCGTCGAAGGCAAGGTCAAGGCCTCGCTGTTCGACAGCCGGCGTTTCGAAATCAGCGAGAGCGGCACCTTCGAGGGTACCGTCGAAATCGAGACCGCTGAAATCAAAGGCCATTTCGACGGCGAGCTGCTGGTTCGCGGACGCCTGCTGATCCGGCGAACCGGTCGCGTACGGGGACGGATCCGCTATGCGGAGCTGGAGATCGAGCGCGGCGGCCAGATTGCCGGCGATATCCAAATGATCACCGAAGCCGCCGCGCAGGGCCGCGTTCTGTCTGCGGATTTCGGTGAGGATTTGGCGGCGGACGTCGCCACCCCGGCCGCCAGGCCACTGGGAAAAGAGAACGATATCAGTGCATAAGACGTCTCTGCTCGGCCTGTGGCGTGCGCTGGGGCTTTCGCTGCTGCTGCTTGGCGGCTGCGAAACGATCGCGCAAAACGGCGACAGCGAAACGACCCGGGAAGCCGGCGCCAACCCGCCGCTGTCCGACGAAGCGCTGGATGCGCTCAAATCGGCCAGCGCCGCCGACGGTACTGCGTCGCGCGACGGCGCCCTGTCGCCAGGCGGCCGCGAAGCCTTGCTCGCCGCACGGTACGACGCTAAGGATTTCCTGGGCTTTGGACCGGACCGGCTCCTGCCTATCCTCGGGGCGCCGGATTTCGTTCGGCGCGACGGCCCGGCGCAGGTCTGGCAATACCGCGCGAAACACTGTGTGCTCGATCTGTTTCTCTATGAAAACGGCGAGAATAGCCGGGTCGAGCACGTGGAATTGCGCCGGCGGGGCCATGGCGCGGAACCGATCGACCGGTGCTTTTCGCGGATGCGGCTGCAGCGGCGAACGCGCCCCGCCGGCTGACCGCTGGCAATCAAGCCGGCAATCAAAGGGTCTTCGCCTTATACCGACACAGTTCCTGAACCACGCAGGTGGGACAGTCCGGCTTGCGCGCCTTGCAAACATAGCGCCCGTGCAAAATTAGCCAATGATGAGCGTGCAGCCGATAGTGCGGCGGCACCCGCTTTTCGAGCTTTTTTTCCACCGCGAGAACGTCCTTGCCCGGCGCCAGGCCGGTCCGGTTGCCGATCCGGAAAATATGGGTGTCGACGGCGATCGTCGGTTCGCCGAAGGCGATGTTCAGCACCACATTGGCCGTCTTGCGCCCAACCCCGGCCAGCGCCTCCAGCGCGGCCCGATCGCGCGGTACCTCGCCGTCGTGATCGGCCAACAGCTGCTGGCTCAGCTTGATGACGTTCTTGGCCTTGGTGTTGAAGAGCCCGATGGTCTTGATATAGCCGCGCAGCTTGGTTTCTCCCAACGCCACCATCTTTTCCGGCGTATCGGCGACCTCGAACAGCGGGCCGGTCGCCTTGTTCACGCCGATATCGGTCGCCTGCGCCGACAGCACGACCGCGACCAGCAGGGTAAAGGGGTTGGTATAGTGCAGCTCGCCCTTCGGATCGGGCCGCTGCGCCTCGAGACGGCGAAAGAACTCTTCGATCTGATCTTTTTTCATGGCCCGAAGAGTAGCCGGACGGCCGGGCGAGGCCAAGCGTGCCGCACATGTCGAACTGGACAGGACGCCGGACCGGGCCATATTCTCTCTCTTGCGATGACCGACGATTTGCCCACCATATCCCCGTCTGGACCGGCCGAAGAACGGGTCTTTTTCGACGCGACCTTGCGTCCGAACCGGAGCCTGGGTCCGTTCGGCTTCCGACTCCTGATGGCGCTGGCCGGCGGCTCGGTCCTGGCTATCGGCGTGATCTTCATGGTCGCCGGCGCGTGGCCGGTGCTCGGCTTCGGCGGGCTGGAATTCCTGCTGCTGTTCCTGGCGTTCCGTCTCAATTATCGCGCGGGACGGGCCTATGAGCGTGTGCGCCTGACCGAGCGGCATTTGCAAGTGCGGCGCTTCGGCCCGGCGGGCGAGGTCGGACAATGGCGGTTCGAGCCGACCTGGGTGCGGGTCGACGTCGACGCGCCGGCCGAACATGATTGCCGGCTTACCGTGTCGAGCCACGGCAAGGCGCTGGTGATCGGTGCGTTTCTGAGCCCGGGCGAACGGTTCGAAGTCGCCGACGCCTTACGCGCCGCGATCGATTCCTGGCGCACGCGATGGAACCCGCCCACTGCTCTATCATTATAGAATCGATCAGCTTTTCTGCCCTTAATTGATTCCAATCAAAGGCAGGCTGATCTCGCCGCCGGCTCAGTCGGCGAAACCCAGCACATGCTTCATGGTGTACAGCCCGGCGGGCCGGCCGCGTCCCCACAACGCCGCACGCACCGCGCCCGCGGCGAAAACCTGCCGGCTCGCCGCCTTGTGGGTGAGCTCCAGCCGCTCGCCGTCGCCGGCAAACACCACCGTATGGTCGCCGACCACATCGCCGCCGCGGAGCGTCGCGAAGCCGATCTCACCGGTCGGCCGCGCGCCCGTATGGCCGTCGCGGCCCGATTTTTTGACGGCCTCCAGCGCAACGCCGCGGCCGGCCGCCGCCGCCTCGCCCAGCCCGATCGCGGTGCCGGACGGCGCGTCCACCTTGTGGCGGTGATGCATCTCGACGACCTCGATATCGTAGTCCGGGCCGAGAATGCCCGCGACCTGTTCGGTCAAGGCCAGCAGCAATGTCACGCCGATGCTGAAATTGGGCGCGCGGATCACCGGCACGTGCCGGGCCGCCCGGGTGACCGAATCTTCCTGCGCCGCGTCCAGGCCGGTGGTGCCGGCCACCAGAACCGCCTCCGCCTGGGCGGCGAGACGCGCATGTTCCGCGGTCGCCGCGGGAACCGTGAAGTCGATCACCCCATCGACGGCGGCAATCATCGCCGCCGGATCGTCGATTGCCGAAACGCCGATCGGTTCCAGCCCGGCCAGCACGCCGATATCGGTGCCGAGCGCCGGACTGCCGTGCGGCTCGGTCCCGCCGGCGACCACGCACCCCTGGGTTTCCGCGATCTGACGAACCACCATCTGCCCCATGCGGCCGGCGCAGCCGACCACGCCGATCTTCATGTCATCGACCATCTTCGTCTTCCCCGCTCATTCATCCTGCGTGGGCGCAACACTGCGCCGTCTCCGGTATAGCGGATCGCCGGATAGCCCGCTACGAGCGAGCGGCAAAATTGCGAAAATGAAGCGCATACCGGCGGCTGCCGGCAAAGACGTCCGAGAGGGATCTCAGTCGGTCAGGTCTTCCCAGAATTCCTTGACGCGCGACAGGAAACCTTCCGATTGCGGGCTTTGCGACTTGCCGCTGCCCTGCTTCTCGAAGTCGCGCAGCAGGTCCTTCTGCTTGCGCGTCAGATTGACCGGCGTCTCGATCACCATCGCAACATACATGTCGCCGCGGCCGCGGCCGTTCAGCACCGACATTCCCTTGTTGCGCAGCCGGAATCGCTGGCCGTTCTGGGTGCCGTCGGGCACCGACACCTTGGCCCGCGAGCCGTCGACCGTCGGTACCTCGATCGATCCGCCGAGCGTCGCCGTGACCATCGGCAACGGCACGGTGCAGAAAATATCCGCGCCTTCGCGCTCGAACAGCGGATGGGGCATGAGGCTCAAAAAGATATAGAGGTCGCCCGGCGGCGCGCCGCGAAGGCCGGCTTCGCCTTCATTCGCCAGCCGAACCCGCGTACCGTCCTCGACGCCGGCCGGAATATTGACGGAAAGCGTCTTCTCCAGATGCGTCCGGCCCGAGCCGTTGCAGATCTCGCACGGCCGGTCGATCACCTGGCCGTCGCCGTTGCAGGTCGGACAGGTGCGTTCGAGCGTGAAGAATCCCTGTTGGCTATGGACCTTGCCCGCGCCGCCGCAGGATGGGCAGGTGACCGGCTGGCTGCCGCCTTCGGCGCCGGACCCGTCGCAGGAGTCGCACGCCACCGATGTCGGCACGCGAATATCGACCTTGCGCCCATGGAACGCATCCTCGAGGGAAATGTCCAGGTTGTAGCGCAGATCGGCGCCCCGGCTGGAGCGGCCGCGCCGCCCGCCCATGAAGTCGCCGAAGACCTCATCGAAAATATCCGAAAACCCGCTCGAGAAGTCGAACCCGCCGGCCCGCCCGCCGCCCGCCCCGCCATTCTCGAAGGCGGCATGGCCGAACCGGTCGTAAGCGGCGCGTTTCTGGTCGTCTTTGAGAATTTCGTAGGCTTCGTTGGCTTCCTTGAAGCGGGCTTCCGCTTCCGCATCCCCCGGATTGCGGTCGGGATGATGGCGCATGGCGAGGGTGCGATACGCCTTTTTCAGGGCATCCGCATCGGCGCCGCGATCGACGCCGAGGACATCGTAATAGTCACGCTTTTCCATCCACCACCCCCGACGGCGGAAGCCTCCCGAAGCGCGTTGCGCTCCCGGAGGCTCCGGTTAGTCCCGATTTCGCAGCATCATCCAACGATGCTCAAGCGGTCTTGTCCTTGCGCTCCGCATCGTCGTCGACCTCTTCGAAATCCGCATCGACGACATCGTCCGCACCGCCGCTGCCCGCGTCCCCATCCGCCGGCGGCTCGTCTCCGGCGGCAGCCTCTTCCTGGCTGGCCCGGTACATTGCCTCGCCCAGCTTCATCGAAGCCTGCGACAGCGCCTCGGTCTTGGCCTTGATGTCGGCGGCATCGTCGCCTTCCATCGCCGTCTTCAACTCGGCAATGCCGGTCTCGATTGCGGTTTTTTCTTCCGCTTCGATCTTGTCGCCGAACTCGGCAAGGCTCTTTTCCGTGGTGTAGACAAGGCTGTCCGCCTGGTTGCGCGCCTCGACCATTTCCTTCCGCTTCTGGTCGTCCGCCGCATGCTCTTCGGCATCCTTTACCATCGTTTCGATGTCGCTATCGGACAGCCCGCCCGACGCCTGGATGCGGATCTGCTGCTCCTTGCCGGTCGCCTTGTCCTTGGCCGACACGTTGACAATGCCGTTGGCGTCGATGTCGAACGCGACCTCGACCTGCGGGATGCCGCGCGGCGCCGGCGGAATGCCGACAAGGTCGAATTGCCCCAGCAGCTTGTTGTCGGCCGCCATTTCACGCTCGCCCTGGAACACGCGGATGGTCACCGCGGTCTGGTTGTCCTCGGCGGTCGAGAAGGGCTGGGCCTTCTTGGTCGGGATCGTCGTGTTGCGATCGATCAGCCGGGTAAACACGCCGCCCAGCGTCTCGATGCCGAGCGACAGCGGCGTGACGTCCAGCAGAAGCACGTCCTTGACGTCGCCCTGTAGCACGCCGGCCTGGATCGCCGCGCCGGTCGCGACGACTTCATCCGGATTGACGCCCCGGCCGGGTTCGCGGCCGAAGAAGCTTTTCACCGTTTCGATGACCTTGGGCATGCGGGTCATGCCGCCGACCAGGATCACCTCGTCGATCTCGCTCGCCTTCAGACCCGCATCCTTGAGCGCCTTCTTGCAGGGCTCGATGGTGCGTTCGATCAAATCGTCGACCAGCGCTTCCAGCTTGGCCCGGCTCAGCTTCATGTTGAGATGCTTCGGCCCGGCTTGGTCCGCCGTGATGTAGGGCAGGTTGACCTCGGTCTCCATCGAGCTGGACAGCTCGATCTTGGCCTTTTCCGCGGCCTCTTTCAGCCGCTGCAGCGCCAGCTTGTCCTGGCGCAGATCCATGCCGTTTTCCTTCTGGAATTCATCGGCGAAATAATCGACCACGCGCTGGTCGAAATCCTCGCCGCCCAGGAAGGTGTCGCCATTGGTCGATTTGACCTCGAAGACGCCATCGCCGATTTCGAGCACCGACACGTCGAAGGTGCCGCCGCCCAGATCGTAAACCGCGATCGTGCCGCTGCCCTTCTTATCGAGCCCGTAGGCGAGAGACGCCGCGGTCGGCTCGTTGATGATCCGCAGCACCTCGAGGCCGGCGATCTTGCCCGCATCCTTGGTCGCCTGGCGTTGGGAATCGTTGAAATACGCCGGCACGGTGATGACCGCCTGGGTGACATCCTCGCCCAGATAGGCTTCCGCCGTCTCTTTCATCTTTTGCAGGATGAAGGCGCTGATCTGGCTCGGCGCATAGGTCGTGCCGTCGCTCTCGACCCAGGCATCGCCATTGTCACCCGACACGATCTTATAGGGAACGAGGCTCTTGTCCTTCTCGACCGCCGGATCGTCGGCGCGCCGGCCAATCAGCCGCTTGATCGCGAAGAATGTCTTCTCCGGGTTGGTGACGGCCTGGCGCTTCGCGGCCTGGCCAACCAGTCGCTCGCCGGACTCGGTGAAGGCGACAACGGATGGCGTTGTCCGGAATCCCTCGGCATTCTCGATGACCTTCGCCTGCGACCCTTCCATCACGGCAACGCAGGAATTCGTGGTCCCCAAATCAATCCCGATGACTTTGCTCATTTTAACCTCGTTTCTATTCGGCGAACCCTCGCGGAATGGCACGTCATGCAACCGTTCCGGCTCGTCGGCCTGACCATCAGCGCCGAACCATGGGCCCCCTTGATCACGTTTGGGTTATCGTCTTCCGGCTATATAGGGAGGGAAACCGCACTGTACAAGAATTCTTCCGAACGAATATTGCATTCGGGGCCATGCGGATTTCGGCCCCGCTTTCGGGCGATTTGGCCGATCGGACGAACACAATCGGACTATACTGACCACGGGACGGGTCAAATGATCATTTCAGCCAGCTACAAGACCGACATTCCGGCGTTTTACGGCCCGTGGTTCCTGCGCCGGCTCGCCGCCGGCCAGTGCCGCATGATCAACCCCTGGAACGGCAAGCACAGCACGATACCGCTCGATCCGGCCTCGATCGACGGGATCGTCTTCTGGACCCGAAATATCGCGCCGCTCTCGGCGCATCTCGATACGGTCGCCGCGCACGCGCCCTTCATGGTGCAATACACCATAACCGGATACCCGAGAGCGCTGGAGACCTCCACCGTCCCGGCCGCCCGCGCGGTCGCCGACATGCGCGCGCTGCGGCAGCGGTTCGGCGTGCGCGCGGCGGTTTGGCGGTACGATCCGATCCTGTTCACCAGCCTGACCGGCGCCGATTGGCACCGGCGGAATTTCTCGCGACTGGCGAAAGCCCTGGCCGGCGCGACCGATGAAGTGGTGATTTCCTTTGCCCAGATCTACCGCAAAACCCGGCGCAATCTGGACGCCGCCGCGCGGCGGCACGGTTTTACCTGGCGCGATCCGGAGGGACAGGAAAAAAGGGACCTCGCCGCCGCCTTGGCGGAGCGAGCCGCCGAGCACGGCATGGCGCTCCGGCTGTGCGCCCAGGCCGATTTCCTGGTTCCGGGCGCGTCGCTGGCCCGCTGCATCGACGCAACCCGGCTGTCCGACCTGGCGGGCCGGGCGATTGCCGCGCCCGTCAAGGGCAACCGGCCGGACTGCCTGTGCCACGCCGCCCGCGACATCGGCGGCTATGACAGCTGTCCGCAGGGATGCGTTTATTGCTATGCGGTGCAGGACCGCGACCGCGCGAAGCGGCGCCAGCGCGCGCACGACCCGGCCGGCGATGTCCTGGCCGCGCCCACCCGCTAGATCAACCTGCCATTAAT
>JBFFGE010000179.1:0-9352 GCA_041557595.1 Alphaproteobacteria bacterium
CGATCCGCGCGTCACCTATTGGGAGCCTGCGAAATGGGTCGCCCGGCTGCGCGCGTTGAAGACCGACAAAAATACGCTGCTGCTGCACACCAATATGGACGCGGGCCATGGCGGCGCCGCCGGCCGGTTCGACCGGCTGAAGGAAACCGCGATGGTCTACGCGTTCCTGCTGCTGGTGTTCGGCATGATGGGAGAAGACCCCTAACCCGCGGGCCGCAGCGCCTGGACCGCATCGTCGCACACCAGCGCCCGCAGCATGACGCGGCGTTGCTCGGGCCGGTAGTCGCCCGCGCTTCGGTGCATCGTGCCGTATTCGTCCCACATCACCAGGTCGCCGACCCGCCAATTGTGGCGGTACAGGTATTCCGGCCGGGTCGCATGGATCATGAGTTCCTCGACCAACGCATATCCTTCCTCGTCCGACATGCCGTCGAAACCGCGCGTATGGATGCTGTTCACATAGAGAATTGGACGGCCGGTATGCGGATGGGGCAGGACCGCCGGGTGGCGGCTGTCGACCTGATCTTCATCCTGATCCGCGTCAAGCACGTTCCGGTACATCGCGCCGCCCGGGCCCGCCGCATAGCGGTGCAGGCCGATCAGCCCGGAGAGCCGTTCCCGCTGACCGGCCGGCAGTGCGGCAAAGGCCGCTTCCATATCGGCGAACAACGTTGCGCCGCCGCTATTCGGCACCTCATAGGCGTAGAGCATCGCCATCGCCGGCGGATTGGTCCGCGAGGTGGCGTCCGTATGCCACGTGGTCGCCCGTTGCACGCCGAAGGAATCCACCGAGCCATCCGCCTTCACATTGGTCAGCCAGGACAAATCGGGAAATTCCGTATGACGATACTTCCGCAACGCATGCGGCTGCAGCATGCCGAAGCGCAATGCCAAAGATCGAAACGCCGCCGGTTGCAGGCTTTGTTCGTGAAACACCAGGACATGGTGCTCGAACAAGGCGTCGGTCAAGGCCGCGAAAACCGCGTCATCGAGTGGCTCCGAAAGATCGATTCCCGAGACTTCCGCCACGAATGTCTCGCCCAATGCGTTCAACCGGAACCCGGTGCCGCCCGCTGCTTCAGACATCGATGTGTCCTCCTCCCGAGAGAGCTTAGGATCCGGCCAGGGAACCGGCAAGCGGCGGCCTCTCGCGTCCCGCGACATCGCCGTTGCCGGCTATCCGGCCACCCGATCCAGCACGAAGAAGCTGAACGCCGGCGCCTCGCCCGAGGCCGGGTGATCGCTGCGCTCCATCTCCTGCCACGCATCGCGATCCAAGTCGGGAAAGTACGTGTCGCCCTCGAACTTCTCGTGAATTTCGGTAAGGTACAGACGCTCCGCATGCTCCAGCGTCGCCCCGTAAATGGCGGCGCCGCCGATGACCATGATCTCGTCCACGCCATCTTCCCGCGCAATCGACTCGGCGCGCTCCAGCGCCGCGTCAATGGAACCGACAGAGATTACGCCGTCGGCGGAATACGCGGAATTGCCGGACACCACGATATTCGCGCGTCCGGGCAGGGGGTGGCCGATCGACTCATGGGTCTTGCGGCCCATGATGATCGGCTTGCCCATCGTCAGGGTCCGAAACCTCTTAAGATCTTCCGGCAAGCGCCAGGGCATTCCCCCTGCCAGACCGATCACGCGATCCTCGGCCATCGCCACGATCAGGGCGCAGCGAATCGCCATCCGCCGCTACACCGCGACCTTGGCCGGAATATGCGGATGAAACCGATAGTTCTCGAGCGTGAAATCCTCGTACCGGAAGGCGAAGATATCCTTTACGTCCGGGTTCAAAGTCATACACGGCAAGTCGTAAGGTTGCCGCTGCAACTGCAAATCCGCCTGCTCCAGGTGATTGGCGTAGAGATGCGCGTCTCCGAAGGTATGCACGAACTCGCCGGGCTGCAGCCCCGCCGCCTGCGCGATCATCATCGTCAGCAGCGCATAGGACGCGACATTGAACGGCACGCCGAGGAACACATCGGCGCTGCGCTGATACAGCTGACACGAAAGGCGACCCTCGGCGGCATAGAACTGGAACAGGCAGTGACAGGGCGGCAGCGCCATGCCGTCCACATCGGCCACGTTCCAGGCGCTGACGATCAGCCGGCGCGAGTCCGGATTCCGGCGGATTTGCTCGACCAGCCCGCCGATCTGATCGATCGACCGACCATCGGGCGCCGGCCAGGATCGCCATTGCTTGCCGTACACCGGCCCCAGTTCGCCGTCCTCGTCGGCCCACTCGTTCCAGATCGACACGCCATTTTCCTGGAGGTAACGCACGTTCGTGTCGCCCTTCAGGAACCAGAGCAGCTCATAGACGATCGATTTGAGGTGCAGTTTCTTGGTTGTCACCATCGGAAACCCGTCGGCCAGATCGTACCGGTTCTGGTAGCCGAAGATGCTTTGCGTGCCGGTGCCCGTCCGGTCGCCCTTGAAGACGCCGTTTTCCCGGACATGACGCATCAGATCGAGGTATTGCTGCATGATACTAATCTAGCTTCCGTGCACGGCAGGTTGAAGGGAAGAATCGGACCGGCGACAAAGGACCACCCGTTGTCAAGAACGCCGCGACCAAACACAGAACCAAGCCGGCGGAAAAGCCAACAAAATGTGCCTCGGTTATCGATGGCAGGCTCGACGTCGGTAAAATCGCGCCAGCATTCCAGGTTTCTAGCGCAATTTTAGCCAACCCGCCCAAGGCAAGGAAACCAAAGACCGGATTCGCGGTCTTACGCCACTGCCCATAAACTGCGGCAACAAATAAGGCATTGAGGACACCGGAAAATCCGCAATACCACGCGAGTTCGGGCACAATCCGCCAAAGGACAGCATTGATCGCAAACATCGCAAAAAGATTGAAAACCGCCAGCGTTCTAGCGCCGAGTCGCAAATCCGATTCCAGAACCGCCCCGATAATCATCAGCGCCAATACATTCGCACCGAGATGGCGACCGTCCGCATGCACCAGATGCCCTGTTGCGAGACGCCACCATTCCCCGGCGGCGATCGCCTGACGGTCAAAGATCAAGCCTTCGGGCATCGGTCCCGCTACCGCAAAGAGGCCCAGCAGGAGGACGCCGAGAGCGAGCGTGAGCCAGGGCGGTCGAACGCCGCCCTGGCTCCTGCGATCGCGGATGAATTCGCTCACCGCAATAGATCCGTCCGTCGACGACTCCAGAACACCGCGCCGCCAAAGATCACGAGCAACACCAGGCCAACCAGTCCGGTCGACCCACCGCCGCCACGCGATCCGCCGCTGCTGTAACTCGGCCGGGGCGTCTTGAACATCGGTGTCGTGCGATCGACGCGATGGGTCCGGACGGGACCGCTTGCGCGTTTGGCGGCCGCCGCGGATTCCATCGCGCCGCGGACCTTGTTGCGCCGCTCGATGCCCTGCTTGACGAAGACATCATTCCGCACGACCAGCATCGAGGTATAGGGCGTAACCAAGCCATACTCGACACCCAGGTCGGTGACCACCTGCTTCCGATCGTCGCTTGCACCGAAATCGTCGATGTCGCGGAGCTGTGCGTCGATTGCGGAAAACGCCCACAGCCGCTCGATTTCCGGATTGAGCGTCGCCGTCGCCGGAAAATCGAATCGAGTGGTGTAGGTCACCGGCTGTCCGGAAATGAGGCCTGACAACGTGACCTTGGCATCGCCCTTCCCCCGGTATTTTCCGAACACGACAAGCTGCTCGCCGCGGTAGAGACTCCCGAGCCGCTCCGGCGTCAGTTCCGCCGTCCGCACGCCATCGATCTTGATCGAGACCTTGTGCATTGCTTCGTGCGTCACTTTCGACGTCGCCGCCATGACCGCCCCGACGATGTCGTCGCTGTTGGAAATACTGATCGAGGTGCCGCCCGACGCCCGTGTCATTCCCGTCAACAAGGGCCGATTTGCACCATTGCCCATCACGAAGGTGAACAAACGCACATCCGCCTTTTGCACGAGGGTCAGGAACGCTTTCTTGCGCGTCTCGCCCACATTGGCCACACCGTCTGTGACCAAAAGGATGGCACTCGTCCGGTCCGCTTCGACGAAGCGCAGTCCAAGTTTCAATCCATCGAACAGGTTGGTCGAATCGCTGGGCTGTACTGCGCGAAGGGCGGCTACGGCCTGCTTGACATTTTCCGGCGTTGCCGAGCGAAAGCCTGACGTGACCTCGCTGGCCTGCTTGTCGAACAACACGATGCGAAACCGGTCGGTCGGCCGCAGTCGCCCAATGCCCTGTTCCACCCCTTCGATCAAGGTGTGAAACTTTCGCTTCATGGAGCCCGATTTATCGAGCACGAAAATCCAGTCTCGACCTTCCGTGATCGGTTTCAGATCGTCTCCCGGCGTCAAGACCATCATAAACGTTCCGGGTTTATCGGCGTTCGGCCGATGCGCCACGAGATCCACACTGCCCGGCAGGTTTTCGGCCAGTCGCCAGTAAACGACGATATCCGTATCCAGCCGGTGCGGAGACGATTGGGTCTGATTTGTCTGCGGGAGGCCCGGGGGATTCGAGTCCCGTTCGACGATGACATGGGTCTTTCGGGTCGGCACGGTCATGACCGCCGGACCTTCCGGTGCACTATCCGCATCGAGTTTTACCGGCTGCGGTGCAATCGTGCGGCCCCCGTCATTGTCCATATGAACCCGCCATTCGCGGTCGGACACTTTCGTTACGACCGCCTGCGGATGTTTCGGCAGCCGCAGCGCCGTTGCCGGATAGGATGAACGAAGATGCAGGTCGAAGCTGAAGCGGCCCGCTACTTCCTCATTCGCCGTCCAAAAGGCCAGCTTCGCATCATCGACACCGCCTTCTTCGAGTGGGTACACATATCGACCGATACCGGTATCGACATGGGCAGGCTGAATGTAACTCAGGCGAATGCGCGCGTTGCCTCCGGCGCGAACCGGCGTCACCGAAATGTCGAATGTCTTGTGCGATTTCTGTTCCGTCAGACCGGCTTCGCGACCGGCTTTTTTTTCCGCGTCATAAAGATTTCGAGCTTTTTCCTTCGGCAGGACCTCGCCCGTTACCGGTTTGCCGTCAATCCAGTAGGTAAAGCCGGATACCGCTGCCTTATTCGGTACCGGGAACGAGTAAATTGCCTCGAAATCCTTGGCGTGCGGGTTCCGGAAGACCTGATCGACGGTCGTGATGGCATAACCATCTTCAACCACGACACGGACGGATTGGTCCTGGAGTACCAGTGGCGGTGCGGATCCATCGGCCGGACTCAACAATCCCGCCGCGAAGACGTTTTGCGTGGCGACCAGCAATCCCACCAGTACGGACGCCGAGGCCGCGAAGCGTTTCGATAGTCGAGATATCAGCATTTGAGTGCTCCTCACATATTAATTGAACAATGTTCATTTAATGGCTGCAGTCTTTGCATCCGACCGAATTGAGCGGTCTTCGATCAGCCCGAGGTCGCGCTATTTTGAGACAGCCGACCTCGAATAAAATGAACGACGTTCAATTATGAAAGCCGAATCAACCCACCGAGTCAAGAAAAATGAACAACGTTCATTCGTCCGATTTATGTCGGGCGGGCCATCCATTTCGCAAGGCGGCCAATCGACCACATCGGCGGTTACGAAACAACGATCCGCTTGCCCGCCCGCCCGGGGCAGTGCGACAGTATTTCGATGCCAACGGATGAAAATCGATGAGCCTGCGCAGCGAAGACACGGACACGCTCCGGGACGCGACCGGCTCCGACGCCATCGCGCCCGATACCCAGGGCATGAATTTTTTCGATGCGGACCGGTCGCTGGCCGACCTGCTGCGACTTTACCTCCCGGCGAAACTCCATGGCGACCTGCTGCCCCATTTCCGGCGCATGGGGCATCTCGCCGCCAACGCGCTCGATGACTGGGCGCGGCTGGCGGACCGGCATCCGCCGGTCTTGCACCACCGGGACCGCTTCGGGCGCGATATCCAGTCCATCGAATATCATCCCGCCTATCGCGAAATGGAGCGCATCGCATTCGGCGAATTCGGCATGCACGCAATGTCCCATCGGGCCGAGGTATTGGGTCAGGCGACGCCCTTGCCCACCGTCGCGAAGCACGCGTTCACGTTCCTGTTCAACCAGGCGGAATTCGGGCTCGGCTGTCCGATCAACGTTACCGACAGCGGCATCCTGTTGATCCGGCGCTACGGGTCACAGGCGCTGCAGGACCGCTTCCTGCCCCGCATGCTCACGCAGGACATGGACCAGCACTGGCAGGGCGCGCAATTCATGACCGAGAAAGAAGGCGGATCGGATGTCGGCAGCGCTACGACACGCGCCGTGCGCGACGGCGACCGCTGGCGCATCCATGGCGAGAAATGGTTCTGCTCCAACGCCGATGCCGACGTGGTGCAGCTGCTCGCCCGTCCGGAAAAGGCGGGACCCGGTACGCGCGGTCTTGGCCTGTTCGTGATGCCGCGGCTGCTCGAAGACGGCACGCCGAACCACTACCGGATCGTCCGGCTCAAGGACAAGCTCGGCACGCGATCGATGGCCAGCGGCGAGGTCCGAATGGACGGCGCGGTTGCCTATCAGCTCGGCGTGCTCGACCGCGGATTCGTGCAGATGGCGGATATGCTCAACTGGTCGCGGCTCTCCAACGGCGTCAAATCGACCGCCATCATGCGCCGCGCGGCCCATGACGCGGTCACGGTAGCCTATGGCCGCCGCGCCTTCGGCCGCCGCATCGCCGATCTGCCGCTGGCGCGGCGGCAGCTGCTCAAGATCCTGTTACCGAGCGAGGAAGCGCTATCCTTCTTCATGGCGACCGCCGATGCGCTCGATCAGGCAGGCGATGCGGCGGCGGCGCGCCATGGGCAGTCGCAATCGGCCGCCGCACTGCTGCGGATCCTAACGCCGGTGCTGAAATTCCGCGCTACCCGGGATGCCCGAGGCGTTGCCGGCGATGCGCTCGAGATGCGGGGCGGCGTCGGCTATGTCGAGGAATTCGTGACGTCACGCCTGGTGCGCGACGCCCATCTCGGCTCGGTCTGGGAAGGCACCAGCAATATCGTCGCGCTCGACGTGACGCAGCGGGCAATCGCCAGACACGATGCCCACACGGTTCTGCGGGCCACGCTGCACCAACGGCTCGACGAGGTCGACGGCGTCCCGACCGCGTATCTCGACCGGCTTCGCCGCACCGTGGATGGCGCCGTCCAATTCGCCGAAAGGGTGGCGCGGACGCCCAAGGACGAAGCCAATGCGAGGCATGCTGTCAGCGCGCTGTACCATGCCGGCGCGGCCAGCCTGATGGCCTGGGAAGGCGCCCGCATTCACAACGATTGCGGCGATGCCCGCCGTCTGCTGTGGTCGGCACTGGTGCTGGAACACCGGCTGACCGCGCATGATCCGCTGTCTGAATGGGACACGGGCCGCGAAAGCGCATTGGCCGGCCATTTACTGGGCGACCAGCCGGTTACGATGGCCGATGCGGTGGCGCTGCTGCCGGGTTAGCGGACGGCCTGGGCGCAGCGGCCGTTAACCATCCGCACAGGCGCGGCCGGGCGATACCAATCTCTTCTTTGATATCACCGCCCGAAGCCCTATATTCAAAATGTCGGGAAACCGACTATGGCGCTAAATGGCCTTGTGAAATAAGCGCAGCGGACCCGGGGGCAGTACCCGGCGCCTCCACCATAACTTCTTCGTGACCCGGCACCGATTGCGGGTCCACTTATGGGGGCGAAACAGGATCGACGCGCGTGGTAAAGACTTGGTTTGTGCCCGGCATGGTACCACCGTTATCGGGCTATTTCGCTAATTGCGAATGATAACTCTGCGGGCGAAGCCCGCCTCGCTGCTTAATCTGATTAAGTAAGCGCGGTTCGGGGGGCACCGGGCAACAGAAGCCCCCCACTACTTTCATCCTACAGGCCTTGGTTGTAGGTCTGGCGCCCCGTGGTACACTCCATGTCAGTGAAATGACCGAAGATTTGCTGCAATACGACCGTTTGGTCGAACGGGCGCTGAAAAACGTCGTTCGCGAGGCGTTGACCTATGTCGCCGAACACGGTTTGCCCGGGTCGCACCACCTGTACATCACCTTCCGGACCGATCATCCGGACGTCGCGTTGCCCGACACCTTGCGCGAAAAATACCCGATGGAGATGACCATCGTCCTGCAGTACCAGTTTTGGGACCTGCTCGTCACCGAGGACATCTTCAAAGTAACCCTCAGCTTCGACGAACGGCCGCAGCAGCTGACGATTCCGTTCGCTGCGGTCAACGCCTTCGCCGATCCATCGGTAAATTTCGCGCTGCAATTCCAGCCGAGCGATACCGCCGCCCAGAACGACGACGCGGTCGAACAGGATTCGGCAAACAATGCGAGCGAAAAGGCGGACGGCGCCAAGGACAACGATAACGTCGTCGCCTTGGATACGTTCCGCAACAAATAGCGCCTCGGCCCGATTGCGGCCCCACTCCTGACAAAGGCGGCACCGATGTCGGACACTTCCCTCGAATCGAAAGCCAAACAATTTCATAGCCTGCACACGGCGCCGGAGATCCTTGTCCTGCCGAATGCCTGGGATGTCGCCAGCGCGCTGATCCTCGCCGAGAGCGGATTCCCGGCGATCGCCTCGACCAGCGCGGGCGTTGCGTTCTCCCGCGGCTTCCCGGATGGGGAAAGGATCAGCCGGGAAGAAATGATCGCCGAGGCGGGCAAAATGGCCGCCCGGCTCGATATTCCGGTCACCGGCGACCTCGAGGGCGGATATGGCGTCACGCCGGAAGAGGTCGCCGAAACGGTCCGCCAGGCAATCGAGGCGGGGCTGGTCGGTTGCAACATCGAGGACGGCACCAAGGAAGGCGACGCGCCGCTATTCGACTTCGCCCTCGGCGTGGAGCGCATTCAGGCCGCGCGGGAAGCGGCGGACAGCACCGGCATCGAGTTCGTCATCAATGCCCGCACCGACGGTTTCCTCCGGCTGGGGAGCGGCAGCGCCACGCTCGATGACGCGATCGCGCGCGCCAACGCCTATTACACGGCCGGCGCCCGCAGCCTGTTCGTGCCGGGCGTCTCGGACGGCCAGACAATCGGCCGGCTGGCGCGCGACATCGCCGGCCCGATCAATATCCTTGCCGGGCCGAAGACCCCGCCGGCGCCGGAGCTGCAGTCGCTCGGCGTGGCCCGGGTCAGCGTCGGCGGCGGCATCGCGCGCGCCGCATACACCACGGCGCGGCGCGCCGCCGAGGAACTGCGCACAACCGGCGGATACAGCTTCAACGATAATACCTACAGCAACGCCGAGCTGAACACTCTCCTCGACGACGACTAGTTGTGGAGCCTCAACAGGTTGTCCCGGTTGATCCGGAGTCGACTGATTGGCGTC
>JBFFGE010000180.1:0-9282 GCA_041557595.1 Alphaproteobacteria bacterium
CCCTCGACCGAGGTGCGCGTGCCCTCTGTCGACAAGGAGGTGGTCGCGGCGGCCTTCGCGATTGCGGGCCGGCACAAGATCGTCGGGCGGGAAACCAAATCGATCCTGAAAAAGGCGGCCGAACCCTGGTTGCCGCGCGAGGTCATCTACCGGCCGAAGGGGCTGTTCAGCGCGCCCTTGCGCGCCTGGATCCGGCGCGATCTGAAGGAGATGGTGGAAGACCTCCTGATGCACGGCAACATGGTGAAATCGGGCTTCCTGAACGGCGATTATCTGCGCGGCATGGTCGACGAAGACCGCGCCGGCACGGCCGATCGATCCAAGGAAATTTGGCAGTTGATGACGTTGGAAACGTGGCTGCAGCAACAAAAGGCGACGCTTTAGGTCCCGGTGCCGGGATCGGGTGTCGACAATAAGGGGAGCCGCTTCGCGGCATTATCGATGAAACAGATTGCACAGAATTACAAGTCCGGCGACATCTCCTTGCTCGAGGTGCCGGTACCGGCCTGTAAGGCTGGCGGCGTCCTGGTGCGCAGCGACTATTCGCTGATCTCCATGGGCACCGAATCGATGAAAATCCACGAAAGCAAACTGTCGCTCATCGGCAAGGCGCGGGCGCGGCCCGACCAGGTCAAGAAAGTGATGGAAACGATGGCCCAGCAGGGCCCGGTCGCGACCTACAAAAAAGTCATGAACCGGCTCGACAGCTACACGCCGCTCGGCTACTCGCTGTCCGGCGTCGTGGTGCAGGTCGGCGACGGCGTCGATGAATTCACCGTAGGCCAGCGGGTCGCCTGCGGCGGCAATCTCTATGCCCTGCACGCGGAATACAACTGGGTGCCGAAGAACCTCTGTGTCGCGGTGCCCGACGGCGTGGCGTCGCTACAGGCCGCGTTCGCCACGGTTGCGTCGATTTCCATGCAAGGGTTCCGGCAATCCGAGGCCAAGCTCGGCGAGACCGCCTGTGTCATCGGCCTGGGGCTGGTCGGTCAGGTTCTGGTGCAGATTCTACGCGCCGCCGGAGTCCAGGTGGTCGGCATCGATGTGTCCGAGGAGCGGTGCACCCTGGCGGAAGGCTTCGGGGCCGCGGCGTGCGGCGTGCCGGGGCAGGCGTCCTTCGACACGATGAAGGGCCGGCTGCTGGCGATGACCGGCGGGGCCGGGGCGGACCATGTCTTCCTGTGCGCCGGCGGCAACAGCAATGCGCCGGTCGAAACGGCGGTCGAACTGGCGCGCGACCGGGCACGCGTCACCGATATCGGCAAGTGTAAGCTCGACCTGCCCTGGAACGCCTATTACGAGAAGGAGCTGGACCTCCGGTTCTCGCGCTCTTACGGGCCGGGCCGGTACGATCCGACCTACGAGGAAGGCGGCGTCGACTATCCGATCGGTTATGTCCGGTGGACCGAGCGCCGCAATATGGAATGCGTGCTTGATCTGCTGGCCGCGGGCAGCCTCGACTTCGAAGGCATCATCACCGACGTGCTGCCGTTCGAAGACGGCGTCTCGGTGTACGAACGGATCAATTCGGGAGAGCTCGGCGGACTGGGTGTCGTCTTCCGCTACCCGGAACAGGGCGAAGACATCGTCACGCCCGCCCGCGCGGCGCCGGTGGTGCTCAATGCCTTGCGCGTTCAGCCCCGGCCGCTCGATCGGGTCCGGCTTGGCGCCATTGGCTGCGGCAACTACGCGACGACAATGCTGCTGCCGCATTTGAAGGCCAATCCGGATGTGGTCCTGAAAGAGGTTGCCACGGCGACTGCGTTGTCGGCGGCCAACGCCCAATCGAAGTTCGAATTCGAGCGGGTTTCGACCGACTATCGCGCGATGCTGGCGAGCGACGACATCGATGCCGTGCTCATCGCGACGCGGCACGACAGCCACGCCTTCATGGTGTGCGAGGCGCTGCGCGCCGGCAAGGCGGTTTTCGTCGAAAAGCCCCTGGCGATCGACGTGCTGCAGTTGGCGGCGGTGCGCGATGCCATTCTGGAGACCGAGAACGATCGGCTGATGGTCGGTTTCAACCGTCGCTTTTCCAAGATCCTGACCGATTTGAAGGATGCCTGGGGCGGTTGCGCCGGGCCGCAAACGATCGATTTCACCGTCAATGCCGGGCAACTCGACCAGACCAGCTGGTACGGCCAGTCGGCGACGCAAGGCTCGCGCTTTGCCGGCGAGGGCGGGCATTTCATTGACACGGTGTCCTGGTGGCTCGGCAGCGATCCGGTCGAGGCGGTTGCGCTGCGCACGCCGGACGATCCGGACAATCTGATGACGATGCTGACCTATCCCGACGGGTCCATTGCCAAGATCGCTTACATGACGACCGGTGACGCCAAATATCCGAAAGAGGTGATGGAAGTGTTCGGCGGCGGCAAGGTGGCCCGGCTGCAAAACTTCCAGCGCAGCGAAGTCTGGCATCGCGGCAAGTGTCGCAAGGCCAGCAAGATGGCCATCGAAAAGGGGCAGAAGCAGGAATTGGCCGCCTTCGTCGAAGCGGTCAAGACGGCCACGCCGATGCCGATATCGCTGGAATCGCTGTTCGCCACGACCGCGGCCACACTCGCCAGCGTCCGCAGCACGATGTCTCGTCAGGCCGAGCCTGTCGCCGCTTGGGCGGCGGAACTGGACGAGGATACGGGCAAAGTCGCCGATCTCGGGGCGGCGCAATGAATTTGGTTTGGTACGCGCGGCGGTTGTCGCGGATGTCGCCGGCGGAAATCCGGGGACGTCTGGGCGACGCGTGGGTAAAGCAGCGGTGGCGCAGGCGGCAGGTCCGTCCGGGCGGCGTCGACGACTTGCCCGTGCCCGGCGCGGTGCCGGATTTCGCCAACCCGATCGATCCGGCGGTGGCCGGATCCTTGCCCGAAGCCGTGCGCGCGCGCATCGTTGCCGCGGCGGATGAAGCGGTCGTCGGTCGCTTCCGGTTTTTCGACCGGGTGCGCGACGACCTGACCGGCGATCCGGATTGGTTCCTCGATCCGCGGACCGGTATACGGGCCCCGCAGGGCACCTATGCATTCGATATCGACTATCGGCGCGCCGACAAGGTCGGCACGGTGAAGTATGTCTGGGAGCCGTCCCGCCACCACCAGCTCACGGTCATGGCGTCGGCCTATTTCATTACCGGCGACGAAAAGTATGCCGAGGCGGTCGGCCGGCAGCTGCGGTCCTGGTGGCGCAACAACCCGTTTCTGTCGGGCATTCACTGGACCAGCGGGATCGAGCTCGGCGTGCGGCTGATTTCGTGGGTGTGGGTCCGGCGGCTGCTGCATGGCTGGGATGGCGTGCACTTGTTGTTCGACCACAATCCGACCTTCCTGCGCCAACTCCATCATCATCAGGAATTTCTGGCCAAACTGGCCAGCCATGGATCTTCGGCCAACAATCATGTTCTCGCCGAGGAAGCCGGCCAATTCGCCGCGTGCTGCGCCTTTCCGTATTTCCCGGAGACCAATGGCTGGCGCGCGCGGTCGGCGGAAGTCCTGGTCCGTGAAGTCCGGACCCAGACCTTCGAAAGCGGGATCAATCGAGAGATGGCCAGCAGCTACCACCTGTTCGTGCTGGAACTGATGTTCGCAGCCGCGCTGGAAGGCGAAGCGTCGGGCCATCCGCTGGGCGTCGAGGCCTGGGAGCCGATCTGCCGCATGACCGACGCCTTGGCGGCGATGGTCGACGGCGCCGGCCGTCCGCCGCGTCAGGGCGACGGTGACGACGCACGGGGGCTCCTGCTGGACGACGCCGACGCGGATCCGGTGGCCCCGCTGCTGACTATCGGCGCTTCCCTGTTCGGTGCCGGCGATTGGTGGCCGGTGGCGGAGGAGGCGGATTTACGCAGCCTGCTCTGGCAGCAAATGATCGAGGGGGCGCCGCAGATCGACGGTCGCCCCGCCGAGCGGCCCAACCGGTTCGACGATGCGGGCATGGTTCTGCTACGCGACGACGGGGACGGCGAAGACGCCCTCTGGTGCCGCTGCGACCACGGTCCGCACGGATTTGGATCCCTGGCCGCACATGGCCACGCGGATGCTCTGTCGGTCGAATTGCGGTGCGGCGGCGTCGATATCCTGGCCGATCCCGGGACCTATACGTATCAGGGCGAAGCGGAGTGGCGTTCGTATTTCCGCTCGACGCTTGGCCATAATTGTCTGGAACTGGACGGTACGGACCAGTCCGTCTCGGGCGGCGCGTTCATGTGGATGAAGACCGCACGGTCCGAACTGACGTCGCTCGAAGGGCTCGATTCCGGCGATACGGCGCGCTGGAGCGCCGCGCATGACGGGTATGGCCGGATGAAGCCGGGCGCGCGCCACCTGCGATCCGTGACGCTGCATCGCGGTCAGCGGCGCGTCGTGGTGGAGGACGCGATCGAGAGCGAGGCGGGGCATGCCTGCCGCTTGGCTTTTCACCTGGGGCCGGACGTCACCTGCGAATTGCAGGACGATGTCGCTCGATTGGGATGGCAAACCGAGGCGGGCCCGCGCTCGGCGACGATGTGGCTGCCCGGCGGTTTGCGCTGGGATGCCGTCCGTGGCCGGAACGTGCCGCCGCTGGGCTGGTACTCGCCGTGCTTCGGCGCGAAGACACCGGCCACGACGCTGATCGGCATCGGCGAAATTCAACAATCAACCAAATTGACCACCGAAATCGTCATCGAGCCCTTGGCGCGCGTTTCGGTGGAACCGGTCACAGAGCCGCGGGCGGAAGCAGTCGAAAGAATGCCTGCTCAGGCTGAATTAGGAGAATAAGAATGAAAATCGCAATTTTCGGCCTCGGCTATGTCGGCGCGGTATCCGCCGCCTGCCTCTCGAAGGAAGGGCATACGGTGATCGGCGTCGATGCCAACGATGCCAAGGTCGATTTGATCAACAGCGGGCAAACCCCTGTGATCGAGAAGGAAATTGGCGAGATGATCGCTGAGGCGGTCGATGTAGGCAGCCTGCGGGCGACGACCGATGCGGCGATGGCGGTGGTGGAAAGCGATCTTGCGATTGTCTGTGTCGGCACGCCCAGTCAGTCCAACGGCAATCTGGGCCTGACCTTCATCCGGCGGGTGTGCGAGGACATCGGCGCCGCGCTGAAGGAAAAGGACGCCTATAGCGCCGTCGTGATCCGCAGCACCGTCTTGCCGGGAACCATTCGCGAGGTCGTCATCCCGGCGATGGAGCGCACCTCGGGCAAGCGCGCGGGCGAAGATTTCGGTGTCGGCTTCTTTCCGGAATTCCTGCGGGAAGGGACCGCGGTCTACGATTTCTACAATCCGCCGAAGATCGTCGTCGCGACCTCGGACGATCGGAGCTTCGCTATGTTGGAGGAGCTCAACGCGAACTTTGCGGTCCCGGTGATCCGCGCCGAATTCGAAACCGCGGAGATGGTGAAATACGCGGACAATTCCTGGCATGCGGTCAAGGTCGCGTTCGCCAATGAGATCGGCAGCATCAGCAAATCGCTGGAGATCGACGGCGGCGAGGTGATGAACATCTTCTGTCAGGATCGGAAGCTCAACATTTCCGACAAATACCTGCGTCCCGGTTTTGCCTTCGGCGGCTCGTGTCTGCCGAAGGACGTGCGGGCGTTGGTGTACAAGGGGCGGCATCTCGACCTCGACCTGCCGTTGCTGAATTCGGTCCTGCCCAGCAATGAGCGTCATGTCGATCGCGCGCTGAAAATGGTCCTCGATCTCAACGAGCGCCGCGTCGGCGTGCTCGGGTTGAGCTTCAAGGCGGGTACCGACGATCTCCGCGAAAGCCCGGTTGTCGAACTGGTGGAGCGCTTGCTCGGCAAGGGGCACGATATCCGCATCTTCGATCGCAACGTAAATCTCAGCCGGCTGGTCGGCGCCAACCGGGCCTATGTCTTCGAACACCTGCCGCATATCGCCAATCTGCTGGTCGACGATGTGGACGAGGTGGTCAACCAGGACGGCCCGATCGTGATCGGCAACAACGACACCTATTTCTCGGAAGTCGTCGGACGATTGAACGACAGCCGCCGGGTCATCGATCTGGTGCGGATCGCCGAGGGCGAGACTCAAGGCAGCGGGTACAATGGCATCTGTTGGTAGTAAAATGCGGCGCGTCCTCATCATCGTGCAAAACCTGCCGGTGCCGTTTGACCGGCGGGTCTGGCTCGAGGCGACCTCGCTCACCAAGGCCGGCTATCGGGTCAGCGTAATCTGCCCGAAGGCGAAGGGATTCAACGAGTCCTTCGAGACCCTGGAAGGCGTCGATATTCATCGATATGCCCTGCCATTCGAGGCGCAGGGCGCGCTCGGTTTCATCCTGGAATTCGCCTGGAGCTTCCTGCGCACCGCGATGAAATCCGTCCGCGTGGCGGTTCAGGGGCCGGGATTCGATGTGATTCATGCCTGCAATCCGCCCGAGACGTTCTGGCTGCTGGCGCGCTTTTGGCGGCTCTTCGGGAAGCGGTTTCTGTTCGATCATCACGATTTGTCGCCGGAAATGTACGCCGCCAAATTCGATCGTGCCGAGGGCGCCATGTATCGGGGCCTGTTGTTCCTCGAACGGATGAGCTTCCGCACCGCCGATGTGGTGATCACGACCAACGAGAGCCATAAACGGATTGCCGTCGCGCGCGGCGGCATGGACCCCGACCAGGTCCTGGTCGTGCGGTCCGGTCCGGATGTCGACCGGTTCAAGGTCTACGAGCCCGACCCGGCCTGGCGGAACGGCAAGCAACACGTGCTCGTATATCTCGGCGAAATGTGCAAGCAGGACGGCGTCGACCATCTGGTCCGGGTGGCGAAACGGCTCCGCGATGAGCATGGCCGCACCGATTTTCACGTCGTCTTCGTCGGCGGCGGCCCGGAACAGCCGCTGATCCGCCAATACGCGGAAGATGAAGGCGTCGGCGATCTCTGCACTTTCACCGGCCGGGTCAGCGACGAGAATCTGTGCCGCATCCTGTCTTCGGCCGATCTGGCGGTCGATCCCGATCCGAAAACCGACTGGTCCGACAAGAGTACCATGAACAAGATCATGGAATATATGTTCTTCGGATTGCCGATCGTGGCGTATGATCTGACCGAGCATAAGGTGTCCGCTCAGGCGGCCGCGCGGTATGCCGAGCCGAATTCGGAGGCGGCGATGGCGGCGGAAATCGACGCCTTGCTGGAGAGCCCGGAAGAGCGGGCGGAAATGGCGGAATACGGCCGCACACGGGTTCGCGACAAGCTTGTCTGGCAGCATTCGGAACCGCCTTTATTGGCGGCCTATGAACAATTGTTTCAGCGCGTGAAGGCATTCGAAAATTCGACTGCAAAAGAGAAAAATAAAGAAATTACAATTCATTAAAAGATGATTCTCAGGGCCAACTCTAATCGTGCTTTACCTCGAAGGACCTACTCCAAAGTATCAGCACAAGCGGTCCGGGATCGGGCTAAGCAATAAGGATATTCGGCAGTTGCCTATGCGCCGCGAAATCGGCGAGTCGGCGGTTAACGGCCTGGATACGGGGAAAGAGATATGCAGACTTCATCGATTTTGGCGCCCGCGACCGGGCTCGGCTATTCGTTCCATCCGACGATCTTGCGCGAATATGACATTCGCGGCGTGGTCGGCGAGACGCTTGGCGAAGAGGACGCCCGAGCACTGGGCCGGGCCTTCGGCACGGTTCTGAGGCGCCGCGGCGGCCGCTCGGTGGCGGTTGCGTACGATGGCCGTCTGTCCTCGCAGGCGCTCGAACAGGCGCTGGTGGACGGGCTGGCGGCCGCTGGCGTCGATGTGATGCGCATCGGCCTCGGGCCGACGCCGATGCTCTATTTTGCCGCCTATACCCAAGGTGTCGACGGCGGCATCATGGTTACCGGCTCCCACAATCCGCCCGACTACAACGGCTTCAAACTGGTGATCGACAAGAAGCCGTTCTATGGCGATGACATCACCGCCTTGGGCCGCATGGCTGCCGCCGGAGACTTCGAGAGCGGCGCCGGTACGGTGACGCAGCGGTCGCTGCAGGCGGCCTATATCGCCCGCCTGGTGCAGGATTACACCGGCGGCCGTCCGTTACGGGTCGCCTGGGACGCCGGCAACGGAGCGGCCGGCGATGCGCTGACCGCCTTGGCCAGGGATCTGCCGGGCGACCACATTCTGCTGAATGAAAAGATCGACGGCACGTTTCCGGCGCACCATCCCGACCCGACCGTGCCGGAGAATCTGGTCCAACTTCAGGAAACCGTGCGGAGCCGCGGCTGCGACTTCGGGATTGCGTTCGACGGCGACGGCGATCGGCTCGGCATCGTCGATGGCCAGGGGCGGATCCTTTGGGGCGACCAGATCATGGTGCTGCTGGCGCGCGACGTGCTGTCGCGCAACCCCGGCGCGACCGTGATCGCCGACGTCAAGGCCAGCCAGGTCCTGTTCGACGAAATCGCCAAGGCCGGCGGCCGCCCGCTGATGTGGAAGACCGGGCACGCCCTGATCAAATCGAAAATGGCGGAAGAGGGCGCAGCGCTCGCCGGCGAAATGAGCGCCCATATCTTCTTCGCTGACGGGTATTACGGCTATGACGATGCGCTGTACGGCGCGGTTCGGCTGATCAACATCATCGCGAACGGCACGGAGAGCCTGGCCGAATTCCGCGATTCGCTGCCCGCCGTGCTGAACACGCCGGAGATCCGAGTGACCTGCGCGGAAGAGCGGAAGGCGCCGATCGTCGCGGAAGTGACTGCGCGGCTGATTTCGGAAGGCACCGAATACAACGATATCGATGGGCTGCGCGTCGACAGCGCGGACGGCTGGTGGCTGGTGCGGGCGTCCAATACTCAGAATGCCCTGGTCGTGCGCTGCGAATCGCAGGATCAGGACGGCCTCGACAGGCTCAAACAAACGGTTGCACGGCATCTCGCCGCAAGCGGCCTGGAAAATCCATTTTGAATCGAATTCGACCGCGACACATGGCTTTTATCCGGCGGCGCCGAGACGAATATTGCGAAGGAGACAGGGATAGTGCGTAAGAGAATATTGGTAACGGGCGGCGCAGGGTTTCTCGGTTCGCATCTGTGCGAACGGCTGCTGGCGCAAGGCCACGACGTATTGTGCGTCGATAACTTCTTCACCGGCATGAAGGACAACATCGTCCATCTACTCGATAATCCCTATTTCGAAGTGGTGCGGCACGACGTGACCTTTCCGCTCTATGTCGAGGTGAACGAGATTTACAATCTGGCCTGCCCCGCATCGCCGGTTCACTACCAGTTCGATCCGGTGCAGACGACCAAGACGTCGGTGCACGGTGCCATCAATATGCTGGGCCTGGCGAAGC
>JBFFGE010000181.1:0-9128 GCA_041557595.1 Alphaproteobacteria bacterium
CCTGGCGGCGCGCGCCGCCTGGCGCCCGATCGGCGATCTTCGCACCCTGGTCATCGGCGGCGGATCGGTCGGCCTTCTGGGCGCGCTGATCCTGAAGAGTTGGGGCGCGCGCGAGGTTCGCATTGCCGAGACCAATCCGTTGCGCCGCAAGACCGCGGGGGCGGCGGGTCTCGACGCTTTCGATCCGCTCGCGACGCCGCCCGCCGACGCCAGCGCCGATGTGGTTCTCGATGCTGTCGGCGCCACCGTCACCCGTGCCGCCGCGATCAAGGCAGTCCGTCCCGGCGGCGTCATTTCGCATATCGGGCTGCAAGATTGGGCCGGCGACTTCGATGCGCGCACCTTGACGCTCTCCGAGATCACCATGGTCGGCGTCTACACCTATACGGAGGCCGATTTGAAGGCCTCGCTCGCCGCCCTTCACGACGGCAGGCTGGGCGCGCTCGACTGGATCGAGGAACGCCCGCTTTCCGACGGCGCCGCGGCATTCCGCGATCTCGACTCCGGCCGCACCGCCGCGGCTAAAATTATCCTGCGACCGTGACGTGACAGGGCATCGGCACGATGGCGCCCCGACTTGACGCTCGACCGCCGCAAGGCCAAGCTAAACATCCAACAATTGAGACTTCTCGTTCCAAATATGATCCGATGAGGTGGAAATTCGCGATTATTCTAGAGAGCCAATCGAATTCCCGCATTCGGACGCGCAAAAACCGGACAACCGGTTCTTGTCTTGGTTTCGCGATAGTATCGCGACACGAACAAAAATATTTTCTCCAGGGAGGGACGACACGATGCGAATAAAACGACTCCTGCTCGGTTTGGCCGGCGCCGTCATCGGCGCCGCGGTCATGGCATCGGGCGACACCGCGAGCTTCGCCGCCGACTACCCGAAGAAACCGATTCGATTGATCTCGCCATACGATTCCGGCGGCGCGGCGGATCTTGCCGCACGCATTCTGGCGTCGACCGCACCGGCCTATATCGGCCAGGGAATTCTGGTCAGCAACAAGACCGGCGCCGGCGGCGTTACCGGATCGAATTACGTCGTGCGCTCGCGGCCCGACGGATACACGCTGCTGTTGGCGCGTGTCGGCTCGCAGGCCGGGGTACCGGCGATCAATCCAAATATCCCGTACAAATGGAACGACTACACCTTCCTCGGGCTGCTCGAGAAAAATCCATTCGTGCTGGTGGTAAACAGCAAGTCGTCGTTCAAATCGCTGAAAGATATCCAAACCGGCGCGAAGGCGGCATTGAAAGCCGGCAAGAAACTCACCTATTCGACCGGCGGCGTCGGCACCTTGCCGCACATCGCGATGGTCATGCTGTTGGACGAGTTCGGCCTGCCGGCGGACGCGATGACGCATGTCCCCTACAAGGGCGGCGGCAAGGCAGCAGCAGCGCTGGCCGGCGGTCATGTCGATATGTTCTTCCAGAACCTGTCCGGCGTGATCGGCCAGATCCGTTCCGGCGGCATGCGCGCGCTCTGCGTCACCACGCCGGACCGGTATTCGGCGATTCCCGACGTCCCCACGGTGGGCGAGCTGGGCCACAAGAATCTCGAAGTGGTCGTCGGTTGGAGCGCCTTGTACGGCCCGCCGAAAATGAAGAAGCCGGTTGTCGAAAAATGGACCGCCGCGCTTCAAAGCATCAAGACGGATAAATCCTGGAACAAAATGACCAGGAAGCTCGGTTCGATTCCGGCGATCATGTCGCCGGCGGATACCGAGAAATTCGCGAAGACCCAGTACGAAACCTTCCATGCCGTCGCGAAGAAGGTCGGCATGGTAATGAAGAAGAAGTAGCAAAACCGCGCCGCGCTCCCTGCCCCACGCGAGGCGGGGAGTATGGCCGCGATTTTGAACGTCGATCGATGGTGGTGTTCCCAATACGCTGCGGCCGGGTTTCCGATGCACCCTGACATCAGGAACGACCTGATCACCGGCGGCATCGTGGTCGCTTTTGCCTTGGCCGTGCTTCTCTTGCTGGTGCCCTATGGCGTCGATCGCCCCGGACAAGTCGACGTCTCGGCGCTATCACCCAATTTCTGGCCGACGGTTCTCGGATATCTTCTGCTGCTGCTTGGCGGTCTGATGACCGGCCACACGCTATGGCGACACACGACGCAATCGACAGGGACTCCCGACGCGCCCGCATCGTCGAAGGATTGGCCCGGCCTCGGTCCCGTTCCGAAGACGCTGGCCGCGGTCGCCTTGCTGTTCGTCTATTATGCGGTGCTCGAAGCGCTGGGGCTGGTCGCGGCATCCATCCTGGCAATGATCGCCTTCACGCTTCTTGCGGGCGAACGGCGGATCGCGATCGTCGCGCCGCTGGCGATCCTGGTCCCGATCGGCCTGTATTTTTTCTTTCAGGAGGTCGCGCAGGTCTCCATTCCGGTCGGCATCTTCGAAGAGATGTTGGGTTAAGCCGCCATGGTCGAGCATCTGCAAACCGCGTTGTCGCTGGTCTTTACCTTCGAGACGATTTTCGCGCTGTTCGCCGGAGTGTTGATCGGCACGATTATCGGCGCGATTCCCGGCATGACGGTGACCATGGGCGTGGCGCTGACCCTTCCCTTCACTTTCTCCATGCATCCTGTCACCGGCATCCTGCTGTTGCTTGGCGTCTATAAAGGCGGCATTTACGGAGGCTCGATCACCGCTATCCTGATCAAAACCCCCGGAACGCCGGCGGCATCGTGCACCGTGCTCGACGGCTATCCGATGTCGCAGAACGGTCAGGCGCGCAAGGCGCTCGACATCGCGCTCTATGCGTCCTGCGTGGCGGATTTCATTTCGAACCTGTCGCTGATCCTGTTTGCCGGCTTCCTCGCGAGCTTCGCCTTGCGGTTCGGCCCGCCGGAATTCTTCACACTGATCGTCTTCTCGCTGACGATCATCGCCGGAATCTCCAGCGACAATATGACGAAGGGATTGATCTCGGCTGGGCTGGGGCTGCTTCTGGCGACGGTCGGGCTGGATCTGGTGTATGGCACCAACCGGTTCGTGTTCGGCGAAGTTGAATTGATGGCCGGGCTCAACTTCATTCCCGTGTTGATCGGCTTGTTCGCCCTGCCGGAGATCATCAACCATTACACCAAGCGGCGCGGCAGCACCGACCAGGTACAATCCCTCGGCGGCGGTCATGCGACATTCGCCGAATTCCGGCGATGCCTGAAGAGCATCATTCGCGGCAGCGCGATCGGCGTCGTGCTGGGCGCGATCCCCGGCATCGGCGGCGCGCCCTCCGCTTTCCTGTCCTATAGCGAGGCCCGGCGGACATCGCCCACGCCGGAGCGATTCGGCGAAGGGGAAATCGAAGGCGTGGCCGCCGCCGAAGCGGGCAATAACGGGGTGGCCGGCTCGACGATGATCCCGCTGCTGGCGCTCGGCGTGCCGGGCGACGTGGTCACGGCGGTCATCCTCGGCGCTTTCATGATCCACGGCCTGCGGCCGGGGCCGCTCCTGTTCCAGGAGAACATCGACCTGGTCTACGGATTGTTCATCGGCATCATGATGAGTTCGGTATTTCTGTTCATCGTCGGCAAGTCGTCAATCCGGCTGTTCAGCCGGGTCTCCCAGATTCCCAACGATATCCTGTTCCCGATCGTCCTCGTACTCTGCGTCTATGGCGGCTACGCGGTGAACAACACCCTGTTCGACATCCTGGTCATGATTATCGTCGGCCTGCTTGGTTTCGGCATGCTTCGGGCCAATGTCCCCGCCGCCCCCTTTCTGATCGCCTTCGTGCTCGGCCCGCTGCTGGAGGATAATTTCCGACAAGCCCTGCTGCTGTCGGGTGGCAGTCTCGATATCTTTGTCCGCAACGGGATTTGCATCCTGTTCTGGGCCCTCACCGCTTTGTCGGTATTTCTGATCCTGCGCCGCCGCCGTATCGACGGATTGGCGGAAATCCCGTAGAGCAGCGTGCCTTTAATTGATTCGAATTAAGGGCAGGTTGATCGAGGCCGGCGTCGCGGAACCGCCCGGCCTTGCGCTCGGGCAACCGGTTCGGGACAATGAATGCCGACATTGTCCGTGAAAGCCGACGCATGAGCCGGGAAATCAAACCTTCGACGCGCTTGCAGAACCTCATCCATCGTAAGGACAAGGTGCTGGTGGTGCTGCATCCGCCGACCGCGGCCCATGCCCGGATCATGGAGGAAGCCGGCGCGGAATGCGGCTTCGTCGGCACCGGCGGCGTGGTCGGCACCTATACCGGCCTCGCCGATGTCGGCACCGCCACCCTTAACGAATGCGTCACCATCGCGGGCTGGATCGCCGACAGCGTCAGGTTCCCGATCATCATGGACGGCGACACCGGGCATGGCGGCGTCATGGCGGTGCGGCGCATGGTGCGAGACTGCATTCGCGCGGGCATCGCCGGGGTGCGTATCGACGACCAGCCGATCGAAGGCAAGCGCAAGACCCAGAGCGCCGGCATGGAAGTGGTGCCGCGGGAGCAGGCAATCGCGCGCTATCGCGCCGCGGTCGACATGAAGAACGAGCTGGACCCGGATTTCGTGGTGATGGCGCAATGCTATGCGCGCGATGCCGCCAATGGCGGGCTCGACGACTGCCTCGCCCGGCTGTCCGCATACGAGCAGGAAGCGGGCGTCGATTGGGTGCAGCTGGAATCGCCCCACTCGACCGCTGAAATCGAGCAGGCTCGCGCCGCGGTCAAGGGCCCCTTTTCCTTCATGAAGGGCAAACTGCCGCGCTTCCTCGGGCTCGACGAACATCTCGCGCTCGGCGTAACGATCGCCTGGTATCCCGGCTTCACCCATCACGTGACCTGGGCGGCGCTGTGGGATTTCATGCAGGATTTCCAAACCCGCGGCATGGATGCGTGGGACGAATTCACGGAGAAGCGTAAGGACAACCCCTATCCGATTCCCGTAGTCGGGCCGGATGGCGAGGGTCTGGACAAGCAGCGGATGCTGGAAGAACGGTATTTCTCGGACGCGGCGTTGGCCAAATACCGGCCGACCGACGGCGGCGAGAACGAAGAGCCCTAGGGCAAATCCCGAGCGAACCGAAACGGTTCGCGACGGCGAATTTGCCCAAGTAAAATAGACCAATTCAATTGAGTCACTTTGAACAGGAAATGGTCTAGGAGCGAGCAAGCAGCGGCGGGAGGTGCAGATGGCGCGCGACGGCTTCAAAATTTTCGATTCGGACACCCATGTGGGTCCCTTCGTCGATATCCTCGATCCGCATCTCGAGTCGGCGGCGAAGGACATGCTCGCCGATTGGGAACAGTACAAACAGGCCCATCATCGCACTGGCCACGTCACCTATACCCGCGGCCAACGGCGTTATCGCCGACAGCTCGGCACCGCGAAGGCCGATGAGGCGCCCGGCGGTTACATGGCGGGGTTTACCGGCGCGCATAAGGGCCGCGAACCGTCGCCCAGGGTGGACGACGACCCGGCGGAACGAATCGCCGACATGGACCTCGAAGGCGTGGACGTGAACCTGACGCTGCCGTCCGGCTGGTTCGGCACTTGGACGCTATCCGACGACGTGTCGTTGGAGACCGCCATGTACCGCGCCTATCACCGCTGGATGGAGGCGTATTGCGGCGCCTATCCGGACCGGCTCGGCGGGGTGATCCTGTGCACGGCGCGCGACGTCGACGCCTCGGTCGCGGAGATTAAGCAGTGGGGAAAATCCCGCTGGGCGTGGGGCGTCATGGTCTATGCGCTGAAGGAAACGCCGCTCGACCATCCCGATCTGGAACCGGTCTGGACGGCGGCGGCCGACCACGACCTCGCGGTGATCCTGCACACTTTCACGGTCATGCCGCCCTATGCGCCCGGCGGCACGGACAACTGGGAAAACCTTTTCCTGCAACGCTCCGCCTCGCATCCCTGGTGCGGCATGCGCAACATGGCGTCGCTGATCGGCAGCGGCGTGATGGACCGTTATCCGCAACTCCGCATCGGCACACTCGAGGCCGGCCATAGCTGGCTGCCTTTCTGGATGGCGCGGATCGACGAACATGCCCACACGATCCGCTCGGCTTTGCCGGACGACCTCAAAATGATGCCGAGCGACTATGTCCGCTCCGGCCGCTACTTCCAGAGCATCGAGATTCCCGAAGGCGAGGCGCTGACCAACTCGGTGATCGACCTGCTGGGCGAGGACATCCTGATGTACGCTTCCGACTACCCGCATGGCGAAAGCTGGTTCCCGAAATCGGTCGAAACCGTCCTCGGCTGGAATATGTCGGAGGGACGCAAACGAAAACTGTTCTGGGACAACGCGGTCCAGCTCTATGCCCGCGCCGAATTCAACTGAGGCCGCCGCCATGAAAATCGATCGCATCGAAGTCCGGGTCACCGATTATACCGCGCGCCTGCAACGCACCACGATGCACGGCGCCTACGACACCGGTCAATCGGGTCAGATGCTCGGAAAGCCCGTATTTCTGCGGATTTATGCCGATTCAGTGGTCGGCGACGCCCAGATTCGACCGACCACGCCGGGCCATTCGATGCCGGACACATATAAGAGTGTCATCTGCGCGATCCAGGAGATCATCGGGCCGATGCTGATCGGCCGCGATATCTTCGATCTGGAGAGTATTTTCGCCGAATTCGACATGCTGCTGCCGGCCAACACGGTAGTCCGCGCACTGGTCGATTTCGCGCTGCATGACGCCCAGGGCAAGGCGCTCGGCGTGCCCGTTCACAAGTTGCTGGGCGGGCTGTCGCAGCCGCGCCTCCCACTCGAATGGTCGATCAGCATGTATGACGACCCGCAGCGCAGTATCGACGACGCGCTGCGGGGCCGGGAGGAATTCGGCATCAAGGTGGCCTGCCTCAAGGCGGGATCGCCCAAGGGCTGGCGCCACGACGTCGACAGTTTCGCCAAGCTGCGCGCGGCGGTCGGCGACGACATGAGCCTCGGCATGGACCCGAATACCGCCTGGAGCGTGCCGGTGACGATCCAGGCGATGCGCGCCGCCGCCGACCACCGGCTCGATTACATCGAGCAGCCGGTGGAACGGCGCGACCTGGCCGGCATGGCGCATATCCGCCGCAACGCCGACGGCGTCATGGTGATGGCGGACGAAGCCTTGATGAGCGTCCAGGACGCCTACGCGCTCGCCCGCGCCGAGGCGTGCGACGTGTTCTGCTTCAAGCTCTATCGCATCGGCGGGCTCAGCGTCGCGCGCAAGATCGCCGGCATCGCCGAGGGCGCCAACATCCTGGTCAATATCGGCGGGCTCGCGGTGATGTCGCAGCTCGAAGCGGCGGCGGCAGCGCACTTCTATGCCAGCCTGCCTGCGCACCGCTGCATGCCGGCCGGCGAGTTCATCTTCGGCCTCGGCGTGGCCGGGCCGGACCCGTTGGTCGCCGAAACCGATTTCGTGATCGAGGATGGCCATGTCCGCCCGCCGAGCGGCCCCGGCATGGGCGTGACAATCGACGAAACCGCGCTCGCGAAATTGACCCTGCTGCAGGAAACCGTCACATGAGCGCCGCACCGCATGCCGTGCCCGACGCACCTCCGGTTACCCGAATTCTCGGCGACTGGATCGCCGGTCTCGAATTCGATGATATTCCCGCCGCCTCGATCGCCCACGCCAAGCGCTGCCTGCTCGACGCGATCGGGTGCGGCCTCTATGGCGGCCAACAGGAATGGGGCCGCATCGCCGCCGCCGTCGCGCGGGATCTATCCGGTGACGGGCCGTCCAGCCTGTGGGGACACGGCAGCAGCGCGGGTCCGGCCGACGCGGCGATGGTGAACGGCACCGCGGTGCACGGCTTCGAAATCGACGACGTTCACGTGGAATCGATGTTCCATCCGGGCGCGGTTACGATCCCAGCCGTTCTCGCCGTCGCGGAAGCGCGCGGCAAATCGGGAAAGGCAGTCCTGACCGCGATCGTCGCGGGATACGAAACCGGTATCCGGATGGGCATCGCCGCCGGCATCGCCCACAAGATGAAGGGCTATCATGTGACCGCGACGAATGGCTGTTTCGCCGCGGCCGCGGCCGTCGCCAATCTGCTCGGCCTGAGCGGCGAGTCCGCGGCGGATGCGCTGGGCATCACGGCGACCGAAGCGTCCGGCCTGTATTCCGCGCGCAAGGGCGCGATGACCAAGCGCTATCACGGCGGCATGGCGGCCAAGAACGGCGTCGTCGCGGGCTATCTCGCGGAACGGGGCTTCACCGGCGCCCGGGACGCAATCGAAACGCCGTCCGGCGGCTACCTGTCGACAATGAGCGCGAATGCCGACCTGTCGCTGCCGATCCGCGATCTCGGACGGCGCTGGCATATCGACGAGATCGGCTTCAAGGCCTATGCGTCCTGCGCCAGCACCCACACGACGATCGACTGCCTCGACGCGCTGATGGAACAGGGACTGACGGCCGAGACGATGAAGCGTCTGACAATCCGCATGTCCGAAGCGGGTTTCACGAATGCGGGATGGGAATATCAGCCGCTCGGCGTCGTCGGCATGCAGATGAACGGACACTTCGTCGCGGCGACCAAGCTGCTGGCGGGCGACGTGTTTGTCGATCAGTTCTCCGAGGACCGGATCGCCGACCCGGACACCCTGGCACTCCTAAAACGCATCGACATCGTACACGACCCGAAGATCGATGCGCTCGGGCTCGCGAAACGTCACACGGTGCATGTCGAGGCGGAGACGCAGGACGGAACGACGCTGACGGCGAGCCGGGAACAGCGAACGGGCAGCGCCGAATTCCCGCTGAGCGATCGGACGCTCACGGAAAAATTCCGCCATACCGCCGGTGCGGTCGTGCCCGACGGCACGGTCGACGCGCTAATCGCCGAGATCGCCGGCATCGAAAATGCCCGCGACATGGGCGCCCTCGGCGCGTTGTTGCGGTAATCGCCGCCGGTTCGCGCCGCCTGACGCGACGGCGCGCTAGGGCAAATCCCGAGCGAACCGAAACGGTTCGCGACGACGTATTTGCGTAAATACCAAGAGATAGACCATTTCATAGGAGTCAATTTAAACAAGAAATGGTCTAAATGGTCCCCTGTTAAGAAGCGGTTCTGAGCGCTGATTGCGGGGTTATCGCGGCGCATATGGCGGCGATGATTATGCGCAAGAGTTTGCGCAGCCACTTGAGGATGAGGCGGA
>JBFFGE010000182.1:0-8996 GCA_041557595.1 Alphaproteobacteria bacterium
GCCATCCTGCAGGACGACGATGCGGTCGGCGCCGCGCACGGTCGCCAGCCGGTGGGCGATGACGATGCCGGTGCGGCCCTCGAGCAGGCGTTTCAGCGCCTCCTGAATTTGTCGTTCGGTGTGGCTGTCGATGTTCGCCGTCGCCTCGTCGAGTACCAGAATTTTGGCGTCGGCGACCAGCGCGCGGGCGAAACTCAGCAACTGGCGCTGGCCCAGCGACAGGTTGCGGCCCTGTTGCTCCAACAGCGTGTCGTAGCCTTGCGGCAACCGGGCGATAAAGTCATGCGCGCCGACCACCCGCGCCGCGCGCTCCACATCCGCGTCGCTGGCGTCCTCGGTGCGGAACCGGATATTGTCGCGCACGGTCCCGGTAAACAGAAACGGGTCCTGCAGGACCATGGCGATATGGCGGCCCAGCGCCGAGATCGCATAGTCCCGCAAATCGCGCCCGTCGATCATCACCGCGCCGTCCCAGGTCTCGTAGAACCGGTGCAGCAGGCTGGTGATGCTCGTCTTGCCGGAGCCGGTCGGCCCGACCAGCGCCACGGTCTCGCCCGGCGCGACCGTGAAATTGACGTCCTTCAGGACCGGCTGGTTTTTCGCGTAGCCGAAAGTCACATCGCGGAATTCGACGGCCCCCGCGATGGTTTCCGGATCGTAGGCATCGGGCCGGTCGTCGATCGCGATCGGTACGTCCAGCACCTCGAAGATGCGCTGCCCCGACGCCATGGCGCGCTGCATCACGCTGTACTGAATCGTCAGCGAGCGGATCGGATCGAAGAACCGCTGCACATAGAATAGAAACGCCACCATCACGCCCACGTCCAGCGTCCCGCCCAGCACCGTGGCGCCACCGACCACCACGACAATCGCCATGGCGCCGCCGGTCAAGGTGTCGACAATCGGCACCATGATCTGAGCGAATTTTGCCGAGCGCAGGTGGGCCCGCAAATTTTCGTGCGCCTTGTCGCCATAGAGTTCCGCATTCACGGTCTCGCGCCCCATACCCTGGACGGTTCGCACCGCGTGAATGCCTTCGGCCAGCGCGCCATTGGTCGCGGCATTGGTTTCGCGCGCGCGGAGAAAGGCCTGCCGCGCTCGCGGCAGCCAGATCAACCGCACGACCAACAGCGTCGGCACAACCGAAAGCGTCAGCAGTCCGAGCTTGAAATCGAGCACCAGAAGGATAACGACGATGCCGACCAGCAGGACCAGGTCACCCAGGGCCGTGATGGAATTTTCCAGAAATTCCTGCAACGAATTCACGTCGCCCTGCAGGCGCGACATCATGCGCCCCACTTCGGTCTTGTCCATGAAGCCCAGCGCGACCCGCTGCAGATGGGCAAACATCGCACGGCGGATTTCGAAAATGACCTTCTCGCCGGTCAACGCGACCAGCCGGTCCTGCGTCAGATTGGCCGCGTAGTTGATAACGATGACCACGGCAAAGGCGGCGACGGCTATGAGCAGGGCGTCTTCGCCGCCGCGTCCCGGCAGCAGCGCGTCGTCGATCGTCATGCGGATGATCAACGGCACCGAAAGCTGGGTCAGGGTAAACGTCAGGACGGCAGCAGTGGCGATGTAGATCTTGTGCCGGTAAGGCCGGACGAAATCGAAGAAGCGCCGCACCACATGGCCGTCATAGGCGGCGCCGAACATTTCCTCGTCGCGGCTGATTTGCGACCCGACGACCGCGTGCGGCGGCCGCATCCCCGGACCGTCCGCGCCATCCTTGATCGAATCCGGCGACGTCGCGGTCATTCCGCCGCTCCCGCGACATCATCCCGCTCCGCCCCGCCGCCGTCATTCGACTGCAACGCGTACAGGGCCGCATACCGTCCGCCCAACCGCATCAGCGTCTCATGGTTGCCGCGCTCGATGACGTGCCCCTCTTCGAGAAACAGGATCTCGTCGGCATGGCGCAACGTACCCAGCCGGTGCGACACGATGACCGACGCGCAGTTCGTGGCGGTGTGCTGCAACGCCTGACGGATGCGCAATTCGGTCCCGGCGTCGATTGCCGCGGTGGAGTCGTCCAGCACCAGGACGACCGGATCCAGCATCACCGTTCGCGCGATGGCGACACGCTGTTTCTGTCCGCCGGACAGCGAGACGCCGCGCTCGCCCACCAGAGTGTCATATCCTTCGGGCAGCGACTCGATAAAGTCGCCGATTTGCGCCCGCGCCGCCGCGTCGGCGATGCCCGCATCGTCGACCCAGGGATCGCCATAGGCGATGTTGTTGTCCAGCGCCGAGGTGAACAGGAACGGATCCTGCGGCACGACCCGCACCGCCTGGCGCAGCGACTCCAGCGTCACGTCCCGAATGTCCTGACCGTCGATGGTAATGCGCCCGCCGCTGACGTCGTAATGGCGCGCCAGCAGGGCGGCGATGGTCGACTTCCCGCTGCCGGGCGGACCGACGATGCCGAGCGCGCGGCCCCGGCCAACCTCGAACGAGACGCCGTGCAGCACCGGCGGCGCGCCTTCGCCGCCATAGGCAAAGGACACATTGTCGAACCGCGCCGTGCCGTCGGACACCGCAAGCGGCGCGGCATCGTCCCGCTCGGTGATTTCGGATTCGAAATCGAGCACGGCGAACAGCCTCGCCCCGCAGGTCGAGGCGCGGGCAAAGGAATTCACCACCATGCCGAGTTGGCGCACCGGCTGCTGCAGAATGGTCATGAAGGCCAGGAATTCGGTCAGCTTGCCGACCGTGATCGTGCCGTCCAGCACGCGCAGCCCGCCGACCCACAACACCAATCCCATGGCGATGAAATAGGCAAAGGTCATGGTGCAGGTGGAGGCGACGCGCAGCCGGATGCGCCGGTCCGACAGCGCCAGCGCCTCATCCGAGGCGCGGGCGTATTTGTTCAACTCGTGGCGCTCGGCGCCGAAGGCGCGCACCACGCGGATGCCGGTGAGGTTTTCATCCATGATCCGGCTGAGCACCGCCAGCCGGTCCTGCAGCGTCAGCCACAGATGACGCAGGCGAAGCCGGACGGTCGCGGCGTTCCAGGCGACGAACGGCACGAAACTCAGGCTCAACGCCCCCAGCACCAGGTCGGCGGACATCAGCAGCCAGGCGCCGGCGCCGATCAGGATGCTGAGCAGCAGCACCCGCAATACGCCGGTATTGAAGAACATGCGCACGCCTTCGAGATCCAGCATGCCGCGGGTGATCAGCTCGCCCGTATGCACCCGGTCGTGAAAGGAAAAACTGAGCCGCTGCAGTTTGTCGTAAAAGGCGAGCCGCAGATCGTAGGCCAGTTGGTGACCGATCGCTTCGCCGGAATAATTGTGCGCCAGCGTAAACAAGCCGCGCAGCACCGAAACGCCGAGCAGCAACATGGCGGCGGAGAACAGCGCCTCCCGCGCAACCGCCGGCGGCGCGCTCGCCGCGTTCAGCAATCCAAGCGCGCTGTCGACCGCATCACCCAGCAATTGCGGAATGAGCAGTTGAAACGCGGCAGCGGCCAGGGTCGCCCCGGCGGCGATCGCGACACGGCCGCGATGGCGAAGCGCCAGTCGGAGAATGCGCCACAGGATCTGAAAGTCGTCGCGTTGACCGCGATGCGCATCGACCGGCAGGCCGGCGTAGGCGCGCGCGTTGACCGGCGATCGACCGGTCGCAACCGAGTCGGCGGTTCCCGCCGCCGAAGCTGTGTCGCCGGAAGATGTCACGCGTGTGAACTCACAAAAATTTCCGCCCTTGTCCCACTTGGCACGATGGAGCGTCGGCGGTTCCAAAACGGTGTTTAGATACTTGACAAGATAGGCACTCGGCCAGCGATTCTCAATCGCGGTTGCGGACTATCTGCAAATTAAAAGGCGACGCCAACCACAAATTTCCAATGCCGCGCTTTCAATTGGTGATGACGCATTTGCCGATCACCTTGCGGTCGATGATCGTTTGCAGGGCCTCGGCGGCGCGCTCCAGCGGAAAGGTGTGGGAGACGTGCGGCGTGACCTTCCCGGCTTCGGCCCAGTCGACGAGCTCGCGCATATTGGCGGCGGCGGTTTCCGGCTCATGCTCGTTGAAGCCGCCCATGCGCACGCCCACCGCCGCCGCGCCCTTGATCAACAGAAGGTTGGTCTTGGCCAAGGCAGGTCGCCCGCCGACGAAACCCAGGATCAAGATCCGGGCGCCCCAGTTCAGGCATCGCATGGATTCGTCGAAGACACCGGCGCCGATCGGATCGTAGATCACGTCCGCGCCGCGACCGCCGGTCAGCTCCTTCACCCGATCGCGAAATCCGTCGGTGTAGTTGATCACGTGATCGGCGCCGTTGGCCTTGACCACGGCGAGTTTTTCATCGCTGCCGGCCGTCGCGATGACGGTGGCGCCCAGCACCTTGCCGATCTGAACGGCGGCGAGACCGATGCCGCCGGCCGCCCCATGCACCAGCAACACCTCGCCCGGCTGCACGCGGCCGCGTTGCACCAGCGCATGGTAGGAGGTGGCGTAGGCCGACCGGAAGCCCGCCGCCTGAATCAGGTCCATATTCTTCGGTACCGGTAGCGCGGCGCTTGCCGGAATCGTCGCCACCTCCGCAAAGCTGCCCGGCGAATGGCGCGTCATCACCGGGTCGCCGACGGCGAATGCCGTGACATCCGGTCCCACCGCGATCACTTCGCCCGCCCCCTCGCCGCCGGGAATAAAGGGCAGCGGCGGCTTGGTCTGGTATTCGCCCGCCACCATCAGGACGTCGACGAATTGCACGCCGCGCGCGGACAGCGCGACTTTGATCTCGCCCGCGCCGGGATCGGGCGGGTCCGGCAGGTCGCGCAGCACCAGTTCGCTCGGCGGCCCCAATTTTTCGCACACAATCGCCCGCATCGTTAACGCTCCTGGATCGAGTTGAAAGGACCGGATAGGGCGCTCAATAGGGAATATCCTCGATATTCGCGGGATCGGGCAGCAGTGTCCCCCGGTCGATCCGCAGGATAACCCGGGTCAGCGCGGCGTGGGTCGGCGCCGGCACGCCGACCGCGTCGCCCTTGGCCGCGATCAGGCCGTTGGTGTACTCGATTTCGGAGCGTCGCCCCCGCGTGACGTCGCGCCCGACGGAGGATTGCGACGGTTCGGTTAGCGTGGTCATCCAGTGAGCGAGCCCATTCCGCACGGTCTCGAGCGCCGCCCCGTCGCCGTTCGCCGCGCCGCTCCAATCGTCCGGCGCGATGCCCAGAATCGTCCCGATGCCGTAGCCCAGCGCCCGGCCCACGGCGATCGCCTCGCCCGCCAGTTTGATGCCCAGCGCGTGCGCGATGCCGCGCTCCAGATAGACCGACCGGTTGTCGAGGCCGGTCGCGCCCAGAATACCGTGCGTGATGCTGTTCGTGGTCAGCTTGGTCCAGCGTTCGCCCCATAGGTTCGGCGTTACCGCCGCACTATCGATCCGGCCGAGGATTTCGGCCAGGCCGTTGGCGCGGGGTGTGATCCGCCCATGCACTTCGCCGACCCGGAACACCGTGTGCTTGATGCCGCCCGGCTGCTGGAACCGTTTGATGCGCCCCGGCGCGTAGCAATTGACGCTAATCGTGCTGACGATGCAGCCGACGGTGCGGTCCCAACCCGCGACGGCGGCGATCTGTTCCTCGTTCATGCCGTTCTGCATCGACACCAGATACCCGCCGGGCGCGAGATATTGTTTCATCGCGTAGGTCGCCCATTCGGTGTCGAAGGACTTCGTGCACAAAATCGCGATGTCGACGGGAGCCTTGCCGAGCCGCTGCATTTCCTGCAGATGCAGTGCCGGAACATGCACCAGATACTCCCCTTGCGTGCCTTCGAGCCGGAGTCCCGCCGTGTTGATGGTATCGACATGCTCGGGCCACGGATCGATCAGGCAAACCTCCTGACCTGTTCGCGCCAGATGCCCGCCGACATAACCGCCGACGGCGCCTGCTCCGAAAACCGCGATTCGCATGCTCATGGGAAAGACCCGGTACGCATTCTTGTTCGGCCGGCAGTATGAAGCCACCCGCCGCCGGTGTCACTCGGACCTGGTTGCACCGCGCGAATTTCATCGCATTTGCAAGCGCGCGGCCACGGCCGCAGAATACCGGCGCTACATTTAAATTTCGGAAGCGATGTAAAATGACCAATCCGGCGCTGAAATTCGACCATATCCACATCATCAGCAAAACGCCGAAGGAATCGGCCGAATGGTATGTCAAAATCTTCGGCGCCACGATCTCCGCCGAGACGGTGTCGCGCAACGCGCCGCAGATCTTCGTCGATATTGGCGGCAAGACGATCATCATTCGCGGCCAACGGCCGGGCGAAGCGCCGACCGACGCCGCGGGCATCCGGCAATACGACGATTACGCGAGCCATAACGAATGGGGCACCGACCATTTCGGCTTCCTGTACGAGGGCGACCTCGAAGCATTCTGCCAAAAGCTCCGCGCAAAAGGCGTGACATTTCCCGTCGAATTGAAGGAATCCGCGAACGGCAGCAAGCTCTGCTACGTGTCCGCGCCCGATGGCGTAAGTATAGAATTGATGCAGTGCTAGGGGCGCACAAATTTTCTTCAAACAAAATGCGAGCTTTATTTCCGATTTAAGAAGTATTAATCAGACTCAGTCATAGTTAGCCTGGCAAGCACTTCATGAATTCGGGATGAGGCCGAGAATGCCGACGCCATGCAACGCGCCTCGATCCGACGGCCGCAATCTGGCCCGCCAATGGCGTCATCTGGTCGGCGCGATCGGCGCGATTTCACTTGGCGCGATATTCATACCGGGCCCCGCCGCCGCGCTGGATGCCGAAACGGTGTTCCGGAATGCCGTGGCCTACACCGTCAAGATCAAGACCCGCATCACCACCGCCTTCATCGAGGATCGCAAAGGCTCCTTTAGCGGCGCCGGCTTCGTTATCGACGCCAAGCGGGGCTGGATCATGACCAATGCCCATGTGGTCGGCCATTCGCCGGCGGCGGTCACGGTCGCCTTCAAGGGAAAACCCTTCGTCGACGTGCGCAAGGTCTACGTCGATCCCTATCTCGACCTGGCAATTCTCAAAATCGATCCGTCGGCGATCGATAGTCCCCTGACCGCCGCGCCGCTCGGGTGCCGCCGCGATCCGCCGGTCGGTCATCCGATCGGCGCCTTCGGCCATCCCTTCGGGCTGGATTTCACCGGCACGCGGGGAATCATCTCGGCCACGGCGAGCAACGGACCCGGCATGCTGCAGATGGACGCCTCGATCAACCCCGGCAATTCGGGCGGCCCGCTGATCAGCCTGAAATCCGGACATGTGGTCGGCATCAATACCGCCAGTCTGGGCCGGGGATCGAACCAGAACACCAATTTCGCCGTCCCGATGGTGTTCGCGTGCCGCATCCTGAATATCCTGCAGGCGGGCGGCAATCCCTCTCCGCCACACCTGCCCGTCACGTTTCTCATCCCGCCCGTGGACCGCAAGGCCATCATCGTCGGACGGACATACCTGCCGCCGGCGCAACTGCCGCTCCAGCCGGGCGATGAAATCGTCACCGCAAACGGACGATCGGACCGGATCGCCAACCAGGCGCAGCTGATTCACGCGCTTCGCGGCAATCTCGGGGACATCCGCCTCGGCATCCTGCGAAAGGGCGAATCGCGCACGATCCAGGGCCGCTTGCAACCGGCTCCGTATGTTACCGACCGCCTCGCCGTCCTGGTCTCCGGCATGCTCGTCGGACCGCGGGTCATCCGGGACGGCCAGGTGATGGAGGCGGATAACGGCCTGGTCGTGCATCACGTCGAACCGGGATCGACCGCCGATAGCCTCGGCTTCGCGCCCTGGGACGTGGTGACCAAGGTGAACGGCGAACGCCACGACAGCGTCCGCACGCTGTACCGTCACCTCGCCGAAACGAAGGAACGGAATAGCCCGGTGCGGATCGAGATCGTCCGCGCCGCGGTCAGCTATGGCGCATGGTTCGACTATATGGATCGGGAATTCGCGATCGAGGGCCTGACCCTGATTGCCGGACAGGGCAACTACACGTCGCAGCAAACCGCGGAAGCGCCGTCGTCCGTCGCGGCGCCGAGTTCCGTTAGTCCGGTTCCGCCATCTGGCCCGTAGCCCGCGCTCGACACCTGGAACGATCGTCCCGCCGGGCGCTACAACGCGCCGTCGATATCGCCTAGACGCTTCGTGAGCGCCATATTCTCGCGATAGTCTATCGGCAGAACAATCAGCGACGGCCCCTTTTGGCCAAGGGCGCGGTCGATGGCACCGCGGAGATCGCGTGATTTGTCGATATACTCGCCCTGCCAGCCGAAGCTGGCCGCAAGGCCGAGCCAATCCGGATTGCCGAAGGCGAGGTCGGTGTGTTCGCCGAATTCCTGCTCCTGCTTCCACGCAATCAAGCCATAGCCGCCGTCTTCCCACACCATGACCGTTATGTCCGCATTGAGGCGCCGCGCCGTCTCCATTTCCTGGACATTCATCATGAAGTCGCCATCCCCGGCGATCGCAAAAATCTTTCGGTCAGGATGCGTGATATGCGCCGCGATGGCGCCCGGCAACGGCATGCCCATAGAACAAAACCCGTTCGGGATCAGACAAGTATTCGGTTCGTGACACTGATAGTATCGGGCGATCCACATCTTGTGCGCGCCGACGCCGGACAACAGAACATCCGACGGACCGAGCGCTTCGCGAACGTCCCAGAGCGCTTTTTGCGGACGAATTGTGTCTTCCGTATCGTCTTCCGCATATTCACCGAAATCCTCGAGCATGCGCCTGCGCACCTCGAATTGGGACGTCAGATCGAATTCGGGCGCGCCATCGCGGGCGACACGTTTGTTCAGCATCCATAGGCCATGCGCAAGGTCGCCGACCATTTCGACCTCCGGGGTGTACCGGGAATCGGTTTCCGCCGGCAGAAAATCGATATGGATGATTTTCTTCGCACCATCCGGGTTCCACAGGCGCGGCGGATATTCCACCAGGTCATACGGCATTGTCACGTTAACTCATTCGGACATAGGTGATTTCGTTA
>JBFFGE010000183.1:0-8896 GCA_041557595.1 Alphaproteobacteria bacterium
CATGCAGCTCGTGACGCACATGCTTTCGCCCTACCAATTCAATCCTTGGGATATGAACCCGCTGCGCGAAATTCTGCTCGATCTGGTCGATTTCGACCGGCTTCGCCGGAACCGGCGGATCAAACTGTTCCTGTCGGCGACTAATGTCCGCACCGGCCGGGGCCGAATTTTCCAGACCGGAGAAATCGGCATCGACAATGTCCTGGCCTCGGCCGCCCTGCCGTCGCTGCACCACGCCGTGGCGCTGGACGGAGAGCATTTCTGGGACGGCGGATATTCGGCAAACCGGCCGATCCTGCCATTGATCGAGCACCCCGGCAGCGCCGATATCCTGATCGTCCGGATTGAGCCGCTCCGCGTGGAGGCATTGCCGGTCACCGCCGAAGAAATCCAGATCCGTACCGCGAGCCATGTCTTCGCGGCGCCTCTGATGCAAGAACTCGAGACATTGCAGCGCATCGCCCAAGCCAACCGTTGGAGCCTGCCCCTGTCGCTCGGACGGCGCGCCCGGGAAACCAGGCTCCACCATATCGATGGGGGAAGCGATCTCGCGTCGCTGGCGCCGGACAGCAAACTAAAGCCGGAATGGGACTCGCTATGCCGACTGCACGATATCGGCTGGAACCGCGCCGAAGATTGGATCCGAACGCATGGCGGCGTGATCGGAAAACGCGCGACCTATGATTGGCGCGATATCGCCGCGTAAACAGGGTCCGATCAACTGGCGGAAGCCCGCTCCTTGAGAATTTGATCGAAGCGCTCCAGCTGCTCCATCACCATGCCGTAGACCGTGTCGGACGGATAGCCGCCGTCGGCGCGCTGCCGGCCGGCCTTGATTCCGGTGAAGAGCTCGATGGCCTCTTCGATATTCTTGACCGCCCAAACATGGAACTGGCCGTTGGCAACCGCCTCGACAACCGGATCCCGCAGGATGACGTGCGCGGCATTGGCTGCGGGAATGACCACGCCTTGCGTCCCGGTCAGCGCGCCGGAACTCTGGCACGCCCGATAAAATCCCTCGATCTTGTATTGGACGCCGCCCACCGCCTGAGTCTCGCCGCGCTGATTGACCGAACCGGTAATCGCAATGTCCTGCCGCAAGGGAACCGCCGCCAGATCGGACAGCACCACCAGTAGTTCCGCCATGGACGCGCTGTCGCCCTCGACGCCGCCGTAGTTCTGCTCGAACGTAATCGAGGAATTGAACGACACGGGAAACCGCCGGGCGAAATGACCCGCGATAAATCCATGCAGCACCATGACGCCTTTCTGCTGGATCGGACCGCTCATCGCCACGTCCCGTTCGATATTAACGACGCCTTCGCGGCCGGGCGTCGCGCGGGCGGTTATCCGGCTCGGGCCGCCAAACCGGTGATCGCCAACGTCGCGGACGGTCAAACCATTGATCTGGCCAATCGCCTTTCCGGTGGTGTCGATCATCACCGTGCCGTCGGCAATCTGTTCATGCACACCGTCCTCCATGCGCGCATTGCGGCGTCTGCGCTGCACCAGGGCTTCAAGGACAATGTCGGCGGTAATGATAGTTTCTCCCGCGAACCGGGCCAACTGGACCGCCTCGGTCAGGACGTCCCGGGTCAACTCGAACTGGGCGGTCAATTTACGGCGGTGGGCGGCCCATCGCGACGCCGTGCCGAGCAATCGAACGACCGCGGAATCGTCGCAACGCATCCCGTCATGCGCCGCCACATGGCTGCGGATCAGACCCGCATAGCATTTTATATTCCCGGCAGTGGCGTCCATGTTCGCATCGATGTCCGCCTTGACCTTGAAATAGGTCTGAAACTCCGGATCGGCCGAAAAGAACGTGTAATACCAATGCGGCGATCCGACGATGACGACCTTGACGTCGAGCGGAATGGCTTTGGGACGCGGCGCGCCGGCGATCGGCACGCTCTGAGCCCGATGCAATTCCTCCAATTGAATGACACCGTCGCGCAGCGCGCCCTTCAAGAAGGTCCAGCTGTGCAGGTGCTGCGCCAATGCCTCCGCCCGCAGCACCAGGATGCCGCCATTCGCGCGATGCAGGGCGCCGGCGCGAATCATGCTGAAATCGGTATCCATACCGCCTTGAAACGGGCGGTATTCGATCTTGCCGAACAGGTTTTCATATGTCGGATTCGCTTCCAGGACCACGTTCGGAACCGGGTTGTCGCCGTGATCCACCAGCAGGTTCACGGCATAGCGCCGCTCCGGCGGCTCGATTGCCATGGGCGGCTGATTGGGATTGGCCGGCATGAAAATTTGCAGGTTTTCAAGAATATCGTTTCGCAACTCGGTCAGCCAACGGGCCAGTCCGCGATGGCCGGAATAGACCGATTGAACGTCGTCGAGCAATGCGCCAACCGCATGATCGGCCACCGATTGGTTCAGCTCGATCATCTGTTTTGCGAATTCACCCTGCAGTTTCGCCGCATGGCGATGAATTTCCTGCAGCCGCTCGCCGATGTCGCTGGCCTTCTCCTGTTTCGATTTGCGCTCCGACTCCGGCAAGGTGTCGAGCGCCACCGGGTTGCCGGCCGCGTCCTGGGCGGCGACCACCATGCCCTGGGGCGTCTGAACCAAGTTCAGGCCATGCATGCGCGCTTCGTTCGCGAGCGCTTCGAGTTGCTGCTGGATTTCGCGGTTCAGCCGCTCGCTGCGTTCCCGCAGCTCTTTCTGATAGTCGTCCCCGGTAAACGCCTGTCCCAAGGCTTCGCGCAACTGCGCAACCAGCAGGGTCATGCGATCCCGAAAGGCGCGGCCGGTTCCCGCGGGCAGGCGGTACGGCTTCGGGCGATGACGGCGGCGAAAATTATTCAGGTAAACCCAGTCGCTCGGCCGCGGCTGGCAGGACAAGTGCTCGGCCAGGTATTCGAGCGTCGCGGTCATTCGGCCGCTCCGATCCGGCCCCAATACGAAGATATTAAAGCCGGGATCCTTCATGCAAAGGCCGAACTCCAGCGCTTCCCTCGCGCGCTGGTGGCTCGAAAAGGCGAAGACATCGCCTTCCTTCGCGCTGCCGGGCGCGAATGTCGGGCGCCGCAGATCTTTGGCGGTGAGAGCTTTTGCAGACATGGCGTCCCCGCGGGTCAAATTGTCCTATGTCCCACGAGTGAAGCCCTATGACGCGGAATGGGTCAAGGCCGCTCGCAAAAGGTTGAACCCGGATTGCGCCGGACGTGCGTCACGTTCAGGCCATCGGACGCCGGCCGACCCTCCCGCCGCGTTCGATCGACTGAACCGGCGGCTTGAAGAAGCGGAACCGACGTCAATCGCCCGCGGGCGTATCGCCACCATTCGATGCGGTGCGCGCCTTGGGTTCCTTCCGCGCGGCTGGTTTTCTGCGGCGCGGTTTCGGCGGGGCCGCCTCGACGGCCGGCGGTTCCGGCAATTCGATCTCGGTCTGGGGCACGACCTCGGTGACGGGCTGTTCGCCGTTCTCGATCTGATTGCCGTTCTGGGCCTGATTGCCGTTCTGGGCCTGATTGCCGTTCTGCATCTGATGGGATTCGTCACCTTTTGCAGCATTCCGGCCGTTTGCTCTTTGGTCGCGGCCGCCCTGGTGCCGCTGACCTTCGGAGTGGCGGTGACCCTCGGCCCCCTGACCATTCGCATTTTGGCGCTGGTTCCGGTCCTCCAAATCCGCGGAATGGATGCGGAAGTAGTGCTCTGCGTGCTGGTAGTAATTTTCAGCCGCTATGCGGTCGCCGGACGATGTCGCGTCACGCGCGAGTCCCAGGTATTTTTCGTGAACTTGAAGCGCGTTGCCGCGAATTCGGACGCTGGGTCCGTTGCTATCGAACATATTCGGTCGATTGCCACCCCGGCGACCGTTGCTGCGGCCGCGCGTGCGTTTTGAGCCTTGCCCTTGTTTCATCATTCCTTACACATCGACGCTGGTTTCGGTGAAATTCACGGCTGAATCGACGTATACACACCGCGATTCTGCGGGCGGCCGCTCTATGCGTGCCTTCCCAAAGATACCCTTTCGAAGAAATGCTCTACCTCGGATGCTTCGACACCACGTGCCAAGACGCTTTCAACGAGGTAACAACAGGAAGTTAGACGGTTCACTCGCCAGTTCCAACAGTTTTTTTTGGTTAACAAGACGGTAGGGCGCGCTGAAAAACGACGCATCGTTCGTGACCCGCCAAATCCCTGACCGTTTCCGTGTGACGCAGTCCGGCGGCGCCAAGAATCTCAACGACATCGCCGGCCTGCCCCGCGCCTATTTCCAGCACCGCCGTCCCGTCCGCCGTCAGGACATCGCATAGTGATTGCCCCAATTGCCGGTAGCACGCCAACCCGTCCGCGCCGCCATCCAGCGCCTGGCGCGGCTCGAAGAGCGAAACCTCGGGCTGCAATTCAGCGATTTCACACCGCCGAACATAGGGCGGGTTCGCCAGGACCAGATCGAATGCCGCATTCAAGCCGCACCCCCAATCGGCCGCGATGAAACCGGCCCTATGGGCAAGACCGAGCGCATCGGCATTTTCCCTGGCGACCGACAAAGCGGCACAGGAAATATCGACCCCCAATCCCCGGGCCTCCGGCACTTCACAGAGCACCGATAACAGCAGGCAGCCGGTACCGGTTCCCAGATCGAGGATGTAAGGCGCCTCGGCGGCCGATCCACGCAACACCGCCAGCGCCGTTTCCACCAGGGTTTCGCTGTCGGGTCGCGGATCGAGCGTGTCGCGGGTCACGCGAAAGTCGAGGCCCCAGAATTCCCGACGGCCGAGAATCTGCGCCATTGGGATGCGCCGCGCCCGTTGCCGGACAAGGTCCATGAATTCCCCGGCGCTGGGAACCGGACGCCCGGGCTCGACGATCAGCCGACCGGTGTCGGTTCCCAAAACATGGGCCAGCAGGAGCCGCGCCTCGCCCCGTGGCGCCTCGATCCCCGCGTGGCTGAGCAGGTCCGCGGCCTCGGAAATGCAGCTCTCTATCGTCCGGTGCGACATCGGCAATGGACCCGTCAGCTCAGCCGGGCCGTCTCGTTTTCGGCGATCAGGGTATCGACGATTTCGTCGAGTTCCTCGCCGTTCATGATTTTTTCGAGCTTGTGGAGGGTCAGGTCGATCCGATGATCCGTGACCCGCCCCTGTGGATAATTATAGGTGCGAATGCGTTGCGACCGGTCGCCGGATCCAACCTGGCTGCGACGGTTCTCCGCGCGTTCATCCTCCAGCCGCGTCCGTTCTTGATCGTACAGGCGCGCCCGCAGCACCTTCATCGCCTTCGCCCGGTTCTTGTGCTGCGATTTTTCATCCTGACAGGTCACCACGAGACCGGTCGGCATATGCGTGATGCGAATGGCGCTGTCGGTTTTGTTGACATGCTGTCCGCCGGCGCCCGACGCGCGGTAGGTATCGATGCGCAAATCCTTGTCGTCGATGTCGATATCGACGTCATCGGCCTCGGGCAGCACGGCAACCGTTGCCGCCGAGGTATGAATCCGTCCGCTGCTTTCCGTCGCCGGTACGCGCTGAACCCGGTGAACGCCCGATTCGAATTTCAGCCGGGCGAAAACGCCCGCGCCATTGATCGCGGCAATCGCCTCCTTGAAGCCGCCCAGCTCCGTTTCGGCGACCTCGATCGGCTCGAACCGCCAACCATGGGCCTCGGCATATCGTTGATACATGCGAAAGAGATCGGCGGCGAAGAGCGACGCCTCGTCGCCGCCGGTCCCCGCCCGCACCTCGAGGATGGCGCTGCGGTCGTCGGCGGCGTCTTTCGGCAGCAGCATGCGCTGCACCTCTTTTTCCAATTCCGGCTGTCGCGCCTTGAGCGCGCGGAACTCCTCCTCCGCCATCGAGCGCATTTCCTGATCGCCATCGGTATCGGTCATAATTTCCGCCAGATCGGCCATCTCCGCCTGCAAATCGAGCAATTCGCTCGCCTTCGCAACGATCGGCGAAATCTCGGAATATTCCTTGGACAAGGCGGTATAGTCCGATGGCTCGAGATCGCCCGCCGACATCAACGCCGTGAGCTCCTCCTGGCGCGTTATCACCGACCGCAATTTATCAACGAGATCCATTTCCTTAGTCCTGTCTGTCCGACGGATCGTCCGACGGATCGTCAAACAATCGACGGATCATTTCCTCCAGGCGCTCGCCCTCCGCCGCATCGCTCTCCGCTTGCCGCGCCATGCCGCGCAATGCACGGCTCGGTCCGTCCAGCAAACGGTTGACCAGCAGTTCGGTTGCGCGCGCCGCATCGATGCCCGGATGATCGAGCAGCACTTTTTCGCGCGCCGCCGCAAACCTCTCTCGCAGATCGACGATCACCGGGGAGGCCTCCCGGTCCGCGCGCCCCTCATACCAAGATCCGACTTCATCGTCGACGATTTGCCAGGCCGCGGCAGCGGTGGCCTGCCGTTCGGTGCGGCCCTGCAGCGCGACGTGCTCCAGATCGTCCAGCGAATACCGGAAGGCGCCGTCGCATTCTTCCACCTCGGGCGCGATGTCCGGCGGCACACCGCCATCGAGGAAGAGAATTGGCCGCCGTCGGCGGCGTTTCAAGGCCGCTTCCGCGTCCGCCCGATTGACGATATGGCGGCCCGCCCCGACGGCGCTCACCACGATATCCGCCTCCGCCAGCGCCTCGCCCAAGCTCTCGAATGGAAGGAAGTGGATGCCGGCGCGCCGCGCGACGGTTTCCGCCCGGCTCGACGCGGCGGTCAGCGTCACCCGCTGCAAGCCGGCCGTGCGCAGCTGTTCGTGGATCAGTTCGCCGATCTCGCCGAGCCCGACGATCAAACCCGCCCGCCCCGACAGATCGCCATGAAGGTCCTGACAGATCTGCGCCGCAGCCGACGCAATCGAAACCGGACGCCGGATGATTTCGGTTTCGCTGCGCACCCGCTTTGCCGTGCGATAGGCCGATTGCATCACTCGATCCAATTGCGGCCCGATCATTCCGCACGCACCGGCCAGGCGATGCCCGGCCTTCACCTGTCCCAGGACCTGCGGCTCGCCCACCACCTGGCTGTCCAGGGAAGAGGCAACGGCAAAGACGTGCCGCAACGCTTCCCGGTCATACAGCGCGTAGGATTGGTCGATGATTTCCGCGTACCCGACATTGCCGATGGCGGCGAAATGGTTGCGCACCATGTCGGCCGCGGTTTCGGGGCTGTCGTGAAGGCCCTGGATTTCGGTCCGGTCGCAGGTCGAGAGAATCAACGCCTGGTCCAGGCCGCCGGCGCGCAGGCGGCCGAACATTTGCGGCAGCAGCGATTCCTCCATGAACAATCGGTCGCGCAGCAAGGCCGTGCTGGAGCGATGATTCGCACCAACCACAAAAATCCGGGCATTGCTCTGCGACGGCATCGTGGCGCTACCGGTAAATTTCGAGCGCATCCGCGAGCGTTTCGAGAGGAACCTCCTGCTGTTCGCCGGTATCCATGTCGCGCACACTCGCGGCGCCACGCGACAATTCGTCTTCACCGAGCATCACGGCGGCCGCCGCCGCGACCCGATTGGCGCGCTTCATGCGCCGGCCGACATTTCCGGAATAGGCAAGGTCGACCCGTAAACCGGCGTCGCGCAATTCCTCCGCCAGCACCAGCGCCCGCCGCTCCGCGTCGGCGCCAATCGGAACCAGCGAAATCGGCCGTCGCGCCGGCGGCGGCGTCTCGCACAACAGCGCCAGCCGCTCGATCCCGGCGGCCCAACCGACGCCGGGTGTCTCGGGTCCCCCCATGGTTTTGATCAGCCCGTCATAGCGGCCGCCGGCCATCACCGTGCCCTGGGCGCCGAGTTCGGTGGTGACGAACTCAAAGGCGGTGTGTGCGTAATAATCCAGGCCCCGCACCAACCTCGGATTGACCACGTAGGCGATACCGAGATCGTCCAATCCGCAACGGACAGCATCGAAGAAAGCGACGCTTTCCTCGTTGAGGTAATCGAGGAAAGACGGCGCACCGTCGACCACTACCCGGTCGTCCTTGCTCTTGGAATCGAGAATGCGCAGTGGATTTCGCTCCAGGCGGTCCCGGCTGTCTTCCGACAGCGCATCGCGGCGATCCGAGAAATATTCCACCAGCACGTTCCGATACGCAGTGCGGCTCGCGGTGTCGCCAAGCGTGTTGATTTCCAGCGTTGTCTTGTCCCATACCCCGATCTGCTGCAGCACGCGCGCGCCGGCCGCGATGACTTCCACATCCGCCTGCGGTTGCGCCAGCCCGACCAGTTCGATGCCAATTTGGTGAAACTGGCGAAGCCGGCCTTTTTGCGGCCGTTCGTGCCGAAACATCGGACCGGCGTAAAAATAGCGCAGCGGCGTTTGCTGGAAGAGGCCGCCGGAAATGATACACCGGGCGACACTGGCCGTGTTTTCGGGCCGCAAGGTCAGCGAATCCCCGCCCTTGTCCGTGAAGGTATAGGTCTCCTTGGTCACGATATCGGAGGCGTCGCCAAGGGTCCGCTGAAATACCTGACTGAACTCGAAAATCGGTGTCGCGATTTCCTCATAGCCATAGCGCTCCACCGCGGACCGGGCCATGTCCACGATTCGGTGGTGCGCGCGCATGGTTTCGGGCAAAAGGTCATGGGTTCCGCGGACGGGTTGCAGCGATGCCATGGTCGGGATTGCTTTCCTGGTGGGCCGGTTCGCGGCGACGATATCAAATCCGTGACGGCGGCGAAATTGCCGCATTCGGTCGGCACCCGCTATCGGCGCCACGGTTCCGACGCGTCTGCCGGGCTGTCGCGAACCACCTGGACCATTTCTTGTTTAAACCGACTTATATGAAATGGTCTATCTTTCGGTTCTTACGCAAATACGTCATCGCGAACCGTTCCGGTTCGCTCGGGATTTGCGCTTGATCAACCTGCCTTTAACTGGAATCAATCAAAGGCAGAAAAGTTGATCGATTCTATAAAGATAGAGC